>JAFADI010000100.1 GCA_023424965.1 Bacillota bacterium
GACTGCCCACCTCGTTCATTGCCAATGCGGTAAAGAATGTTCCTAAGCTCTGTGCCCTGGCTGAATCCTCTCCATATTTCTCATTGAAATAACTGAAAATTGTATCTTTTGGCATGCCTTTTCCCCCTATATATTGTAATTTAACTTTTTTATTAGCTTATCAGTTCTTCCCCATGTGAATCATATTATCTACACAGTATAATTTCACTATAAAAATAGGCATAGTTCACTATACTCCTATCATAAACTCTAAACATTTAAAATTTTGAGTGAATAATTTATACTTAAAAAATTATATGAATTTGCTATATAATTTCAAAACATTTCAAACATTAAAAATTAGGGGAAAGTTACCCGCTAGCATTATATCCATCTATCACAGGCAATTTTTCAAAAGAAAAACCAGTTGCATTGTTGTTATATTCCAAAATATATATAGGAGGCAGAAGTAATTACTGTAACAAAGTTATTTTCACATTCATCATCTTCTAAAACTTACAATTTCCATTTAATTATGCAAAAATAGTTAAAATTTATTTTCATTTATGGATTTTATCATACATTTATTCCATTTTCTACTACTAAATTTCGACATTATTCTACGCAATTTTAACTTTTTCTTTCCATTGATTTTACCCCTTTTTTATGATAGAATTTTTGCATTCTGTTTTTTGGGGGTGATCACGGTGAATCCGTCGATATACATTGCTTTAGGAATGATTGTGGCTCTGGGAGCCTTGTTTTTCTTTTTAATGCGCTCTGCTGACAAGCACCTCAACTCAATGAAAACCAAGCCAAAAAGAAGGTAAATAAAACGAGGGGAGAACTTGCCCTCGTTTTTTTCATAGAAATAAATTTTTGGAGGACGACATGCGTATCGCAGTAATTGACGGTCAGGGCGGAGGAATCGGCAAGACCGTTGTAGAAAAGCTGAGAAAAGAACTTCCGGAGGATGTATCCATCCTTGCCCTGGGTACCAATGCCCTCGCCGCCGCTTTGATGCTTAAGGCGGGAGCACATGAGGGTGCTTCCGGTGAAAATGCCATCGTTTATAATGCGGCAAAGGTGGACATCATCGTCGGTGTCATCGGGATCATCGCGGCAAATTCCATGCTGGGCGAGCTGACTCCCCTCATGGCAAAAGCGGTTTCCGAAAGTCCCGCCAGAAAGGTTTTGATTCCATTGAATCGCTGCAATATCGATATCGCCGGGGTGAAGAACGAGCCTCTGCCCTGTCATATCGACAGCGCCGTAGAGATTGTGAAAAGTATATGCCTGTCAAGGTGATTTGCAAAATTCAAAGAACTTTTCGTTTCATGCAGTGTTTCCCTACAGCTTTATAAACAGATAGGCCGCTGCCAGAAACAGCGTTTGATTGATCTCACAGACCGCCCCCAGAATATCCCCTGTGGTTCCACCGATCTTCCTGCTGAAAAATTTCGTCGAGGCAATGGCCGCAGCGTAGGGGATGGTGCACCACAGCAGCCCTTCCAGTCCTTTTACCGCATAAAAGATCATCCCATAAATGATTGTACCGGCAATCACTTCTCTTTTGCCGCAGTACTCGATAAAGGATTTGCCCAGTCCGGCGCCGCTCCTGGCATAGGTGGATATTCCCGACCCCAGCAGGGAGCCTATTCTTCCGGCGGCCGGCATGAGCACCAATACATAGACTGCACTTTGTCCGTCAAAAGAGGCCAGGAGTGCACTATTCAAAAGCAGCAGGCTGGCAACGGCCAGCACGGCATTGGTGCCCACCCTGCTGTCCCGCATGATTTCCAGCATCTTTTCCCTGGGCCGGTTGGAGAAAATGCCGTCAAAGGTATCCCCCAGGCCATCCAGGTGGATTCCTCCCGTCAGCAGGATGTAAACAACCATCACCAGTACGGAAGTAACAGCAGCAGGAAACAAAAAGCTCAAAAGGAAATAGGCCCCCGCCAGGATACAGCCCAGCAGCAGCCCCACCACAGGGGCAAACACAAGCCCCTTGCCAAAGTCCTCTTCCTTAACCTCCAGCTTCACGGGAAGGGGTATCGTTGTGAGAAACTGCACCATCAGTACAAAGCGCTTTAAATATACCATATTTTCTTCCTCATTAACCCATACAATTTATTTCTAGCTGCGGCAAACTATTTGTACTATGTTAAAATGGCATTGTTTATTCCAAAAAGGCTTCAAAGCACTCAGTGCAATTAAAAACAGAAGATCATTGGCACGAAAGTAAGAGGTCCTTACTTTCGGGTCATCCCAGTCTGTTTCCCATTGGTTTTGTGCCTCGAAGCATTCCTCATAGAGTGAAGCCTTTTTTCCATAAATAATGCCTTTTACCAATATAACAAAGTAGTACTATTTTATCTTCACGGGAATTCCCGAAACGCACAGGTATACTTCGTCCGCCGTTCGCGCCAGCACCTGGTTCCCCCGGCCCGCCACATCGCGGAAGACTCTCGCCGACTTGTGCTCCGGTACCACGCCCATTCCGATTTCATTGGTGACCACAACAAAGGGGACCGGTGAAGCCTTGACGGCCTCCAGAAGCGAGTTTATCTGAAGCAGCACATGCTTCTCAACCTCTTCGGCGGCCCTATCGTCCAGCTTGTCCAGGTCCGGGCATTTTTCCAGCATCAGGTTGGCAGCCATCACGGTGATGCAGTCCAGCAGCACGGCGGATTTTGTCGCCAGCCTCCCTTCCACATGCCTGTCCAGGTCCTTATAGGCCTCGAGGGTCTCCCAGTCGGAAGGCCTGCGCTCCCTGTGCTTTTTCACCCGCTCCTTCATTTCCTCATCAAAGGGTATCGACGTGGCGATATACAATACATTGTCGCCAAAGCCTCCGGCCAGTTCTTCCGCATAGGAGCTTTTACCGCTCCTGGCACCGCCGGTAACCAGTATCAACCTGCCCATATTATCCTCCATTGCTCTCTATATCATTTTCTGTTGTCCTTCTCCATGCTGGGGTCTTAAAAGCCTTTTGGAGAATAAACAATGCCTTTTTGACACCATACAGTTAAAATTTGCCCCTTATACAGTATTTATCGCGGCACCGCAGAGGCCAGCACCTGCCGGAACGTTTCCAGGGCCCGGATATTGCTGGCCCTGTCCTTTACAGCCAGCCGGGCAAAGCTTCCGTCCAGAAATTCAAAATTGCCCGCATCCCTGATCAGCACACCCTTCGATGCCATACGGTCTTTAAGCTCGGAGGAAGTCATGGTACCTTCCGTAAGCTTTAACAGAACAAAATTTGTCTCAGGTTTATAGACTTTTATCCCCGGGAGCTTTTGAAGCTCTCCGTAAAACCAGGACAGCTCTCGGCAAAGCCATTGGGAGGTTTTCTCCCGGTACTCGCCCGAAACCCCAAGAAATTCTCCCACAGAGCAGGCGAGACCGTTTACCGACCAGGGCAGCTTGTTGTCCCACATCCTGCCCACAAGCCCGGAGTTTCCGATGCCATAGCCCAGCCGTAAGCCGGGAATGGCGAAAAGCTTCGTAAATGCCCGGATAACAAACAGATTGTCGTAATATTTACAGTATTCCACCATGGAATTGCCGTTCCCGACCTCTGTCATTTCGATAAAAGCTTCATCGATGATCACGTGGATGCCTTTGCTTTTTGAAGACTCCGCCAGGCGCAGCAGCTCCTCCTTTGCAATTAAAGCCGACGTGGGGTTGTTGGGGTTGCACAGCATTACCACATCCATGTCCTTTTCCAGTTCTCCCAGCAGCTCCTCCATGTCCAGCCTGAAATCATTTTCCTCCCTGAGCCTGTGATAGCGGATGCTGGCTCCTGTGCGCCCTGCTGCGGCGGCATATTCGGAAAAGGTGGGGGCCGGAATGAGGATCTTCCCGGGCCTTAAAACGTCCAAATGCAAAAAAATGATTTCCGAGGCGCCGTTTCCCACAATGATATTTTCCCCCGGCACATCCAGGTAGGCCGAAATCCCGGCTTTCAGGCTCCCGCAGTCCGGGTCCGGATAGCTGGTCAGGCTGTCCAGTCTCGAAAGGATAAGCTCCCTGAGCTTGTCCGGTACGCCCAGGGGATTGATATTGGCACTGAAGTCCAGCAAGTCTTCCGTGGATATGCCATACCTTTCCGAAGCCTTATAGATATCTCCTCCGTGAGGATTTATTTTCCCTTTGTGCATTTGGTCTCCTTAATAAATCACCTTTATAAGTGCCAGTGCCGCCAGTGCACCCAGCAGCAAGGCAAGAGCGGAACTGACATGCATGAGCCTGACGGTCCTGGGAATATCCTTTTTGTCGATTTCCCTGTCCGGGTCTCCAATGGTGGGTTTCTCCACCGCTTTGCCGAAGTATACGTTGGTCCCTCCGATCCTTATGCCCAGCGCTCCGGCGGTGGCAGCCTCAGGATAGGCACAGTTGGGGCTTTTGTGATTTCTCCTGTCACGCAGCATGATCACAAAGCTTTTTTTGAAATCAAGGCCGCAGAGAAAAGCACCCAACGGCATCAAAATTCCCGACAGCCTTGCAGGGAGGTAATTCGCCGCGTCATCGGTTTTTGCCGAAGCCCTTCCCAGGTGGATATACTTTTCATTCATGTAGCCCACCATGGAATCCAGGGTGCTGATTGCCTTGAAAGCATAGACCAGTGGGGCACCCAATCCCGCAACAGAACCCGCCAGAGCATAAAACAGCGGTGAAATCACGCCGTCCACCGTATTTTCCGCCGTTGTCTCCACCACTCCCCGGATGATTTCCTTTTCATCCAGCCCTTCGGTGTCCCTGCCCACCAGCATTGCCAGCTGCTTCCTTGACCGGTCCATGTCCCCCGACTCCAGGGCCCTGTATACCTTGCCGGCTTCATCCCCAAGACACCTGGCGGCCAGGGCGGAATAAATAAAATAGATGTTTACCCCATGAAAAGCCAGGGGATGGACTAGCGCAGCAAGCTTCAACAGGAGCAGAACAACCGAAAAGGCCACGGCAACCACAAAGACCATCAGCACAATGCCTGCACGCCGTTCGGCTCCGGCTGCCTTTTCTCCTTCCTGCCCACCTGCTTTTACGGATTTTCTCAGGAAGTTCTCCGTTCTTTTTATCAGTGCTCCGATGAACCTGACGGGATGGGGAAGCCAGTAGGGGTCCCCTACCATCAAGTCAATACAATATGCAATTACTACATCCAGAATCAGATATTCCGTCAAAAGGGGACCTCCTTTGTTCAGGGGATACTCCTGCTTTTGGGGCACCGTTGCTGCCGGTGCATCAAGGTTAAGGACTCTTCCCATCTACTGCCTGCGGATGCTTGAAGTTGGGAACAACGATGACTCATTGTCACAGCAAAACGGATGAAAACAAATAGTTTTCACACTGGCCGTCCCCCATCACAACAGAATGTGTCAAAGAACCGTCCCCTGTCACAGCTGTTCCCTCTTCTTCAGCCCCGCAATTTCATATATCTTATCCATATCCAGGTTTGCCCTCAGCATATCTGCCAGCCTGTCATACTGCAGATCCTTATATGCCTTGAAGTCATGAACTCCGGCGTTTTCAAGCCCCGCCAGCCCCTTCCGCCTTCTGAGGTTATTGATGAACCCCCTTGTAAAGTCCAGATTATCGAAAATCCCATGGATATAAGTTCCGAATACGTTTCCTTCTTTGTTGGTGATGCCACCCACGGAGGTCTCCTCTTTTTCCAGCACCCGGTCGATGACAAGAAAGGTCCGGCAGTCTTCCAGATATTCCGTTGTTCCCATATGGATTTCATAGCCTTCCATCCGGCTGCCTTTCAAGCCCTCCAGCAAACCGCAGCCTTCCGTAACGGCTCCGCTCACCTGGGTCGTTGTCTTCCTTTGCCGGAACAGGGTTTTTGTGTTGAGAAGCCCCATTCCACCGATCTTCAGCAAATCCGACTCCGTCCTGCAGGGATCTTCGATTTCCCGGCCCAGCATCTGATAGCCGCCGCAAATTCCAAAAATGACGGCACCTTTCTCATGAAGCCTTTTTATTTCCTGCTCCATGCCGGAATTCCGAAGGAAAAGCATGTCCTCGATGGTATTCTTCGAACCGGGCAGCAGGATGACATCCGGACTGCCAAGCTCCGAAAGCCTGTCTACATAGCGGACCTCCACATCCTCCAGGTTTTCCAGTGCGTTGAAATCGGTAAAATTGGACATGCGGGGAGTTTTCACCACGGCGATGTCAATTCCCGCCTTTGTGGAACGGCCCGCCGCCGCAAATTTTTCCGCAAGGCTGTCCTCATCCTCGATGTTCAGCTTTGTATAGGGGAGGACCCCAAGGACCGGGACTTTGATGATGTCCTCAAGCATTTTGAGGCCGGGTTTCAGTATTTCCACATCCCCCCGGAACTTATTGATGATGACGCCCTTCACCCTTGCCTTTTCCTCCTCGGAAAGCAGCAGCATGGTGCCTGCAAGGGAGGCAAAAACTCCCCCTTTGTCAATATCGCCCACCAGAATGACAGGGCTGTCCGCAATCCCGGCCATCCCCATATTCACGATGTCCTTGTCCCGGAGGTTTATTTCCGCGGGACTTCCCGCCCCCTCCAGAACCACAATGTCATTCTTCGCCGCCAGGCCGTCATATACCTCCCTGACCATATCCGCCAGTCTGGGCTTGAAATCATGGTATTCCACCGCCGACATATTGCCGAACACCTGGCCCTGGAGGATGACCTGGGCCTTTTTGTCGGTGGTGGGCTTTAAAAGGATGGGGTTCATCTCAATGGAAGGCTCCTTGCCCGCAGCCTCCGCCTGGACTACCTGGGCCCTTCCCATTTCCTTTCCCTCCCGGGTGATGAAGGAATTGAGCGCCATGTTCTGGGACTTGAAGGGAGCCACCTCATAGCCATCCTGCTTGAATATCCTGCAAAGTCCGGCGGTGATGACACTTTTTCCTACGGAGGAGGCTGTGCCCTGTACCATGATGCTTTTTGAGCGGAACCCGGGATTGTTTCCGCCTCCCTTCAAAGCCTGTGCTTCACCTGTCATAAACGTTGACCTCCATACCCCCGCGGCTCATGCGATGGAGTTTATCCTGTCGACGATAATCTCCGCCAGCTTGTCGTCGTCTCCGATGTGGCTGCTCATCCGGATTTCCACTTCCGGATATTTGGCCTTGATTCCCTCCAGTTCTTCGGGGATGTCATAGGTGACATGCATGCCGTCGAAAATAAACATGGGCACGATACAGACCGTTCTCGCACCCTCCTGTACCAGTTGATCGACGCCTTTTTCAAGGCTCATGTCGGAAAACTGGAGGAATGCCGGGGCAATAAGCTCCGCTCCTGTCTTTTTTCTGACCTTTTCCACCAGTGAACTGAGGATTTCTTCCGTCTCCTGTCTTTTGCTTCCGTGTGCCAAGATTAAAATTCCGTTCATCGTATCTCTCCGTTTCATATTTTATCCTAATGCGGCAAATGCCTTTTCCATAACCTCAATGGTTCTTTCAATGTCCCCGTCGGTATGTGCCGCCGACAGGAACAGGGCTTCGAACTGGGAAGGAGCGATGTACACGCCACCCTCCAGCATCCCGGCAAAATATTTTGCAAATCTCCGGGTATCCGCCTTGACGGCGGTTTTGTAGTTTATTACATCCTCTCCGGTAAAAAAGGCGCTTAAAACCGAGCCGGCCCTGTTCACCTTCAAAGGAATGCCGTATCTGCCGGAACAGTTCAAAAATGCGTTTTCCAGGCTTTGGGCCTTCCTGCCCGCCGCTTCATAGATGGAGGGATTATCCCGCAGGATTTGCAGTGTTTTTATCCCGGCAGCCATGGCAACAGGATTTCCCGACAGGGTTCCCGCCTGGTAAACGGGGCCGCAGGGAGAAATCATCTCCATGATATCTTTCCGCCCTCCATAAGCGCCCACCGGCATTCCCCCTCCAATGATTTTTCCGAAGGTGGTAAGGTCGGGAATTATTCCGTAATAACCCTGGGCCCCGCCATAAGCCAGGCGGAAACCGGTAATCACCTCGTCGAAGATCAGCAGGGCCCCGCATTGCTCCGTCAGGCCCCGGAGAAGCCTCAGAAACTCAATATCCGGGAGCACCACTCCCATATTCCCCGCCACAGGTTCCACAACAACCGCGGCCAGTTCCTTTCCCACCGTTTCAAACAGGGCTTTTAACTCCCCGCAGTCGTTGTAGGAAGCCGTCAGTGTATTCCGGGCATAATCTGCCGGCACACCGGCACTGTCCGGAACCCCGGCCGTAAGGGCACCGGACCCGGCCTTTACCAGCAGCCCGTCCGAGTGTCCGTGATAGCAGCCCTCAAATTTCAGTACCTTATCCCTTCCCGTGTAACCCCTGGCAAGGCGGATTGCGCTCATGACGGCTTCCGTCCCGGAGCTCACCATCCGGACCATTTCCACCGACGGGACCGCCCGGCAAATCAACTCCGCCAGCTCCACTTCCTTTTCCGTGGGAGCCCCAAAGCTTGTCCCTTCCCCGGCGGTCCTTTTTATCTCCTCGATGACCTCCGGATGCGCGTGTCCGAGGATCATGGGCCCCCAGGAGCCCACATAGTCGATGTATTCGTTGCCGTCTTCGTCAAACACTTTTGAACCGGCGGCCCTCTTTATAAAGGGAGGCCTCAGTCCCACGGCCTTGAAGGCCCTCACGGGACTGTTCACACCGCCCGGGATGATCCGGTTTGCCTTTTCAAACAACTCTTCCGACCTTTTTCTTTCCATATTCTATCCCTCTTTTCGCCTTTCCAGCCACAGGGCGGCCTGCTTTGCAAAATAGGTGATGATAATCTTTGCTCCCGCCCGTTTGATGGCCGTAAGAGACTCCAGCACGGCGCCTTTTTCATCAATCCAGCCATTTAACGCGGCGGCCTTGATCATGGAATATTCACCGCTCACATTGTAGGCCGCCACAGGCACGTCAAAGCGCCGGTGTACTTCGCTGACCACATCCAGGTATGCCAGGGCCGGCTTCACAATCACCATGTCGGCCCCCTCTTCAATATCCAGTTCCACCTCCCGCATGGCCTCCCGGAGGTTGGAATAGTCCATCTGGTAGCTCTTCCGGTCTCCAAAGGCGGGCTTTGAATTTGCCGCCTCCCGGAAGGGTCCGTAAAAGGAGGAGGAGTATTTGGCACTGTAGGCCATGATTGCTTTATCCTCAAAGCCCTCACCGTCCAGAAGCCTCCGGATGGCTCCCACCCTTCCGTCCATCATGTCCGAGGGAGCAAGAATATCCGCTCCCGCTTCCGCATAGCTCAAGGCGGATTTTGCGATCAGTTCCACCGACCGGTCGTTGGCAATTTTCCCCGCCTCAATGATGCCGCAATGCCCGTGGCTGGTATACTCGCACAGGCAGACGTCGGCGATGAGCAAAAGCCCGGGAAACTCCTTTTTGGCAGCTCTCAGTGCCTTTTGTACGACGCCGTTTTCGTCATAAGCCCCGGAACCTGCCTCATCCTTGGCATCGGGGATTCCAAAAAGCAAAACGCCGGGGATGCCCAGTTTTTGAACCTCCTCCAGTTCCCTCAGGAGGTTGTCCAGGGATAAGTGAAAGACACCCGGCATGGAAGGAATTTCCCGTTTGACTCCCCTGCCTTCCACCACAAAAAGGGGATAGATGAAGTCCTCCGCCTGAAGGCCCGTTTCCCTCGTTAATTTTCTCATTCCTTCGCTTGTTCGCAGTCTTCTGGGTCTTTTAATCAGTTCCATCTTTCCCTCCGTCTTCCAGCTCCATCAGCTTGTTCACCAGCCCCTCGATGGTATAAACGCCGGCCATGACGGCTCCACTCATGCCCTCTTGTCTGGCCGTCTCCAGCGTAACCGGACCGATGCATGCAATCCTTGCCCCCGAAAGCTCCCCCAGGTTTTCCCTGCCTATAATGGCAGAGAAATTTTTTACGGCTGAGGAACTGGTAAAGGTGATATAATCAATCTCCTTTTTCTCCAGTAAATCCAGTATTTCGTCCCTGTCCGGGTCCTCCCGCAGGGTCCTGTAGGCCACAATTTCCCGGGCAGGCACCTTGGCGGCTTTCAAACCCTCCAGCAAGGTTTCGCCTCCAATTTCCCCCCGCACAACCAGAAGCTGTTCCCCCGGCAGGACTGTTTTCACCAGGCCCTCCAGCAGCACCCCCGAAGTATAGCTTGGAGGCATGTATTCCACCAGCAGCCCCAGCTTGTTCAATTCCTCCGCGGTGGCTTCCCCCACGGCACATAGTTTTATCCCCTGCAGGCTGCGGATATCCATCCTGTTTTCCCGCATCCTTTTGAAGAAAAAGGCAACACCGTTTACACTGGTGAAAACCAGCCACCGGTATTCCTTCAACTCCTTTAAAGCCCTGTCCACCACAGTGTAATCCTGGGGCTCCAAAATTTTTATGGTGGGAAATTCAATGACCTCCCCACCTTCCTCTTCAATCCTCCGGGCCAGCTTGCTTGCCTGTTCCCTTGACCTGGTCACAAGAACCCTTTTTCCTGCCAGTCCGCCCCGGGGAAACCAGCCAAGCTTTTCCCCAAGGCCTGCCACTCCTCCGATCACCGTAACGGCAGGGGACCGTATTCCTTCCCGTAAAGCAATTTCCGCAATCGTTCCAAGGGTTCCCGAAACCGTCCTCTGGGAGGGAGCAGTGCCTCTTTCGATCACGGCGGCGGGAGTTGTGGGGTCTTTCCCCGACTCCATAAGCCTGCTGCATATCTCCGGAAGCTTTTTCAGTCCCATGAGAAAAACCAGGGTCCCTTCCAGTTTGGCTACCGTTTCATAATCAATGAAGCTGCTTTCCCTTCCCGGCCTTTCATGCCCTGTGATGATGTGGAGGGAGGAACAGTAATCCCTGTGGGTAACCGGTATTCCCGCATAAGCAGGGGCGGCAATTGCGGAAGTAATTCCCGGAATGATCTCAAAGGGAATCCCCCGCTCCTGCAGGGCTTCCGCTTCTTCTCCCCCTCTTCCGAAGAGGAATGGGTCTCCGCCCTTGACACGGGCTACGGTTCTGCCTTCCAGCGCCTTGTTCACAAGAATTTCATTGATTTTTTCCTGGGGTACCGCATGATGGTGGGGTTCCTTTCCCACGTACAAAAGTTCGGCGGTCTTTTTTGCCAGGTTCAGTATTCTGGCATTCACCAGCCTGTCATAGACCACCACATCCGCCTTACCGATGCACTCTGCCGCTTTGAGCGTCAAAAGCTTGTAGTCCCCCGGTCCCGCGCCGATAATATAAACCATGCCAGCTCCAGCCATCACTCACCCCTGCCTTCCGTTATCAGTGCAGCCAGCTTTTCACCCAATGCCGCCGCATCATACTTGTTTCCCTCCACGGTCGCCCTCCACACCCTGGATTTATCCTCGGGAGCAAATATTCCGCAGATCTTCATGCGATCTTTTTCAATCACTGCATGGGCGGCCACAGGCGTACTGCATCCCCCGTTGAGCTTTATCATGTAAGCCCGTTCCCCCTTCACCGCCAGCGCCGACTCCTCATGGTGCACACTCTCCAGGAGGTACCCGATGTCTTCATCCCTTCTTGTCTCTATTCCAAGGGCTCCCTGGCCTACCGCAGGAATGATCTCCTCAACGGAAAATACCTGACGGCACTTATCCTCAATGCCAAGCCTTTTTAACCCTGCCACCGCCAGTACGATGGCGTCAAATTCATTCCCCGCCAGTTTATCGAGCCTGGTGAGCACGTTTCCTCTCAAGGTCTTGAAGTTCAGCCCCGGCTTCATCTGTAGAAGCTGGATTTCCCTCCGTAGGCTGCTTGTTCCTATGACAGCGCCCGGCTCAAGCTGTTCCAGCCTCTCATGCTTTATTGAAATCAGGGCGTCCCTGGGATCTTCCCTTCTGGATATGGCCGCAATTGTCAGTTCTTCAGGCAGCTGAGCGGGCAGGTCCTTCATGCTGTGGACGGCAATGTCGATGGATTTATTGATTAATGCATTCTCCAGTTCTTTGATGAACAGGCCTTTGCCGCCAATCTTGTCCAGCCTCACGTCCAGCAGCATGTCTCCGCTGGTCCGTATCCCCACCAATTCAAATTCATACCGGGGAAACTTCTTTTTAATTTCGTTGATCACCCATTTGCTCTGGGCCATGGCCAGGGCACTTTCCCTGGTACCCACTCTGATTACCCTCTTCATTTCTTACGCTCCAATCCCCTCTGCTGCCTGACAAAAGCCAGAACCTCCTCAATACTTTCCACCTTATTGGTATATGCCACTTCCGGCCGTTCTACCAAAATGACCCTGACACCGAGCCTCTCGGCTGCTTCCAGCTTCTCAGGCATGCCGCCTTCCCGTCCGCTTTCCTTTGTAACCAAAATGGAAGCGCCGCAGTATTTCAGCAGCTCCACATTCATTTCCACCGAAAAGGGACCTTTCATGGCGATCAGGTTCCGGGCCGTCAGTCCTGCCGCTTCGCACCGGGCCATCATTTTGCTGTCAGGCAGTATTCTGGCAAAAAGCCTTTCTTTATAGTCTTTGACGGCTTCCGTGAAAAGCTTTATCTGATTGCTCCCAACCGTCAGAAGAATATTGCCCTCAAGCCTGCCGGCAGCTTCCGCCGCCTCTTCAAAGCTTTTGACCTTCAGAACGGTGCCCCACTCTCCCTCTACGCTCCGCCTTTCATACCGCAGATAAGGTATAGCCCTGGCGGAGCATGCGGCAAGGGCATTTTCCGAGGCCTCCCTGGCAAAGGGGTGGGAAGCGTCCACAAGGCACCGGATATCTCTTTCGCCGATAAAGCTCTCCATCCCCGGTCCATCAAGCTTTCCCCTGTATACTTCAAGACCCGCATACCCTTTCAGCAGTTCCCTGCCATAGTCCGTCGTCACCGTAGCCACCACACCGCTGTATTCTTTTACAAGCTCCCCGATGATGGCTCTGGCATCAACGGTTCCTGCGATCACCATGATCCCCGGCATATCTCCAATACCTCGTTCTATTTTTTCCCCATCCCCCTGTAGCCTCTCGGCGTAATAAGCCTTCCGTTTTCCACATAGCTCTGTGAGTTTCCGATGATTACCAGGGTAAACATATCGATTTCAAACTCCGGCATATTTTTGAGGGTCGTAATATCACAGGCTTCATTTTCCCTGCCGGCATTTCTTACAATCCCCACCGGCGTCTCCGGCCCCCGGTGTTTCAAAAGCAAATCCCTGGCGGTGTCGATGTACCCGGTGCGGCTTTTACTCTTCGGGTTGTACAGGCACAGGACGAAATCCCCCTGTGCCGCCAGTTCGACCCTTTTGAAAATCAGCTCCAGGGGTGTCAAAAGGTCACTGAGGCTGATCACCGCAAAATCGTGCATGAGGGGCGCTCCAAGGACCGCAGCCGCAGCACTGGCAGCCGTGATTCCGGGAATGACCTCAACGTCCACCTTTTGCCCGCTCCTGTTGACGACCTCCAGCATGATCCCCGCCATGCCGTATATCCCGCTGTCCCCGCTGCTGACCAGCGCTACGTTTTTTCCCTCCAGCGCCTTTTTGAGGACCATCTCACAGCGCTCAACCTCTCTTGTCATTCCCGAGCTGACAAAGGTTTTTCCGGGAAAATGCTTCTCTATCAATTCAATATAGGTGCTGTATCCCACAATTTCATCGGCCCCGCCGATGGCCTCTTTGGCCCTTGGCGTCATGTCCGCCATGCTGCCGGGGCCCATCCCCACCACATAGATCCTGCCCATTGTGTCAATTCTCCTTCATTACATCACCCAGACATTTGAAGTAGGCCCGGATATCGTCTTTGCTGCCGTGCTTCCTTATGCTGTACACCAATTTATCCATAATTTCATTCACCGTATTCTTCATCGCTGCCGTGATAAGCTCCCGGTCCTCCTCGCTGGCGCTTTTCAGCCTGGCAAGAGTACCGGCAATCCGCTCATTCACCACGTCCTCGGTAAAATTCTGCACCTCTTTCACCACAGGGAGCGCACTTCTGAATTCATACCACTTTTCATATTCTTCAACAAATTCTTTTATGATTTCTCCGGCTTTCGCCGCCTCGGAGGTTTTTACCTCCAGGTTTTCCTGCATAACCGCCTTGAGGCCGTCAATATTGAAATAACGGACGCCGGGAAGCTCCGTTACCGACCTGTCGATGTCCATGGGGACCGCCAGATCCACGAAAACCCTCTCTTTTTCCGTTCCGGCGGATTTCTCCAGCATGTCCCTGGTAATGGTATAGTGGGGGCTTGCGGTGGAGCTGATAATCATATCGCAGGCATCAATCACCGAGTACCTGTCCCCATATTCGATGGGCAGCACGGATTTATAAATTTTTGACAGGTCCTCCGCTTTGCCGTGGGACCTGTTTGTGACATAAATTTTGCCCACACCCCTGGAGCAGAGGTTTTTTAAAGCGATGGCCCCCATCTTTCCAGCGCCGATGACAAGGGCGCATTTGTCCTCCAGTTTCCCTTCAAAAACCTCCACCAGGAGCTTTACTGCAAGAGAGCCGATGGAAACGGATTTTTTCGACAGTTCCGTATTGGTTTTAATTTTTTTTGCCGCCGTGACGGCATCACGGAAGAGCACATTGAGCACGTTGGAGCTGGCGCCCGCTTCAAGGGAAAGGTCATAGGCGCTTTTTACCTGCCCCAGAATCTGGTCCTCCCCCAGCACCATGGAGTCCAGGCCGCAGGCCACGTTGAAAAGGTGCTTTACGGCTTTTGCACCGCAGTAGGTGTAAAAATATTTTTTATAGGCATAGGGGTCGAGGCCCTTAATGCCGCAAAGAACTCTTTCAACCGTTGAAACGTCAAAATTCCCGGACTCGGAGTAAATGTAGACTTCCGTCCGGTTGCAGGTGGACACCAGTACGCATTCGGAAACCAGGGGCAGCCTGCTTATGCTGTCAAGGGCCAGCCTCTGTCCGTCAGTATCAAAGCTTAGTCCTTCCCGGATTTCAATGGGGGTTGATCTATAATTTATTCCTGAGACATAAATGTTCATAAGCTGTACTCCCTGTCCTCTTCGGCCATGGCCAGAGTAATCCCCCGGTACGCCTTCTTCCTGCATACCAGCCTGCCCCCGGTGGAAGCAAGCACGGCGCATGGCTCCGCCACGCTGGCCACTCCCACCTGCTGTTTGACAAAGTCGGAGCAGGTGAACTCCTTCTCAATGCCGACAATGGCTTCACGCCCTATGATTTTCAATTCCATGCCCGTTTCCCGGCAAAACTCCGCCAGCCCCGGTTCATCCTTTTTCAAATCGATGGTGGCAAGGCATTTGACTGAAAGAAAACTCCGGTTGCTGCTCCGCATAAATTCCTCAATGAACTCCCTGATCTGTCTGCTGCCGGTACCCTTCCTGCAGCCGATACCCAGGATAAGATTTCTGGGCCTTAAAACCAGTATGTTGCTGCTCCGGGTATTTATATCCGTCCTGTTGGTCAGCATCACCGCATATCTTCCGTCGTAAGCTTCCACATCCCCCCGGGCTGCCAGCACCTTCAAATTCTCCGGAAGGCTGCCTTTTACGGGATAGTCACTGTAAAAGCCCACCTTGCCTCCGTTGACCAGTTCGGAGCTGATGTGCTTCAAAGCCTCCCTGTTTTCCACGGCAAGGCCGTTTTCTGCGGCAAAGGCGTCAAAGGCAACGACCTGATTCACATCGGTAGCGGTGGTTATGACGGCGGTCCCTCCGGATATTTCCGCGACCTTCCGGGCCAGCCGGTTGGCTCCTCCCTCATGGCCGGACAGCAGACTGATGGCATGCCGGCCCTTCTCATCCAGCACCACCACCGCCGGGTCGGTGAGTTTGGACTTTATATGGGGTGCAATGGTCCTTACAACGATTCCGCAGGCCATGACAAAAACCAGGGCGTCATAAGCGCCAAAAAGCTTCTCCACCAGAGAGGAAAGACTTCCCGTGATGGCTTGTACGCCCTCCTCTTCAGCCTCTTTCATAAAAGCTTCGTTTATATAGATGTGGGCCGGAAGTGCTTTCCCGATTTTTCCGGCCAGCCGGCTTCCGTTTTTTGTAAGGCCGATGACTGCGGTTTTCATTCTGTGGCACTCCTGAATTCATGGGTAAAATTCTTATCATAAAGTTTTGACAATTCATACTCGTCCCCGAGAAAATTTCCCACCACCACAAGGGCCGTTTTTCTGATGCCCTCATTTTTTACGGTTTCCACGATATTCTCAAGGGTTCCCCGCAGGATTTTCTGTTCCGGCCAGGAGGCTTTGTATACCACCGCCACGGGAGTATCCGGCCCATAACCGGTCATAAGCCTTTGCACCAGCTGCTCCAGCATTCCCGTGCTCAGAAAGATGACCATGGTTGCGCTATGGGCTGCCAGGGCCTCGATGGATTCCCTCCCCGGCACCTCCGTCCTGCCTTCCATCCTTGTAAGGATGACGGTCTGAGTAACGCCGGGAAGGGTATATTCTTTCTTCAACGCGGCGGCGGCGGCAAGAAAGGAGCTGACCCCGGGAATCACCTCATAAGGGATTCCCCTTTTTTCAAGGCAGTCCATCTGTTCCCGGATCGCCCCATATACCGAAGGATCACCGGTATGAACCCGGGCAACCGTCTTCTTTTGGGATACTCCACGGACCATAACCTCCACCACTTCCTCCAGGGTCATGGCCGCGCTGTCGTATATGTCACAGGATGCCTTTGCACAGGCCAGCAGCTCCCTGTTCACCAGCGATCCCGCATAGATGATGATATCCGCACTTTCAAGGATTTTTTTTCCTTTTACGGTGATAAGCTCCGGATCTCCCGGGCCCGCTCCGATAAAATATACCAAATTACCTTACCCCGCTTTTTTTTGTGATGATGGTGGTGAAATAGCTGAGTTCACCCTCGTCAACGCCTTCGATGTCAAATTCTATCCGCTCGTCTTCCAGGCCGCACCGGCTTACAAGCACCGATTTTTCCAGCATCCCTCTGGCTTTCAGCTTTTCCTTCAGCCGGGAAAAGTTTTTGGACACTTTCATAAGGATGACACTGTCAAAGCCCTCCAGAATTTCCTCCAGGTTTTCACACTCATAGGCCGAAGGAATGACGGCAATGGTTTCCCTGTTTTCTCCCAGGCTGATTCCCGCCCTGGCCGCCGACGCACAGAAGGAAGTAATGCCCGGTATGATTTCGGTTCGATAGCCTTCTTCCTTCAAGGTCTTGTGAATATACATATAGGTACTGTAAACCGTGGGGTCTCCAAGGGTTATAAAGGCCACATCCCCGCCCCCGTCCAGCTTTTCCTTCACCTGCAGGACGGCAGTCCTCCAGCTGTCTCCAAGGATTTTTTCATCATAGCTCATGGGAAAATGCAGCTCAAGGATGGCTTTTTCCTTTCCCACAACCCCCCGGGCGATGGTTAACGCCTGGCTGGGCCTGTGGGAGGCGGTTTTGGGAATGGCTACAAAATTTGCCTCCTCCAATATCCGCTTTGCCTTCAACGTCATCAGTTCCGGGTCGCCGGGACCGACTCCCACGCCGTACAGCTTCCCCTTTTCTTTGCTTTGGTTTTTCAATCCGGCCGTCCGTCCTTTCAAACTTAGTAAACGCTTATTCCGGAATGAATCCGGCATAAGCTTACGCAGGTTATGCCTGCGCGCCACGCTTTCACGCGGCGACCGAACAACGTCCTTAAGAGATTGATGACGTTGTTCAGTCCATTCATATGCAATCAATGTTTTCCTTCATTCATGAGGTATATGGCATTTTTTATGGAGAAAAGGCTTCACTCTATGAGGAATACTTCGAGGCAGTAAAGTAATGGGAAACATACTGGAATGACCCGTGAGGAAGGTCCTCTTACTTTCGTGCCAATGATCTTCTGTTTTCCTCTGCACTGGGTGCTTTGAAGCCTTTTCGGAATAAACAATGCCGATGTACCTCAGCCAATTGTGTCAATCTTTTTCACGTTGAGGACTGTCGCCGCCCGGCCACTCTCCGCTGATGATGTATACGGGATTGAGGGCCTGCATCAGGTGCTTGGTCCCGGCGGTTTTGCCCCGTGATACCGACACGCAAACGATTTCCACGTCCCGGTAACCTTTTGCCTCCATGCCGCTGATGGCTTCGTAAGCCGATTCCAGGGCTACGGCATTCACTACCACCCGCACAGGTTTTTTGAATTCCCGGATGCTGTCCAGCAGGACTTCCATGTTTCCACCGGTGCCTCCGATAAAAACCCGGTCGGACTCCGGAAGGTTTTTCAGCGCCTCCGGGGCGGTTCCTTCCACTACGCTTACGTTGTCCACCTTGAACTTATGGATGTTTTTACGGATTAGTTCAAGGGCCTCCGGTTCCTTCTCAATTGCATATACCGTTCCTCCCGGGCATTTCAGACCGCACTCGATGGAAACGGAGCCTGTTCCCGCCCCGATGTCATACACGGTACAGCCTTCCTTCAACCGGAGCTTGGACAAGGTTACCGCCCTGACCTCTTCCTTTGTCATGGGCACCTGGCCCCTCACAAACAGAGGATCCGGTATGCCCCCCGTTGAATAATTCCAGACTTCTTCCCCGGCGGTATCTTCCCTTTTGTATTCCACCAGCAGGATGGAAAGGCTGGCAAAGTTCATTTCCGCAATTTCTTCCGGAGTTCCGGCGATGATTCTCTCTCCTTCATAGGAAAGATTTTCCCCCACCGTCACGGTTATCCCTTTAAGCCCCCGCTGGACCAGTTCCCTGCATATGCTGCCGGGAGAAGATTTTCCCCCGGTGAAAACCGCCACTTTTCCAGCGGCTTTTATGGTTTCTGCCAGGTTCTCCTGCTCCCTGCCGTGGAGACTGATGATTTCAACATCATGCCAGCTTATTTTCAGTTTTGAACAGAGATACTGGAAAGAACTGATTCCCGGGATCACATCCAACTCCACACCGGGAAGATTTCTCTTGAGAAATTCCAGGATGCCGAAGACTCCGGGATCCCCCGAAGCAAGAACGGCAATGGCCTTTGAAGCCACATTGCCTGAAATATAGCTGCAGATCTCTTCAAGATTGTTTCCTATCATCCGCTTTTCTTTTCCCAGGTGATCAAAGAGCTCCAGGTTCCGTCTCCCGCCGATGATCACTTGGCTCCGCTCTATGACTTCCAGAGCCTCCGGCAGTATATAATCCCGGTTTCCCGGTCCTATACCCACAATGTGCAGTTTGCCGACCACGCCTGTCTCCATTTTCCTTCTATACTCCATCTCCGTTTTGTATATGCCTCAATATCTCTTTTGCGCCTTCATCCATCCCAAGCAGCGTGCTGTCTTCATTAAATAAGACCGTACCTGTTTTGATCCTGTTGAAGGCGTACTGGCCGCATCTTTCCGAGGCACTGCGCACAATCCTGTCAAAAACCGCCTCGAAGCCCTGTTCTTTTATGATCTGTGCCGCCGCCTCCGTTGTCCGGCATTGATAAATCCTGTCCAGCACTTCCACCGCCGCTCCTTCAAGTCCCGCATAGGCGGTGAGAATCTCCATTCTGGCGTCCGCTACCCTGCTGTGGGTGTGAAAAATTCCTGCCGCCACCTTCACCAGCTTTCCCAGATGTCCCACCAGCAGTACCCGCTCCAGCTCATATTCCACGGCCTTGTCCAGCATATAGCCTATAAAGTTGCTCACTTTGACAATCCGGTCTTTTTCCATTCCAAGTTCATTGACCGCGAAGCTCTCTCCATAATTGCCGAAGGTGAACACCATGTCCCTGAAGCCCTTTGCCCGGGCCACGCTCAGTTCCACGGCGATGGCTTCCTTCCAGGCCTCCTCCGACATGGGCGTCACAATCCCCGAGGTGCCGATGATGGAAATGCCTCCCACAATCCCCAGCCTGGAATTGTAAGTCTTTTCCGCGGCCGCTTCCCCTCCGGGAACACTCAGGGTTATTTCCACGCCCCTGCCGTCCTTCAGTACTTCCCTTACCTCTTTGAGAATCATACTCATGGGCCCGGGATTGATGGCCGGCTTGCCCACCTGGACCTTCAGCCCCGGCTGGGTGACGGTCCCGATCCCCGGACCTGCTTTGATGCTGATGCTTTTGCCCCCGGTATAGACGGCTTCCGCAAAAATCTTCAGTCCCGAGGTCACATCGGGATCATCTCCCCCATCTTTTACAACGGAGCATTTTACCCTTCCCTCATTCACTTCCACATCGGTGACGGGAAGCTCCAGCCTCACACCCGAAGGGGTATCGATGCCGATGCGGTCCAGCCTTCCCCCGTGTACCAGCATGCTGACGGCGGCCTTGGAGGCTCCCGCCGCGCAGGAACCGGTGGTATAGCCCTTTCGCAACTTTTTCCCGTTTACAACCACAAAATCATCCATGCAGTAATCTACCTCTCAACAAAGCCATCCGGCACCGCTCACACCCCTTCCCAAAAGCGTCAGCTGCGAGGAGAGCAAGGCGCGCTAGGCGAGAAGGGCGGAGCGTATTTTCATACGTGAGCACTTCGAGTCCGACGCGCAACACAGCTATCCGACGCAGATCATGCTTTTGGGGCCATGTATAAAATGGCGTTGACAATCGCCGCCGCCACATTGCTCCCGCCTTTCCGCCCTTCGGAAATGATATAGGGCACCCCGGCTTTTTTAAAAAGCTCCTTGGCTTCCACGACGTTTACAAAGCCCACCGGAACCCCGATGACAAGGGCGGGAGAAATCTTTTTCTCCATGACAAGCTCATACAGCCGGATGAGGGCTGTGGGGGCATTGCCTATGGCAAATATCCTGTTGTTGACGTCCTCGGCAGCTCTCTCCATGCAAATGGAAGCTCGTGTGACATTTTTTTCCTTTGCCTCGGCCGCAACGGCCTCATCGTCCATAAAGCAGCGGACCTGGCCTCCATAGCTGGAAAGAGCCTTCTTATTAATACCCGCCGCCGCCATTTTTGTATCGGTGACAATGCCGCAGCCCGACTTGAGGGCCTCCATTGCCGTTTCTACAGCGAAAGGACTTATCTTCAGATTGTCGGCATAGTCAAAGTCTGCCGTGGTATGGATCACTCTTTTTATAATGGGCCCGTGAGCAGGGGGAAATTCCCTGGGTCCGAGAATCTCCGACAGGATTTCAAAGCTCCTCTTTTCAATATCTCCCGGATTGACAATTTCAATACCTTCCAATATGGCCTTTCCCTCCTCCCTACTATGGGGACAGTCCTCGACTATTTACATTTACAACAATGTCCATGGGGGGTTAAAATCTCATTATACCATCTGTCCCTATAAGAAAGTTGAGAACAACGATGGCCCATTGTCACAGCAAAATGGATGAAAACAAAAAGTTTTCACACTGGTCGTCCCTGTCATGTGTCAAAGAACCGTCCCCTGTCACATGGTTTCCTCCGCACCAACAGCAAAAACCCCTAACCTGAAAGGTTAAGGGGGGTTCGTCAAAATAGGCCTGAAGGCCCTCGCTTGGCATCCCATCACTCGCAGGTGCGGCAGGCTATAGGACCCCACACATTGAAGGAGCTGACCCGGAGATGGAATTGAAACCCCGGCAGCCCGCTCAAAGGGGAACCTATAGCGGCTGCATGCAGGTCTTCTGGCTCAGGTTCACCGTCCTTCTGCGCCTTCCCGGTTGCCCAGTGACATCATGCAGAATTCCTCCCCTTTACAGCGGCGTGACCGCATGGGTTTTTCACCCACTTCCCTCTTGCCGGAAACGACTTCCGGACACATACAGCACGTTCATACATATTGTTTTAATTATAGACTAAATTTAAAACATTTAACAGTAATTTTTTGTAATAATTTCTGCGACCGGTAGCTTTCGGACTCAAAATTCATGGAAATTTCATATCAAAATCACAAATTGGACACATAGTAGGACTAGAATGATATCATCCATAAATAGAAAGGAGGTGAAACGATGAATAAAAAGAATTTACTTGTGATACTCGCTGTAGTTGCAGTTATCGCAGTACCTTTTTCAGTTTTCGCGGCCACATCCGACGCACCTGCCGCCAAGGCGGTGAGAAGCTTTCTGGGAATCGACGCTTCAAAACTCACCGATGTTCAAAAAGCCGATGTGGAAAGCTATTCAAAGAAAATGGCCGACCTCAAAAAGGAATTTATCAATAAGATGGTGGAAAACGGTTCCATGACGAAGGAACAGGGTGACGCCGCCGTCAAAAGGCTCGAGGAAATGCTTGAAAAAGGTGACACCAACGGATTGCTCGGAGGAATGGGCATGATGAAGGGTGGACCCGGAGGCTTTGCAAAACGTGGGGGACCGGGTGAAAAAAGCTTTGACACTTCCAAGTTAACGGACCAGCAAAAAGCCGATTTAATTTCAATATATAAAGAAATGGCTGATCTCGAGAAGCAGTCTGTAGAAAAGGTTGTTTCTTTCGGAGCACTGACCCAGGAACAGGGGAATACCGCCACCGCCAAAATCGATGAAAGTATCAAAGCCCTTGACAGCAAAGGCCTGACCACTGGCAATCTCATGGGTAAAGGCGGCTTTGGCCTTTTCGGTTTTTACAGGGTGGATACCTCCAAGCTCACAGACCAGCAGAAAACCGAGCTGAAAGACATCTCCGGCAAAATGTCCGAATTGCAGAAGAAATTGACGGAAAAGCTGGTGGAGTTCGGTGTTATGACCCAAGAGCAGGGTGACGCCGCCATCAAAAGGCTCGATGCAACGTCCAAATACATAAGTGAGAATGGATTTCCAAAGGGTGGCGATGTGAAAAAGGGCCATCCCCGTGAACCCAAAGTAAAAACAACCAATTAAAAAGTTATGTTTTTCCTAAGTTTTATAAATTTATCCTTTCAATCCTCCTAATATATGATAATGCCTATGTAAATAACGCAAACTCTATGCAGCAGCTTTCATTGCACAAGAAGGCACAAAGGCTGGAACCGGACCCCGGTTCCAGCCTTTGTTGTCCTATCGTCAGGCAGGCTCTTCCTTATGCACCGCTTTTGCAGCTCTCCCCGGCAAACCCTTTATGTCGTCCAGAAGGGTATACATTACCGGAATGACCAAGAGGGTCAGAAGCGTCGATGTAATCAAGCCACCGATGATGGCGCAGGCCATTGGAACATAAAGCTCCGCCCCGTTTCCTACGGCGATTGCCGTAGGGAGCATGCCGAAAATCATGGCCAGAGTGGTCATGAGGATGGGTCTCAAGCGTACTCTGCCCGCGGAAAGCAGCGCCTCTCTGCGCGGGACCCTCCGGGCCCTCTGCTGCTTTGTAAAGTCAATCAGCAGGATGGCATTCTTTGTGACGAGGCCCATCAGCATGATGATCCCGATCATTGCCGCAACACTCAATTCACTGCGGGACAGGAACAGGCCGGCAATGGCCCCGATGACCGCCAATGGAAGCGAGAACATAATGGCCAGCGGGTCGATAAAGCTCTCAAATTGTGCGGCAAGAATCAGGAAGATAAAAAGGACTCCCATCAGGAGAGCAAGAAACATGCCGGTGAAGCCTTCCTGCATCATCTCCTGCATTCCTCCGGCACTTATACTTACACCCCTTGGCATTTCGACCTCGCTTTCCAGCCGGTCGGTGAAGAGCTTTCCGAATTCCCCCTGGGACATACCGATGACATTGGCGGAAACCTGAATTTCCCTTACCTTGTCAAACCTGTTTATGGTGGAAGAAGCCGTTGAAAACACCTTTTGGGTCACCTGCCCCAGAGGCACCAGAACCGGTCCCGCCGCCCCCACATTTGTGCTTGGAACATAAATCCCCTCAAAGCTGTCCAGATCCTGGCGCTGGTCATCCTTGATGGCCAGGCGGACATCGTAGCGGTCCTTCCCCGTCTCATACTGGCTTACCACAATTCCGTTGAAGAGGGTGCGCAGGGTATCTCCCACGGCCGCCGTACTCACTCCCAGGTCTGCGGAGATGTCGCGGTCAACATCCAGCCTCGTTTCAGGTTTTCCGCTCTTGTAGCTTATACCCACATCCACGGCACCGGGAATCCGGCTCATAACCTGCTTGGCCTGCAGCGCATATTTCTGGAGCGCGGCAAAATCGTCTCCCTTGATGTGGTACTGAATCTCTTTCCCGTTCCCTGCAAAACCAGCGTTGATGTTTACCGCCAGTTCAATACCGGGTATCTTCTGAAGGTCTTGACGGATGGCAGCGCCGATTTCTTTGACTCCCTGCTTCCGCTCCTCTTTCCCCGTCAGTTTTACAAAAAGGCTGACCTTGTCGTGCTTCACGGTGGTATAGACATACTTTACCTCGGGATATTTCTTCAGTTTTTCTTCCATGGCCTTTGAAGTCTTTCCCGCAGTTTCAAGGGCCAGCCCCGAATCGAGGCTGGCTTCGATATTCAGCTCTCCAAGGTCCTGGGCGGGAACGAAGCTGGTTCCCAGGTAAGGGAACAGGCCAAGGCTGGCAATAAAAATGACAATCACCGTCATAAGGGTGACCAGGCGGTGTCTCAGTACGATTCCCAGCAGCCGGGTATACTGCTCTGCCAGCAAATCAAACAGATGGTTGAACCAGGCCAGGAACCTGCCCACAATCCACTTTTTCCTTTCTCCCTCATTCTTCTCAAACTTGGAAGTCAGCAGCGGAACCACCGTAAAGGAGACAAAGAGGGATATCATCAGGCTGCACGCCACCGTCAGCCCAAACTGGACAAAGTACTTGCCCATGATACCTTTTACCATGGCAATGGGCAGGAAAACCGCCACAACGGCAAAGGTCGTGGCCATGACCGCCAGGCCGATTTCACTGGTCCCATCTTTTGCCGCCTGAAGGGGTGATTTGCCCATGTGCAGGTGGCGCACAATATTCTCGATGACAACGATGGCGTCGTCGATCAGCAGTCCCACCGACAGGGCTAGACCCATGAGGGTAATGGTATTTAAAGAAAAGTTCATCAGCTTTATGAGGCTGAAGGTGGTTATGATGGAGGTGGGCAGCGTTATGGCGCTGATACCTGTACTTCCGAGTTTTCCAAGGAATAGGAATACGATGACCACCGCCAGTATGCAGCCCTCGATTAAAGTCTTGAGGGCGGTATCCACCGTATTCCTTATGGAAATGGAATTGTCACGGACAATGTCGATCATGACGCCTGACGGCAGAGAGGCCTGGATCCGTGATATTTCCGCTTTTATATCATCGGCTACAGCCACCGTGTTGCCTCCGGACTGTTTGATGATGTCAATTCCGATGGATTCCTTTCCCTTAAAGTAGGACAGGCTCTCTTTTTCCTTTGTGCTGTCCACCACTTCCGCAATGTCTCTCACATGGATTTCCGAGCCGTTTCTTTTTCCTACCAGGATGTTGTAGAAATCCTCTACTTTTTTTACACTGCCGTTGGTCCGGAGGGAAATTTCCCTGTCCCCGTTTGTCAGCTTCCCGCTGGGGATGTCCAGATTGTCCGTTTTGAAGCTGCCTACCACTTCCGAAACCGTAAGCCCATAGGAAGCCATTTTTTCCTTATCCAGCTTTATCTGGATCTCACGCACCTGGTTCCCATATACGTTCACGGCGCCTACACCCTTCACCGTATTCAATTTCTTTACGACGGTATCTTCCACCAACTGCGACAGTTCCCGGTTGTCCATGGGGCCGGTGACTGCCAGCGACAGAATGGGCAGTGCATTGGTATCGAATTTGGAAATGATGGGCTCCTCTATTTCCTGCGGCAGGCTGCCCCGGATGGATCCCAATTTGTTGCGGACCTCCTGGACCGCCACATCCGGTGACTTCTCCAGGTCAAATTCGATCAAGGTGGTTGAAAGGCTTTCCCCGATGGTGGTCGTAATATGTTTGACCCCCGAAATCTGTCCCAGGGCATCTTCAACCTGCCGGGTCACCTTTGATTCCATCTGGTCCGGAGAAGCTCCCGGCAGTATGATTGCAGCGGCAACATACGGTATGTCCACATCCGGCATGTCGTTGATGGGCAGCGCGGTATAGCTGACAATGCCCACTGCAACAAGCGCAATGATGATTACCGTGGCGAACACCGGTCTCTTTAAGCTTATATCCGTCAGTTTCATTGTCCCTATTCCCCCTGTCCCGCTATGCTTATTAAATCCCCGTCCTGCAGGCTGTTAAGGTTGGTTACAATGATCCCCTCCCCTTTAATGATGCCGGATTTCACCTCAGCCAGGTCCTTTGAAATTTCTCCAATGGATACGCTCCGTTTGCGTGCCGTACCGTCTTCCACCACAAATACGCTGTAATCCCCTTCTCCCCCCAGGAGCGCTTCCACGGGGATTACAACGGCTTCCCTTTTCTGTCCGCTGCTTATTTCCACCCTGGCAAAAGCGCCGGGGCGCAGGGCCAGGTCTTTATTGTCCACCAGCACTTCACAGTTGACAACCCTGGATGCGGGGTTTGCCGATACTCCAATGCTTTTCACAACTCCTTCGTATGTTCCGGAGTCGCCGTCGGAAAGCTTTACAAGGGCTTTCTGCCCTGTTTTTATGTAGTTTACCTCATTCTGCTCCACCTGGATAACCGCATGGATGGAGGATATGTTCTTCACCTTCGCCAGAACCATCCCGGGGGAAACAAACTGTCCAAGGCTTACGCCTTTGTCGTCCACCGTGCCGGCGATGGGAGCCCGGACCACCGTGTTGTCCAGGTTGTCCTTCAGGATTCCTATATTGATCTTCGCGGATTCCATATCGGCCCTGGCTACTTTTAAAGCCGTATCGGCATTTTCCAGATTTACCTGGGTGGCGCCTCCCTGCTCAAACAGGACCTTGGTTCTGTCATAGCTGCGCTGCGAGGCTTCGAGGTTTGCCTGAAGCTTGGGAAGGTTGGCTTCTGCCGCTTTCAGCTGATTGCTGATGTCCTGGCTGTCCAGTAAAATCAGGGAATCATCCTTTCCAACGCTTTTGCCGTTTTCAAATAAAATCCCCACCACCTTTCCTCCCAGCTTGGTGCTGACAATGCCTTCGGAGGAGGGCTCCAACGTGGCCTTGAAGGTCATGCCGGAGGTCTTTTCCACGGTTTTTGCCTCCTGGACCCTCACCATGGTTTTTACGGCTTCCGGTGCATTTGCCTGCACTTCCCTGTTCAGCCCCGGAAAAGAGCTTTTGTTTGTATAAAACACGGCCCCTGCAACCAGAACAGCAATGATTACCCCATAAATGATTATTTTTTTCGTCCTGTTCATCCTAAATCTCCTTTTCATTCACTCCGGAAGTATAAACGAACTCCCGTTCACTATTGGCGCAAAAAAATTAGATAAACCGTTTGTCTATATCATTAAAGTATATGATGATCAACTGCCGGATAAGATTCTTAATTTTGTTTTCATCATCATATTGCTTTAGAATAATAAATAGTCCTTCCATAAACGTGGAAGCCATTACGTAGAAAATAAAATCGTCCTTGATCTGAACCCGATTGGCCTCCAGTGCCGGCAAAAGCATTTCCTCTATGCTCTTTTTCACATACAGGACGAAGTATTCCTTTGTGCCGGCATATTTTGTACCGCTGCTTTTATCCACCAGGATCATCAACTGGAGCTTGTATTCCTTCAATACCTCCATTACTTTTTCAACAATGCTTTCGAGGTACTCAGCGGTCTTTTTTGCTTCGCAGCTTTTTAATTCCCCCATTACCAGCGTTATTTCCCTGTATGCAGGGTCCAGCACCTCATTGAACAGCTGGTCCTTGCTCTCAAAATACCGGTACAGGTTTCCCAGGGCCACCCCCGAATTTTTTGCGATCTGGCGCATGGAGGCTTCATGGAATCCCTTTTCTCCGAATTCTTTCAGGGCGGCGGAAACAATTCTGTTTTTTACCTCATCTTTAAGGTATTGCATAAATGAACCTCCGTTCACCAATACATAAATTCTAACTCTAAAATGGAAATTTGTAAATACGAAAATGGAGAGAAAGAATTTTAACCGTACCTACAGGAACAGTCTTATGGCGGCGATTGCCGTCATGGTGACGATTGCGATCCGGAAGTGATCCTCCTTCAGCTTCCTGATGAGGACAGCGCCCAGCAGAGCTCCCGCTGTAATTGCAGGTATCATGGCTCCTGCCGCCGCTACGGTCTTCAAAGTAATGTTGTGCCACCAGAAAATCTGCAGGGGTAATTTGGTCAAATTGATGATCAGGAAAAACCAGGCGGTGGTCCCCATAAAATCATTCTTTTTGAAGCCCTTTGCCAGCAGGTAGATGCTGAAGATGGGTCCGGCGGCATTGCCGATCATGGAGGTAAAGCCGCAGAGGATTCCCGACAGGGCGTAAAGCCAGGCCTTCTCCGGAATCTTCAGGCTTTCTCCTTTGATCTCGGTGTAGATCAGAGCAATCAGACAAATTAAAACCGAAGCGGCGATAAGCGCTTTGAACTGCCTGTCATTTATCAAATTCCCTACGGCGGTACCCAGCAGCAGGCCCCCAAGGGTCCAGGGCAGAAGTCTTCTGATGTTGCCCCATTCCGCATGCCTGTTGTAATACCATATGGCAAAAACGTCCCCGATTAAAAGCATGGGCAGCATGATTCCGGTGGAGTCCTTCCCTCCGAACACTCCGGCAACAATGGGAATAACAAGCATCATCAGTCCGCTGATTCCTGTCTTTGAAAAGCCTGTCAAAAATGCTGCCGCAATCATCCAAATCCATTGCTCCGTCGATAAGCCGAAAAAGTGGACCCATTCCATAATCCCTGACTCCTGTCCAATAAATATGTGCTTTGCCACTTATACCAAAAACACGAAAGGGTTTATGGTATAATGGCGCAAGTGCATTTCGGCATAGCCGAAAATCTTGCACACGCATAAATTCTATAATAACCGCGTCAATCAATTCAGCGGTTATTATATCATATGGAATGTCCCTTCCAAAATTCAAATCTGCCGGATTCCGGCCCGTTTCCCCTCGCTGTCCCCACATAGCTTGTCTTTAATGCCTTTTATTCCTGCAGGCTTCCAGCCGGTTCACAATGCTGAAAATGCACTTGTCCGGCAGCGGCACCCCGCCTTCTGAAACAAACCTGGTGATGTGGTACAGGTTTTTGTACTGAAGGAAGTAAGGCCTCGTCGGTTCCTCCCGGCTTTCCGGGATGGTATTCTCCTTCTCCTGCCCGGGCCTTTTCTCCTTAATGGATTGGAGTATAAGGAAATCCAGTTGCATGCTGACTTCGAGGATTTCCTCGTCGCTGTATTCTCCCGATTCGATCATGTGGTTCAGCCTCTCACGCAATTGCTCCATTCTTTCTTTCATAAAGACACCCCGCCCCTGTAATAGAGTCACAAAACATCCAAAATAGCTTTGATTCAACATTTCCACATAGCGACTTCAAATAGCGACAAATTTCTCTGTTGATAAAACATACCTGGCAGTACTGCATTACTATAGAAGGAAATCGGGAGAATAAGTGATGTGTCACAGATTTACAAAATCAACCATTATATATATTTTTTTACCACAATTCTACATTAATAAACACAAGATCATAGAATTTTGCGCGAAAAAAAGCAGCATCACACAGCAATGAGGTGCAATACTGCTTTCCGGGGGCTTATAGAATGAAGCTTTGCCTTCTTTAGATAAATAACAGGAGGCTCACCGCCATGACCATCATGCCGGCGATGGTACCGTAAATCGAAAGGTGGGCTTCTCCATACTCCCTTGCGGTGGGCAAAAGCTCATCGAGAGAAATGAAGACCATGATTCCCGCCACAGCGGCAAACAGGACTCCAAAAACCACATCATTAAAAAACCTGAACAGGATCAGATAACCGATGATGGCTCCCACCGGTTCCGATAAACCGGAGAGGAAGGAAAGCTTAAATGCCTTTTTCTTATCTCCCGTCGCGTAGAACACAGGGATGGAAACGGCAATGCCTTCCGGGATATTATGGATGGCGATGGCCACCGCGATGGCGATCCCCAGGGAAGGGTCCTTGATTGCAGAGGTAAATGTGGCAAGACCCTCGGGAAAATTGTGGATGGCAATGGCAAGAGCGGTAAACATCCCCATTCGCATCAGCTTGCTGCGGTCCACTCCGCCGCCCGCCTGGTCCATCTCTTCCACCTTGCGGAACTCGTGAGGATTCTCTGCCGAAGGGACAAACTTATCGATGGCGGCAATCAAAAACATGCCTCCGAAGAAGGCTGCCACCGTTGCCCAGGACCCGCCTGCCATTCCCAGAACCGCCACCAGGGAATCCTTGGCTTTGAAAAAGATCTCTACCATTGAAACATAAATCATAACTCCCGCCGAAAAGCCAAGTGCGATTGAGAGAAACTTTGTATTGGTCCTTTTCGTAAAAAATGCAAGAGCGCTTCCGATGCCTGTGGACAATCCTGCGAACAGCGTCAAGCCGAATGCCAGCAATAAATTGTTCAACTCCATTAAGTCAGTACCCCCTTCAGTATTTTCGCAGATTATTTACCACCTATATATTAATATATATCACATTTAGACTTCAAGATGAATCGTAAACGGCATTACTTTTCCTCTTTTCCTTTTATAAATTCCTGAATTTTTTTGGCCGCATCCTCAAAGGCAGCTTCAGGGTATGCATTCCCCGCCAGTATCCGGGATATGGCTTCGGATTCCACCTCCGACAGGCCCGGGTAAAAGGTAATGCTGGGCTCTGTCCTGCCAATATACAGGGAGCGGATGAGCAAATCAAATTCCGGATGGTCTCTCTGCATGAGGGGGTCCAGCAGAACGGATAATCTGGGAGGCGTCCCTCCGGCTTTTACATAGGCCTCCTTTCCAATCTCACTCATGAACCAGGAGAGAAATTTCCAGGCCTTCTTTTTGTGCAGGGAATTGGCATTGATTCCAAAGGTCCAGCTGTATCTCAGGGGAGTCCTGTAAATTTCCCCGTCTTTTTTCCTTACCCCCGGTATTAATGCCAATTTGATTTCGTCTTTATACCTTCCGCTGCTGTTCTTTATTTCGTAATAGGCGGTATTCCACAGCGGCGCAGCCATGGCCGTGGTACCGTCCGCAAGGTTGGCCAGCACATCCTCGTCGCTCCATGAAAAGGTTTCAGGGCTTATAACCCCGCTTTGTTTCAGCTTGTGGATGAACTCTCCCGCGTTGATTGAATTCCGGTTGTTGATATAAATATTGTTGTTTTCATCCACCACATCCCCGTCAAAGGACCACAGAATACTGTTGAACTCCTTTGGAAGCTCCTCTACCGCACCGGAAAAGGAAGCTCCCCATTCTGTGGGCGACAGCGGGTTTATGGCCTTTGTATATTCTTTGGCTTTTTCAAGGTATTCCTCCCAGGTGCCGGGAGGATTCTCGATCAGGTCACCCCGATAATACAGGAAATGGGTGATGATGTCGGTAGGAATCAGGTAAATATCCCCTTTGTAGCCGAAAAGCGAAAAAAAGTCCTCACTGCTTATCTTGTCGCTGTAGATGTATTCACCCAGGGATTCAAGGGCTCCGGCTTCCGCCAGCATTCCCACATAGGTGTTGGGAATCAGCGCAATGTCTATTTCGCTGCTGCCTGCCAGCAGTTGGGTGGACATGGTGGTAAAGTAACTGTCACGGGAGATCTCTTTGATTTCAATGATCCCTCCCGTGGTCTCCTCATAGGTTGCGATGAGCTTTTTCAAAACGTCTTCTTCCAGCCCTGCCCTGCTCATGAGGACAATTTTCTCCATTGGTTCCGAAGGGTCCGCTCTTTTCTCTTCTCCGGCCTCCGGAGCTTTTTCATCCATACAGCCGTAGGAAGCCAGGAGTAGCAGTGCAATCCACAGCGTCAGGACATATTTGAAAATACATTTTTTACTCGTACATATCCCCCCTGTCCACACCCGCAATTCCCTTACTCCTGCGGTATTCCATGGGGGTTATGCCTTCCAGTTCCTTAAACAGCTTGGTAAAATACCGGATGTCGGTATAGCCCACTTCCTCACTGATTTCATATATTTTCTTCCCGGAAACCGTCAGCAGTTCCCTGGCTTTTCTTATCCTCAGGTCAATCAGATATTTCGAAAACAATTTTCCCGCCTGTTCCTTGAACATTTTGCTGAGGTAGGAGTATTCGATAAAAAACTTCTCCGATATTTTATACAGGGTCAATTCTTCATTGTAGTGCTGTTCGATATAGTTCAGAATGCTTTCCAGGGTCTTTTTTCTTTTGTCGGAGTTTTTCGCCCTTATGGCTTCAATCAGTGAACCTGTTGTTTCAAGGATGAAAGCCTTTACCAGCTCGATGCTTTTAACCTCATCAACCCTTTCATAAAGGCTTTTTCCGCCGTCCGCAGCAGAGTCGGCGTCATACCCTATATCCCTGGCGATTTCCAGGATGCAGTTGATGATATGCATGTTGAGGTACTTCAACTGCCTTAAGGACAAATGCATCTTTCCCGCCAAACCGAACAATTCATTGACGATTTCTTTGACTTTACCGCTGTCACAGAGATAAATGCTGTTGGCAAACAGCTTTTCTTTTTGTCCGAAGATGGAATCGGGAAGCTGGTATATTGCGCCCTCCCCGGTACAAACCTCATCCTTCCCCAGGAACATTTTCATTTCTACCTTTTCGTAAGCCTCCTGGTAGGCTTTCCCGAGCTCCCGGACCCCGTCATGGTTCCGGCTCATGCCCACAAACACTTCTGCATTCAGAAAATTGTTTACATGTCCTTTAATCATTTGTATAAGCCTGGCACTCTGATCGGAGTCGCATTTCATGTCCTCAATGACAAGCACGGACATATTGCCGCTGGTGGCAAACAGTTCATACCTTCCCGCACACACTTTGCTGCACTCGTCGATGATGTTGTTGATGCTGAACCTGAGAAGTTCAAGGTTAAAGCCTCTAAGCACCGCCTCATTCCTGCCTTCTTCCTTCAGGCCGAACACCGCTGTGAAATAGTTTCGGAAATCGATTTTGAGGTTGAGGGTTTTCAGCTTCAAATAGGCAGCTTCATCGTAATCGCTCATGGCAAGATTGTTTAAAAGCTTTTCTTTAATTGCCAGATTTCCTTCATTTATTTTTTGTTTAAGAATGTTTTCCTGCAGCTTTTTGTATTTGCGGCTTTCTACCAATTCCACCGCCTTTCTGACGACAGAATCCAGTTCATCTTCTTTAATGGGCTTTAGAAGATAATCAAACACGCCGATCCCCAGTGCCCTCCGTACCAGTGTAAATTCGTTAAACCCGCTTAGCACGATAACCACCGTGTCTCCGGCCTCTTCTTTAATGATGGAAGACAGCTGCAGACCATCGATGACAGGCATTTTGACATCGGTAATAACAATGTCCGGCCTTATATTCCTGGCAATCCGCAGCGCATCCTCCCCGTCCGAGGCCTCGAAAGCCTCAAACATGGCATATTTCTCCTGCTTGAAATTGCAAAGAAGGGTATCCCTTATAATCTTTTCATCATCGGCAATGACAATTTTATACATGACGGCACCCCCATACAGATTTACCTGATCTCCGGCAAAAGCATCTCAACCGTTGTGCCTTTGCCCTGGATACTGAATATGTTTAAGCCAAACCCATTTCCATAGTTGAGCCTCAATCTCCGGTTGATGTTCCTCAGTGCGATCATGTCTTCTTCTCTTTCCGGCCGGTCGTCAAGCATTGCCTTTCTGATTTTTTCCAGGCGTTCTTCACCGATTCCCACGCCGTCATCCTGGACCACAATTTTTACCATCCCCTTGAGTCTGTAGCCCACAATATTGATTTCGCCCCGGTCCTTCTTTTTCTCAATGCCGTGGACAAGGGAATTTTCCACCAGCATCTGTATCATCAGCCCCGGAATTTTGCAGTCGTATACTTCCTCTTCAATATCGTAGATGACCTTGAATTTGTCCTCAAATCGTATTCTCTGGATGGTAAGGTAATATTCCAGCTGCTCGATGGATTCCCGTACGGTGACAAGTTCACTGGTTTTGGAAAAGATGACCCTGAAAAGCATGGACAGGGAATAGGTCATGTCCATGATGGGCTGCAGGCCATACTGCCTTGAAAGGGAGTAAATGGAATTCAGGGTGTTATAGAGAAAGTGGGGATTCACCTGCATTTGCATGGCCTTGATTTCGGCAAGGTTTTTTTCTTTCTCGATTTGCCTGTTTTTCTCCATGAGTTCCTGGATCCGGTCCATCATTTTGTTAAACCTTCTGGCCAGAATCTGAAATTCCTCAATGGCATTAAATTTTATCCTTGCATCCAGGTCTCCGTCATCCGCAATGGTTTCCATAACCGATTTAATTTCCGTTATGGGCCTGGAGATCCACAGGGCGATAAAAGTGGCGATGAGGATAAATGCAATACAGCCCACGGCGATGACCACAATGGTGTATTTAAACAACCCCTTGTTTTTTTCCAGGAGATCGTCCTCCGTCACCAGGACCAGTATCTTCCATCCGCTGTTTATCGAAGTGTTGTAGATCCCCAGATATTTGCGGCCTGAGATGCTGATGTCGCCATAGCCTGAATTTGCGCTGGAAACCAGTTCTGCCAGTTCCGGTTCCACCGTCTTGAACAGCATATCCGGCAGGTCGGTATGCAAATACCGGTTGTCCTCGTCCAGTATAAAAATCCTGGCTTTAATTCCAACGGTGCTTGTACCCAGAATGTTTGAAAGAAATCCATCCTTGAAATTTATGATGATTTTACCCAGTTCTTCTCCGGTTTTGGTGCTTATGATCCTTTTTACCGCCATAATGCTGGGGTAACTCCTTGGGGTGCTGTTTACATCCTGTCCTTTTGGGAGTTCCATGCCTTCTTCGATAATGAGGGGACGTTCCTCTCCCATCCATATCATCTTGAGAGGTTTTTCCGCCAGCTTTGAATTTATTTTTTCCTCAATTTCAGGGCTGATGCTCTCCGGTTTTATAAACATGTTTTTTGAAGAAAAAAAGTTGCCGTTGTTGGATATGAAGTTTACAGATTGGACGTCGGTCCTGTCTCCGGTGACCGACAGCAGGATATCTTTCTTAAAACTGAAAAACCGTTTATAGTAGTCGTAGGACAGGTTATCCAGAGCTTCATTGAAGATGCTCAGGGAATTGTTGGAAAACAAAGGCCAGGTCCTCTTGTCAACTTCCACCAGCTTTTCGTCCAGCAGTTTGTTGGTCTGGTCCACCGTTTGCTGCAAATACATGGTTGTGTCATTGAGGAGAAATTTGTTCTGGCTCAAAAATGAAAAGGAATTAAACGTCGTTATCGGTATAACGATGATTACAACAAAGGAAATGATCAACCGATTACGAAAAGTGTTCAGATATAACCGCTTCAAATTCCCACCCCAATGCCGCAAATGATACAATTTACATAATACTATTTTTGCATGCCTCTATGGATTTTGTCGAGGTCTTTTTTTATTTCCGTCATCTATTTCCCTACGCCCATGCAGCGGGAGAATCGCAGACGCTCTCGTCATTCTGCCTTTCCGTTCACCATGCAGGTCCTTATCCACCCTTTTACCACCGCCTTGATTTTTTCCTTTACAGGCTTTATGACATCCAGCGTATACGGATTTGTCCCCCTTCTTTCCAGTTCTTCCCTGAGGCTGTTCATATAGGTGCAGTGAATGATGGTGCCCACATTCACCTTATTGATCCCGTTTCTTATGGCCTTCTGCACATCCTCCACAGGAATCCCCGTTCCTCCGTGCAGCACCAGCGGGATATGGACGGCGGCATTCACCTGGGCCAGCCTTTCAAAGTTGATTTCCGGCCTGCCCTCATAAAATCCGTGAGCCGTCCCGATTCCCACGGCAAGGGAGTCCACTGCCGTTTCTTCTGCCAGCCTCACTGCCTCCCTCACATCCACCAGAAAATCCCCTCCACTGAAATCTCCTTCAATGCCCTTCCCTTTAATCCTGCCCAGTTCCGCCTCCACATGCACCCCTCTGGGATGGGCATAGGAAACCACCTCCTTGACCATCCTTATATTTTCTTCCAGGTCATATTTGGAGGCGTCGATCATCACCGAAGGATATCCGCAGTCGATGGCGTCCTTGCACATCTCCACACGGAAGGAATGGTCCAGGTGGTGGATCAGCGGTATTTTTGCCTTTTCCATGGCTGCCTCACCGAAGGCGCCGCAGATATGGGCTCCTATTTCCGTCACCACCAATGGATTTGAAGCGATCATCACCGGCGCTTCTTCCTCTTCCGCCGCTTCAACAATGGCTAAAAAGTCCCATAGGTCCGAATAGTTGAAGGCCGGAATGGCATAACCCCCCTGATCCGCCCTCTTTAAAAGCTCTTTCAGTCTATCCCTGTTCATAAGTCCCTTCCTTTTCTACGTGTTGTTATTTTTGATAAACTTCATGACGGATTCAAAATCCGGGATTCCGCTGGTGGCACCCAGTTGACCGATGCAATGGGCCGAAACCGCCGATGCAAACCTGCCGCAGGCGCGCAAGTCCCATCCCCTGGCAATTCCGGTCAGAAAGCCTGCCACAAAGGCATCTCCCGCTCCCGTCGTGTCCACCGCCTCCACGTCGTATGCTTTCTGGTAAAAGCTTTCTCCCTTACCTTTTATGTAGCACCCTTCTTTCCCCAATTTTATGACCACCGTCCCCACTCCCTCCTCCAGTAAAAAACCGGCCATGTCTTCAGGACTGTTCCTTTTTGTTATTTCCTTCGCTTCATTATAGCTGGGCATGAAAAAGTCCAGGTGCTTGAGGCAGGGTCGGATGATCTCAAGCCAGCGGCCGGTTGTATCCCAGGTGACATCCATGGAGGTCACCTTATTTTTAAGCCTGGCCAGATGAAATAGCCTTTCCGCTCCCTGCCCGTCAAAGCAGGGCAGCAAATAAGTCCCCCCTACATGGACAATTTTGCATTCATCCACCATCGCCGTATCTACATGCTCAAAAGAGAACAAATCATTGGTTCCGCCATAATATAAAAAGGTTCTGTCCCCGTGTCCATTGATGAGTACGATGACGGCGGCGGTGGAGGTCCCGGGGACCACCCGCAGTCCCCGTACATCAATGCCGTAATTCCTGATGGTTTTCATAAGAAATTCTCCGAAGCCGTCCTCTCCCACAAGCCCGGCAAACCCTACGCTGTTTCCCAGGATCTTCAGATCGATGGCCGTATTGAGGCAATCCCCGCCATTTTTTATACTGATATGCTCCACTCTTTTGGTATCTACATTGAAATCCACCTCATCCACAGGCTTTGCCAGGATGTCCGCCACCAGCTGCCCCACACATAAAATATCCATAGAATCCCCCTGCCGCCAATCCATCCGCTTATTGTTCATAACCCCCTCATTATTGACAACAAGGGGGTTATGGGAATTTTCACCGTCAGTCGTTGGTATAGAACCACTTGCTTATTTCAGGGTCGTTCATGTTTTCCTTGGTGGCTACCACGCTCTCAATCAGTTTGTTTTTTACAATCTTGTCCTTCTGCCCGTTGAAGTAATAATAGGCATATTCCGCTGCCGTCTCCCCTATGGCCATGGGCTTCTGTACCACGGTGGCATCGATTTCACCCTTCTTTAAAGCTTCGATTTGGGCCGGCCCTGCGTCGTAGCACATGATGGGTATTTTTACTCCCTTGGCCTTTATGCCGTTGGCAATGCCTGTGGCGGCAAAAAGATTGGTTCCGAAGGCTCCTGCCAGCTTGGGATGTGAAAGCATTATTTCCTGGATCTGTGCCGCCGCCTTTTCCGCCTGGTCGTTGCAATACTGCTTGCTTACCAGCTTGACATCGGGATAGGCCTTCAGTCCGTCTTCAAAGCCCTTTTGCCTCGCATCGGTGGTGGTTATTCCCGGTTTCGTATTGATAACGGCCACCTCGCCTTTGTTTCCGATGAGCTTGGCAAGGATATCGGCGGCCACTTTGCCGCCCTGCAAATTGTCCGAGGTTATATTGGCAATGATAAAGCTTTCATCTTTGATGTTGGTATCAACGGTCATCACCGGAATACCCGCCTCCGAGCATTTCTTCAACGGTGCGATCATCGTTTCGTCGTTGTTCGGAGCCGTAATCAGCATGTCGACCTTTTTGGCGATCATGCTCTCAATGATCGGCGTTTGCTTGGTGTAGTCCCATTCCGTGGCGCCCTGGGTCAGCACCTTTGTCCCGTCTTTAAACAATCCAGCTACCTTGGACTCAAGCCCTCTTCTCATGCTCACATAGAAAGCATCTCCAGCCACACCCATTACAAACGCCAGGGTCTTGCCTTTAACCTCGGCTTTTGCCGGCACTTCAGCCTTTGTATCCGCCGGCTTTGCATCTGCGGCCTTTGTGTCCGCGGCCGGCGCTGCAGGAGCTTTGGCCGAACCGCAGCCCGAAAGCATCAAACCCATACTCAATACTAGCACCAGTACATATGCAATTGTTCTCCTCATTTACAAACGACCTCCTTTTAATTAGTGGTGACAGTTTTCCGGGCGTAAATTTCCCACCTGTTCATCCGCTCATTTGCATCCCTCCCTTTCCACGCCATGTTCACTGCTTGTTCCGGATCTGGTCCACATAAACCGCCGATATGATAATGACTCCGATGGAAACCATCTGCCAGAAGGGAGTGACATCGATCATTACCAGCCCTGTAACCAGAATGGAAATGATCCCCGCTCCGATGACGGAGCCCAGCATGCTTCCCGAACCTCCCATGACGCTGGTGCCTCCGATGACAACGGCTGCCACCGCATTCAGGTTTACATTTGCCCCGGTCAGGGGAGAAGCGGTGTTGAACCTCAATATCATCAGCAGTCCGGTGAGTGCCGCAATGGTGGAGGAAATCATATACACCTTGATCAGATGCCTGTCTACATTTATTCCCGCTCTCCTTGAGGCTTCCGCGTTGCTCCCTATGGAGTAGGTGTGGATGCCGAAGCGCATTTTGGCGAGAATGACGAAGGCGAGGATTGCGATGACCCAGCTGACAATGGTGGAAAACCCGAACATCTTAAAAAGTATGATATTTCCCACTTCTCCCATTTGCAGGGGCAGTCCCACGATGTCGGTCCCCTTGCTGAAAATAAAGCCCAGGCCCTGCAATATCCCCATGGTACCTAAAGTTGCGATAAAGGGAGTGATCTTCATTTTTGTGATGATGATGCCGTTAACGGCTCCGATGATTGCCCCCATCAGCAAGCCGCATACAACTCCCGTAAGGATGGCCAGGGTGGAACCCATCACCGGAACCAGGGCCCTGATCAGAATGGCCGCAGAAACTCCCACAAACCCTTCTACCGCCCCTACCGACAGGTCTATGCCCCCGGTGATGATTACAAAAGTTTCTCCGATGGCCAGCAGCAAAATCTCCGACATGTATACAAAGGTACTTGACCAGTAGGCCGTGGTAAAAAAATTCGGCTCAATGGCGGTAAATACCAGTACGATAAACAGAAACACCCCAATGGTCCAGTAATCGCCTATCCGCTCCATGATCCGGGACCATTTGATCCTTAAATCCGCCTTGTTTTTTTCCAGCATTCCCCTCATGCCTTTGCCTCCTGTCTGAAATATATTCTCAATGGCGCGCCATAAAGGTCTTTGACCCGGTAATCCATTGCACCACCTCGTCAATTCCCGTTTCTCCCCGATTCAGCTCTACGATGGTTTTGCCAAGGCGGAGAACCGTAATCCTGTCGCACACCTCCATGACATGGGGCAGGGTGTGGCTGATAAGAATTACCGACAGGCCCCTGGCTTTTATTTCGTTGATGAGATCCAGGACCATCTGGGACTGTTCCACCCCCAGGGCGGCCGTGGGCTCATCCATGATGATGATCTTTTTGCCCCACGCCACGGACCGGGCGATGGCCACACACTGCCGCTGCCCTCCCGACAGGGTCCCCACCTTCTGGTCGATGGATTTTATCGTAATCCTCAAGCGTTTTAGCTCTTCACTGACAAACTCCTTCATGGCCTTTCTGTTCACAAACCCCAGCTTGCCGAGAATGCCCCCACAGGTCTCTTCCCTCCCCAAAAATATGTTGGAGTATACATCCAGATGGGGTGCAATGGCCAGATCCTGGTAAACCGTCTCAATTCCCGCCGCGATGGAATCCTTGGGGCTTTCAAAATTGACTTCCCTGCCGTCCAGGAACAGCCTTCCCTTATCCTTTTTGTGAACTCCCGATAAAACCTTTATGAACGTAGATTTTCCCGCCCCATTGTCTCCTACCAGACCGACGACCTCACCTTTTGCTATCTCAAAATCCACCTTTTCAAGGGCAATTACACTTCCAAAATGCTTTGCGATTCCTTCGGCTTTCAATACGGGCTGGCCTTCCATCCCAAAAGCACCTCCTCAAAAATTTTGCCGTCCCTTCTTCAGATAAAGCATGGTTTAATTCTAAGGCAAGGAAAAATATATTTGTAGGAGACGATTTTGAATTTTGTGGGGTTGGTTTGTGAATTTGGGACATTTATTGGGAAAAGGACAAGAAATGCGATGAAAAGAAAAATGGCCGGTAAAATTTTGTTTTTACCGGCCATTCGCATAGAACCATTTGCTTATTTCAGGTTCATTCATATTCTCCTGCGTGGTTACGATGCTTGGAACCAGGGTGCGCCTCGGGATCTTATCCTTCTGGCCGCTGAAGAAATAATACACGTAGTCCCCTGCGATTTCCCCGATTGCCAGAGGCTTCTGCACCACCGTGGCGGAAATTTCACCCTTTCTCAAGCTGTCAATTTCCGTGGGACCCGCATCATAGCATACAATGGGTATTTTTACTCCTTTGGCCTTCAGCCCGTGGGAAATTCCGATGGCGCTGTACAGGTTGGTGCCGAAGACTCCCGCCAGGGCGGGATATTCACGGAGTATTTCCTGTATCTGTACGGCCGCCTTTTCAGGCTGGTTACTGCAGTACTGCCTGCTTACAAGCTCAATCTCCCGGAAAGGCTTCAACCCTTCCTCAAAACCTTCAACCCTTGCATCGGAGGTGGTAACACCGGGGTTGGTGTTAATCAGCGCAATCTGTCCCCGGCTGCCGATCAACCCGGCAAGGGCTCTGGCTGCGGCTTCCCCTCCCTGAAAATTGTCCGAGGTAATATTGGCAGTGACGAAGCTGCTGTCTTCGATGTCGGTATCCACCGTCATGACCGGAATGCCTGCCTCCGCACACTTCTTTAAAGGCCCTCTCATCTTTCTGGCACTTACCGGCGCTGCAATCAGCATGTCTACTTTTTTGGCCGTCAGACCCTCTATGATCCTGGCCTGCTGTACTGCATCCCACTGGGTGGCTCCCTGATAAAGTACCATAAATCCATGCTCTTCCGCCTTGTTCTGCAAGCCCCTGTTTACGCTTATATAGAAAGCGTCATTTATAAGGCCCGCCACAAAGGCAACTTTCAGATTCTTTTGCATGGGCGCTGCAGGCTCAAGAACCGTGCCGGACCCGGGGAAGGTTTGCCCTCCGCTGCAGCCGGCAAGCGGTAATCCCATACACAACAGGAACAACAGAAGATGTGCAGCACGCTTTTTCACAGGAACAGCCCCCCGCTCCATTTGTTTATTTTGTTTTGGACAGATCGTCGAAGACCATGGCCAGTGCGCCCATTGCCCCGCTTTCTTTGCCGAAAGAGGAACGGACCTTGATGGTTTTTTTAGCTTTGGACAGAAAAGGCCTCTGGTCCAGGTATTCCACTGTTTTGTCAAAAAGCCCGGGACACTTTTCGATAAAATATCCGCTGAAATAGATGATGTCCGGGTCGATAATACTGATGATGTTTCCTGCGGCGATGTTCAGGTAATAGGCGCATTGGTCAATGGCTTCCACGCTGACCTTGTCCCCTGCCTCCGCACAGCTTATCAATTCATCCAGAGATATGTCTCCTTTTCCAAAAAGGCTTTCTTCCCCATTCTCCAGCGCTTCCAGGGCATATCTCACCGCCGCCTTTCCGTCCGCATATGCTTCCAGGCAGCCCTTGTTGCCACAGGAGCACGGATATCCGTCCACCTGTACGACTGTATGCCCGATGTCCATGCCTCCGTCGATGAAGCCATGAAAGCTGTTCCCTTCCATGACCATTCCTCCGCCCACGCCCGAGTCGTATACATTGATGGCGAAAATCTTTTTAAAGCCAAGGGCCTTTCCGAACCAATACTCGGCCAGGGCCGCACAGAAGGTTTCTTTGCCGATATAAGTCCTTATGCCTGTCTTTTCGGCAATGATCTCTTTTATGGGCACATCCTTCCATCCCGGCAATTTCGGCGGGTTCAGCATCCTTCCTGTTGAATGGTCATAGGGTCCCGGAATTGCCAGTCCCACTCCCAGTACTTTTCCTTTTTCGATGTTATTGCTCTCAATGCTTTTCTCGATCAAACCGACGATTTTTTCGATGACATAATCCTTCCCTTTATCAAGCTCTGAAACGGTATGAAGCTTGTCGATGACCTTTGCCTGGAAATCACTCAGAATGCAGATGATCTCCGTTGTATTGAGCTCGATTCCCACGGCGTAGCCCGCCTCCGGGTTCAGTTCCAGGTTTATGGGCTTCCTCCCCCCCATGGACTTGCCGCTGCCCACTTCCAGCAGCAGCTTTCCTTCCAGCAGTTCCTTGATGATATTTGTGATGGTTCCCGTCGTTAACCCTGTTTTAGTCACAAGATCCCTTCTGGGTATGGTTCCCGCCTTGCGCACCACATTTAGTACATGGAGGGTGTTGATTTCTTTCATGGTCTGGCTGTTGATTTTTTTAAAACTCATCGTCTACCTCAAATGGATTGATATTCGATCATTCATTTACAAATAAAATAATTTTATGCTATTAATTCAACACAAACGGATAAAAACCTTTACCGGACCCCGTTTTTTTATTTATTTTCCTGCAAAGCTTCAAATACTCCGGGGCATAAAAAGAAGGCATTGCCGTTCTTTTTGCAAAAACGACCTTCAATGCCTTCCTTGAATGTTATTTCCCGCCTATTCATACCGGATGATGCATTTCTTTTTCAACTGTTTGGCTTCAATTTTTTCAAAGGCGGACAGGATATCTTTGAAGTCGATGATGTCGGAAATATAATCATCAAAGGAGATGATTCCGTCCTTCAGCCAGGCCACCACCTGATGATTGGCCAGATACTCCTCCACTTTGTCCGGCATCTGCTGAAAACGCAGATTCCAGTTATAGGGAGCCTTTGTCCAGTCGATTTCGGCCTTGGTATTTGCGGAAATACCATAGCAGCATATGCTTCCCCTGTCCTTTATCAGCAGCATGGCCTCGTTGATAACATCCGTGGCCCCCACGGCATCAATGACATAATCTACTCCCCCGGGGCACAGCTCCCTGATCTTTTTCACGTTGTCCCTGTCCTTTGCATCCAACCCGTAGTCTGCGCCCAATGCCACCGCAGTCTGTACCTTATCTTCCACATGTTTGTCTATGGCAATAATCGGACTGGCACCCAGAATGCGCAAAAACTTGACAAAGGTCAGGCCTACGGGTCCGCACCCATACACAACGGCACTCTGGTTTTCTTTGATTCCGAAGACTTTTATGGCGCTGAGCACCTCTCTGAAGGTGACAATCATCGCCGCTTTCACCGGATCGAATTCCTCCGGCACCACGGTTTGCGCGTAGGCCTTGTCGGGAAAAGCCTCCGAATTCAGCAAAAAGCCTTCGCTTTTGCACGCCTGTGCGTCGTATACCACCCCGTATTCCGAGTAACCTCCCCAGCCGGTATCGAATTCTCCGATTTTGTCGCAGAAGGGCATCATTACAATATCACCAACCTTGAAAGAGGTGACCTTGCTTCCCACTTCCACCACTCTCCCCACCGCTTCATGTCCAAGCATGATGGGATAGTTTTCAACGGGCATGCCTTTAAAATTCCTGTGAATCAATTTCCCGTCCGTCCCGTTACAAATTCCGCAGCTGATGGTCTTCACCAGGGCCTGCCACGCATTGTACTCAGGAACCCGGCACTCCTCGACGCTCAGTCTTCCCTCCCTGTCTACAACAAGGGTCTTCATCCTTTTCTCCATGCTTTTCTCCCCCTCTTGAATATTTTTCATTTAATAGTTAAATACTTAATTTAACTATTAAAATAATAAATATATATTTCTATGGATGCCATTAAATTCCTCTTTTTTTCAGAAAATAAGTTTTATTTTTAACCCCGCTGGAGGCTGTTGAAATGAAGGCCGTTTTCCGATATAATTACCATAACTCCATTTTTTCGACATAATACAACAACGTTCGACAATTCTTCAAAATAAATTTATTCATTGCGGTAGAAACAATGGGAGGTTCTATGCACTTACGGTTAAGAGGAAAACTGTTGACTCTGTTCATTTCATTACTGGCAGCTTTTACTTTAATTCTGCTGCTCACCGTCCATATGCAGGTATCAAATCTGGCGCAGGAAAGTCTTATGTCCAAAGTGAATTCCGATTTGAAGCTGGGACTGGCCTTCCTGGATGAAAAGTACAGGGGAGCTTGGACGGTAAAAGAGGGAAAGTTTTACAAAGGAGACAAGCTCATCAATGAGGACCATTCCCTTGTTGACGAAATCAATAGCTATACGGCCGACATCGTGACTATTTTTATGGGTGATACCAGGGTATCCACCAACGTTTTAAAAGAAGACGGAACCAGAGCCGTGGGAACCAAAGTTTCCGAGATAATTGCCGAAGAAGTCCTGGATCAGGGAAAAGAACATACCGGGCTTGTAAATGTCCATGGCAAGGATTATGAGGGCAGGTACATTCCTTTAAAAGACGGCAGCGGAAAGAACGTGGGCATATTGTTCATGGGGGTGCTCAAAAGTGAATCCGACCGTTCCATCCTGCGGCTGGAAACCAACATGGTGGTTGTAAATATCCTTGTGATCATTGCAGCAATCGTTCTTGTCATTCTTTTTACCAACCCCATCATCAAGAGTGTCAACAAAATTGTTTCGGTGATTGAAGGCATTGCATCGGGCAATTTCAAGGTAAAGGCCGATGTAAAAAGAAAAGACGAAATCGGGGTCATCGCCAAAAACGTCAATATCATGGTGGAAAAGGTGGGTTCGCTGGTTTATGACATCAAAGAGGCAAGCCTCACGGTCTCTTCCTCCTCCCAGCAGGTAATGGCATCCTCCGAAGAGATCTGCAAGGTAGCGGAGCAAGTGGCGGAAGCCATCGACGAGGTCGCCAGGGGCGCCATGGAACAGGCTGCTACCACCGAGAACGGCAACAGGCAGATCCAGGGAATCGTTAAAAGCCTGGACCAGATAACGGAGGAAATGAACAACTCCAAAAAGCTGGCCCAGCAGGCAAAGGAAATCGTGCAGGCCGGCGGGAAATCCGTTGAAATACAGGAACTGAAAATGGGTGAAAACAGGCAGCTTTCCTGCAATGCCGCCGTTGCAATCACCGAGCTTTCTATTAAGTCCAATGAGATCGGTCAGATTCTGGAAGTCATAAAAAGCATCGCGGAGCAAACAAACTTGCTGGCTCTGAATGCGGCCATTGAAGCCGCCAGAGCCGGTGAGGCTGGGAAAGGCTTCGCCGTAGTGGCGGACGAGGTCCGGAAGCTGGCGGAGCAGTCGGGTGTTTCGGTCAAAAAAATTGCCGGAATGATCACTGAGGTCCGGGAGAGTGTGGACAAAGCGGTGGCTGAAATGGGTAAGGCGGAAGAGTCCGTGGCCCAGCAGTCGGACGCTCTTGCAAATACCGTCAACGCATTTAAAGAAATCAAATGGATGGTGGAATCCATCTCCGATAAAATTGAAACAGTGACGGAAGCCTCCGATGCATTGTATGAAAACGCCAAAATCGCAGGCGACGGGATCACCGGTATCGCCAGCATCGCCCAGCAAACAGCGGCCGGAACGGAAGAAGTATCCGCATCCACCGAAGAGCAGACCTCCATCATCAACCAAATCTCAGGCTCTGCCGACAATCTGGCAAAACTGGCCTCTGAACTGCGGGAGAAAGTCGAAAAATTCAACGTCTGAGTCTACGGCCCCTAAACCTCCATACCGTAAAATATGGAGGTTTTTTTATTTCCACCTTTTGCTATGGAAAAGTATTTGATATAATGGTGCTAATTTACATTATTCTATTTTTTTCTACAAAGGGGCGGTCAAATGAAGGATTTTATCAATGAACTTGTCGCTTTATATGGATTACTGAACAAGAACGTATCGGTTGAAGACACCCTGGAACATATATTTAAAACCTTCAAAGAATTCCTGCCTTTTGACAGGATCTGCATCGCTTTGCTGGACGGCTCGGAAAATGTGTATTCCCAGGCTATCCGCTCCGACTATCCTCCTATCCTGGAGAAAGGTTTTGCCGTCAGTCTGTATGATACTTCCCTGAAAAATGTCATCGCCACAAAGCTGCCCCGCGTAATCAACAACTATGCCGAGTATTTGGGTGTAAACCCGGCTTCCGAACCCACCAGGCTCATCCTGGAGGAGGCCATCATGGCAAGCATCGCCTGTCCGCTGGTAACCAACGACCTCTGTTTCGGGGTCCTGATTTTTTCCAGCAAAACACCGGGCATATACAATGACACCCACGTGGAGCTTGTGAAGTTAATTGCAAATCACATGGCCATTGCCATTGAAAAGAACCTGCTGATAGACGATTTGATCCTCGCTTCCATCACCGGCTTCGCCCGGCTTGTAGAGGCCAAAGACAATGACACCGGTTCCCACCTTGAGAGAATGCAGAACTATTCCAAAATCATCGCCCTGGGACTGCAAAAAACGGAGAAATACAGGGATGTCATTGACGATGCCTTTATTGACGATGTCTTCCGGTTCAGCCCTCTTCACGATATAGGAAAGGTGGGCATCGCCGACGGAATTCTTTTAAAACCTGCCAAGCTCACTCCCGAAGAATTCGAGGTCATGAAAAAGCACACCATCATCGGCTGTGATGTGCTGCGCAAGGCCAGCAACAACCTTTTAAGAAACGGAAGGCATTTCTTTGACGTAGGGATTGAAATCGCCCTGGGCCACCATGAAAAATATAATGGCAAGGGTTATCCCTACGGCCTTTCAGGTGACGAAATCCCGCTTTCCGCCAGAATCGTCATGGTGGCCGACGTCTTTGACGCCCTCACTTCAAAACGGGTTTATAAAAGCGCCTTTGCCATCGACGACGCCTTCAACATCATCGTGGACGAAAGCGGAAAAAGCTTTGACCCCGACGTGGTACAGACCCTGCTGGACAGCAAGGACCTGGTTCTGGAAGTATACCAGAAATACCACGAAGGTGTGGATTTGGAAAGACGATAACAATCGTACAGAAGTACAGGCTGCTGCCTTTTATGACAGGTAAATATCCGAAAATTCGATGGCAACAGCCTGTATCAGCCGTTTGTCCCTCTCTTCCGGCAGGCTCTCCCGTTTTGGAGATTCCGCAAGCCTTGTCACCGGAAGCATGACCGTGAAGCTGCTTCCCTTCCCCTCGCTGCTGTCCACCGTAATCTCCCCTTCAAGAGCGGTTACGAGCATTTTTACAAGGGACAGGCCGATACCGGTGCCTTCCGATTCCCTTGTCAAGCTGCTGTTCACCTGTCCGAACCGTTCAAAAATAAGCTTTTGCTTCTCCTTGGGTATTCCCACGCCTTCGTCCTTGACCGTGATATACACCCTGTTTTTTTTGCAGCTCACCTTCACATAGATGCACTTTCCCTTTGGCGTAAATTTAATTGCGTTGGACAAAAGGTTCAGCAAAATCCGTTCGAACTTCTCATCGTCAAGAGCCATGACCTTTCTTTCCACATCCGAAGTGAACCGGACTTCAACCCCTTTGGCTTTTGCATACAACACAGTGGAGTCGGTGATGACTTTGGTTACGGCCACCACATTCATGTTTTTCAGGTACAGCTTTGTGCGCCCTGCTTCCGCCCGGGACACTTCCAGCAGGTTGTTGACCAGGCGCAGCTGCCGGAAAGCATTTTGCCGGATTTTGCCGACAAACCCGCCGATCTTCTCCGACATTTCGTTCTTGTATACGGCTTCCATGGTCTGGATTGCCGCATTGATAACCGTCAACGGTGTTTTGAATTCGTGAGCAATAAATGAAAGAAATTCATTTTTTATCAGAATTGTATTTTCCAGCGCTTCCTTTTGTTTCATCACCTGCTTGACCTGTTCCTCAATGGACCGTCTGGCAAGGACCCTTTCCGTTACAAAAGTCAAAAGGAAAATCAGATATTTTGTTCTTCCGTTCTCTTTTATGGGTGTGACGATGTAATCAAAATATATTTCCGTACCGTCGGCCTTAACAGTCTTATATTCTTTGCCATAGCAGGACTTTTCCGTCTCAAGCACTTCTTTGATTTTCTCATCCCCAGGAAAATCCACCCAGCCCGGCGGGAGGTTATTCAAGGTTTTCCCCAAAAGACCCTCCGGTTTATTGCATGGCTCCGGGACCAGTTCCAGGTACCTCTCGTTTGCTTTTAAAAACATGAGCTCAGGAACGCTGCAAACCGCAACACCCAGATTGTTGTCACTGCAAAGCTTGTCCAGCAAAGGCATGCTGTCTTCAATCCTGGAATTGGGTTTTTCCACGATGATGTAAATTCTTTCATTTTTGCCAAGGCCGCTGTGGGCAGAAACTAGTACCTGCTTCACCTGGTTCGATTTTGTAAAAAGATAAAAGTCCTTTGATTCCTGGTCCGGCGTCGTGCCCTCCCATCCCACATCGGACTTTAACAGGGTTTTGAATGTCTCTTGTTCTGTTTTACCTAAAAACTCCTCTCTTTTGTAACCTGTGAGGTCGGTCAGCGGGTAGCTCGCTTCCAGAATTTCCCCATTCCCTGCTAGTATATATGGCATAAATCGTAAATTGCTGAGTTCTGTATCCGGCTTCAATAGTATAACCTCCATATATAATTGTGCTCCCACGCTCTATTGTATGCCAAACCTGAATAAAATTCCATATTAAACTTTCATTTTTTGACATGGAAAAAATACAGCCTTATGGAATGGGTCCCGCAAAATTTTATGTCCAGGCGTCCAATACCCTGAAATCGTCGCCTTCCACGTCAACAAAAATGTTTATTACAGGGGAATTCACATGATCCACGCGGGCAATAAAGGAATTGTATCCCGCTCTTTGAATCAGTACCCGGGTTTCTCCGCCACAAGAGTATCCTTTAAATGCCTCAAGAATTTTGTCCTGAATTTCTTCCCTGGAACAAATGCCTATTTTTTTGATTTTTTCAACTACTTCGTCAACTCGCACATAAAGACTCCTTTCTCTTCTGTAGAAATAGGGTGTAAAGATTTTCCCTTTAGTATTTCCAATTTTACAAGTTATACCCTTTCCCTATAAATATTCGAGGGGATATGGTACTTTTTCGTCCCTTATCCCCTCAAATGCCACACACATATATTCAAATAATTGGAATACCGTCACAGAGGTAAAAATCCTCTCACTTTATTCAAGGTTTACCCCTCCCATTTTCGATTAAACACAAAAAGGAACCCGGGTAAAATAAATGTATTTTACCCGGGTTCCTCTCTCATTTGAAAAATACAGGTTTTATTTTGTGAACGCCTTTGCAAATTCCAGGATCGTTTGCTTGCTTTCCGTGAACCTGTCGATAACTACCGCCGCCTGCTGGCGTTCGGCCCGGCCTTTTGCATCAAAGATTTTGACGCCGCTTCCCTTCATCAGGCCGGTGGACATGGCAAATTCCACATAGTCTTTTGCCCAGTCCGATATCTTATCCTTATCGTTAAGACTGTTTACATTTTCCGGTTCAAGCTTTCCTGCAAGGCTGTCATCGGATATTCCGAGGGAACGCACAAACATTGTGGCAATTTCCTCCCTGGTACAGACTTTATCCGTCCCGAACTGGTCGGAAGACAGGCCTTTTACAATCCCTTCCCTGTAGGCGGCCTCCACATAGCTGTATGCCCAGTGGTCCCTGGGTACATCCTTAAATGTGGCATTCTCAGGTACATTGCCGGTATCGATGTTCAGGGAGTTCACCAGCATCTTTATCATTTCCGCCCGGCTGACAGCGTTCCGGGGATTGAAGTGGCCGTTTTCGTTTCCGGAGATGATATTTCTCTTGTTCAGATTGATGATGGACTGCTTTGCATAATCTGCGCTGGAATCAATATCCTTGATTGTGATTTCAGGCCCTGAGCTTTCCTCTCCGGCCTCCAAATCCTCCGCAGCCACAAATGCCTGCTGCCCCGACGGAAGCAGTATACGGTAAAAGTCTCCATCCTGGCGCAGAATGCGAAGCTGCGTTCCTTCCGGAAGCCTGTCGGTCACGCCATAGTGTTCCATGGGGCCTTCACGGACTTCCACTTCCTCTTTCACCGTGGTTCCCCATCGTTCGGGGATGTTGTCCAGATCGGCCATCTCCACATAAACTGCCGGAATATGGGCAACTACACCGTCCTTGATCAATATCTTGTATGCCCCTCTGGGTTCAGCCCTTTGCGGATCGTAGCCCAGTACGGTGAATACCTGTCCCTTGTAGGCGGTATAGCCGCTCCCTGTGGGATCAAGGCTTATCAAAACGCTGTCTGTGGAAACCTTCACCTTTTGAACAGGCTGGGGTACGCTTATCTGCATACCGTCGGTAAGCAGCACTCCGGCATCCTCCATCAGCAATCCCTTATAATATCGATAGTCATCCTGGCTGACATATACATTCACATAATACATGCCGTTGTATGGAGCAAAGCCCGCAAAATCCTTTCCGTCCCAGGTGAAGGAATAGGTGCCGACCTTTGCATTGTCTTTGGCAAACAAGGGCTGGGTCGCATTATAGCCCATGGAATCGGCCATGTACACCGCCAGGTGTGTTACGTCCTCCGCCAGCGTAATTTTCCCCTGCACCATGTCCTGGATTCCGTCACCGTTGGGTGAGATGACAGGCCTGTCCAGCTCTGCATGGGTAACAATCTGCTGCAGCCTTTCTTTGGGAACTCCACTGTCCTGGCTGTCCACCATGAATTTCGAATTTGTCCAGTACTCCTGTGGATAGCCGGTAGGATGGTTGTAGTTCAATTCATAGCCCTTGAATACCACATAATACATTCCCCTGGGAACGATCATGCCGTTTTCATCCTTACCGTCCCACGTAATTTCATGGACCCCCGGCTCCAACATCTGGCCCTCGGTACTGAAGCGGTCCGTTCCGTCCCTTCCTCCGCTTCTCAGTATGGTCTTAAGGCTGGCATGCCTGTTTAAGGTAAAGCGTATAGTGACAGGAGAATAGCTGTCATTATAGGACGGCGAAATAACTGCCGCACTAAAAGTAATATTCTCTACCAGCGGTTTGGGGTTGGGCTCCGCCACAACGGTAATTTTGCCCATGTCGATGGCGCCGGTTTTATTGGAAGCCTCATCGTTCAAATACAGCTTCAAGGTATATTCTCCCGGAGTCAAAGGCTTTTTCTTTTCCTCGTCCCAGGGAGCCCAGTTCACTTCGTGTTCCGCACTGTAGTCGGAGGTCCAGGGATCCAGTTCGATTTTTGTGGAGCTTTCATTTCCGATCACGTCAATATAGCCTCTCGTGGGCTCATCCGTTTTTACCACTGCGGTCAGATAACCCGGTACCGCATTTCCCTCGTATGCAAGCACCCTGGACGAGATACTGCCGGAAAGCATTTTCGGCGCCTGTATATCGCTGCCTGCGGCAAGTGCCAGTGACGGAACCATTGTCAACACCATCACCATTGCCAGAAGCACTGCAAAAATCCTTTTGACTTCTCTATTTCTTTTCACTAACTTTCCCCCCTTTTCTAAAACGCATACGGATACTATCATAAGTTGCAGCCGGGGGAAAATTCAAGCTGTAATTAATGGCATTCATCCCACATGGTAAACATCTTTTCCAGGAACTTTATTGTCTGCATAAGCTGTTCTCTAAAGCTGCGGGAATTTGAAGCCCGGCTTTTGCCCAGCCTATTGGATGCCGTCTAAACAAATTAGCTTTTCCGGTCATAGCTTTATCTTTTATTTCCTCGCTTTAAGGATGGTCGGGTCCGTTGACTTCCTTCAGAGCCGGACCTATACTTGAATTAACACCCATATGAAAGGATCGCCGGAGGTTTATATGCCGAACACTTTAAAAGGGAAAATTTCTTTTATCTATTTGTGCCTGGTAATGATGACCGGAATCGTGGGAATCACCTCCTTTCTCAGCCTTTTCAGCCTGGGCAGGTCCATCGACGGGCTTATGACGGACAACTACAAAAGCATCGGCGCGGTCACCAACATGCTGGATGCCATCGAAAGGCAGGACAGTGCCGTTCTGATCTACATCAATGTGGACAGGCACAAGGGCATCGATCTCTTCTCTGAAAACAACACCTCCTTTTTGAAGTGGCATAATGTGGAATATAACAACGTGACGGAGTCCGGGGAAAAAGAGCTCGTCGAAAATATCAACCATTCCTATCTGAAATATGTGAAGCTTTTCTCCGAGCTCCAGGAGATACGAAATTCCCAGGGCGTGGAAAAATCCGTGAGCTTCTACAACGATACGGTGATGCCCGATTTTATAAATCTCAAAAGCCAGTTGAAGGATTTGATCTCCCTCAATGAAAAAGCCATGTTTAAAGGCAAGGACGAGGCTACAGAAAATGCAACCAGGTCTGTTTATGTGGTGTCCGGCCTGACGGCCCTGGCTATTCTGGGGGGATTCCTGCTTTCAAGATTTTCTGTCAACCGCTTTTTAAGGCCCATTTACTCCCTCATTGGAGCCATTAAGGAAATCAAGGCCGGGAACATGAACCGGCAGGCGGAGGTCATGGGAAAGGACGAAATTGCAGAGCTCACCCTGGAATTCAACCATATGACCCAAAGACTCCAGCAGTATGAACAGAGCAATCTTGGAACGCTGATGTCCGAAAAGAACAAATCCCTCGCCATTGTCAAAAATATTTCCGATCCACTGATCGTATTGGACACCAACTTCAGGGTAATCCTTTTAAACGACGCCTGTGAAAGCTTTTTCGAAATCAGCGAGGAGAAGGCTATGAGCCGGCACTTTCTGGAGAGCATCCGCAATGGAGAGCTTTACGATTTCATATGTGATGCGGTGGATTCCAGGGAAGAAACCCTGCAAAGGATTCTTCATTTGAAATCAGGAGATGAGGATTACTATTTCAATGTCATTGTTTCAAGAATAAAAAATTTTGATTCAAGCCTGAACGGGCTGGTAATCCTGCTTCAGAACGTGACCCAGCTCAAACAGCTGGATAAGATCCGCACCGATTTCATTGCCACAATCTCCCACGAATTCAAGACACCCCTCACCTCCATCATGATGGGAACCAACCTCCTGTTGAAGAAGGGCATGGGACCATTGAATGAAGAACAATCGGATGTGCTCCAGGCGATACAGGAGGACGGCGAACGGTTGACCGCACTGGTAGACGACCTGCTGGAGCTCACCAGAATAGAGTCCGGAAAGGCGGTTTACAAATTCGAGGCCTGCTCCGTCGATGGAATTCTGGCCACCTCGGCAAAGCAGTTCTACGGCCAGGCCAGGCAGCGGGACATCAACCTGCTGTGCGAATATGAGGAGGGCCTTCCAAGGGTGCGGGCCGATTATGAAAAAATTACCTGGGTTTTGAACAACCTCCTGTCCAACGCCTTCAAATATACCAACAGCGGAGATGACATCGCCGTTTCCGCCATGGTAAAGGACGGTCGGATGCACATTTCGGTAAAGGATACCGGTGTGGGCATCCCGGAGGAATATATCGGGAGGATTTTCGATAAATTTGTGCAGGTGAAGGATGGGAACTTCGAAGTCCGGGGGACCGGATTGGGGCTTGCCGTCGTAAAGCAAATCATTGAGGCCCATGGGGGCCGGATCTGGTGCGAAAGCCGGCTGGATTCCGGCAGCAGCTTTACCTTTACTTTAAATCTGGAGTGATAAGGAGGACCGCCCTGTGAAAAAAATCCTGGTGGTGGACGACACCAAAAATATCCGGCTTTTGCTCAGCAAAAGCCTCACCCTGGAGGGGTATGAAGTAGAAACGGCAGCGGACGGCCGGCAGGCCCTGGACATGTTCAATGCAAACCGGTATGACCTGGCATTCCTGGACATCAAGCTGCCCGAGGTCAGAGGCACGGAGGTGCTGCGGAGAATCCGCGAAATGGGAATTATGACCCCGGTCGTCATCATCACCGCCTATGCCACCGTCAAAAATGCGGTGGACTGCACCAAAATGGGGGCCGTAGCTTATCTACAGAAGCCCTTTACAGGGGATAAAATCAAAGCCGTCATGGAGGAATTGGGTGCCTTTGCTTCAGGCAGCCGGTGTGGGGAGGTGAAAAATGGAATTGATGCCGCCGAGTCCCTCATTGCGCAGGGAAAATTCGCTCCCGCCCTGGAAATTCTGAAAGCCGAGCTCTCGAAGGACATGGAAAATCCCCGTCTGTACCTGCTGATCGGCAAGGCATACGAAGGGGACGGCCAGAGCACAAAGGCGGAGAAATTTTTCAACGCCTGCAAGCTTTTCAGCAGTTGATAATCCTCCGCCCTATTTTTTGAGATTTCTTATACACCATACTAGATATCGTTGGCAATCAAATGGATATCCACGTTGTTGAGCTTTTTGATCAGACGGTTTACCGTCGAACCCCGGAGCAGGGTTTCAAGCTTTGTCCTCTTGGGATATCCCATGAATATCTGGGTGATATGCTTTTCATTGGCCCAGCGGGCCAGTTCCTCCGAAACGCTTTTGCCTTCCAGGGTGCCAGTCTCCGCACCCAGCTGCTTTGCAAGCTGGAAATGCCCGTGGAGCTGCTGTCTTTCTTTTAGCGATACCTTTCGTGCAAAACGGTTTGTACAATTTACCGTCACCACGTACAATTCACACCGGTAGCGGCTGGCAAGCCTGGCTCCGCGGCGGATGAGCTTCTTTGCCGTGCTGCTGGGGCTGATGCATACCATGATTCTCTCGACGGTCCTCCAGTTGTCCCGGATTCCTTCCTTTTTCATATACTCGGCCAGGTCCTCGTCCACCTCTTCCGCCGTTTCACGGAGAGCAAGCTCTCGCAAGGCATTCAGGTTTCCCTTCCGGAAAAAGCTTTTCAATGCCTGGGGCACCTTGGAGAGGTCATATACATTGCCGCGCATCAGACGGTTTTGAAGGGCGTCGGGAGTCAGGTCCACCACAACAACCTCATCCGCCCGCTGCACCACATAGTCGGGAATCGTTTCCTTCACTTTGACCCCGGTGATCTGGAGAACCACATCATTCAGGCTTTCAATATGCTGGATGTTCAGCGTGGAAATGACATTGATCCCATGGCACAGGAGTTCCTCCACGTCCATGTACCTTTTTTTGTTTTTCGAGCCCGGCACATTGGTATGGGCCAGTTCGTCCACCAGGACGGTCTCCGGCTTTCTTGCGATAATCGCCTCGGTGTCCATTTCTTCCATCTCAGTGCGGTCGTATCTGACCTTTTTTCTTGGAATAATTTCAAGCTCACCGATTTGACTGTCCGTTTCCGCGCGGCCGTGGGCCTCCACATAGCCGATTACCACCTCCTGCCCGTATTTCTTCCTCCGGTTCCCTTCATTCAGCATGGTAAAGGTTTTACCTACACCGGGAGCGTAGCCGATAAAAATCTTCAGCCGGCCCCGCTCTTCCTTGCTGCATATTTTCAAAGCCTCTTCAGGCATCAATCTTTCATTTTCCACACGCATTTTGCAACCTCCCAGTACTTCTTCCGTTGTGGGACTGTCCCCTCCATATAATAAGCCACTTCCGCAGGTAATTCAAGCAATAATTTATGTGAATTTTTTTGTTTTCATCCTGCTTTTCCCTTCATATATTCCTGTGGAATTGCCCAGACTAAACAAATAAAAGCTTGGCTAAATAACCGCAGAAAGGAGCACCCGATGTCCAAAGTAAAAAAAAGACCGTTAAAGACCTTGCTATTTGCAGCTTTTCTTTGCATCTCAACTACAACTGCCGCATATGCTTCTCCGCCACCGTCACCCGCTCCCTTCGACTATACCATCAGGAAAGGCGATACAATGTACCTCCTGGCTTTAAGGTTCAACAGTACTGTGGATAAAATCGCTTCATCAAATCCTCAAGCATCCCCTGACAACCTTATGGTCAAAAGCAAGTTGAAGATCACTCCCGGCGGAGGAATAGTCCTCCATCCTGTCGCTAAAGGCGATACTCTATGGAAAATAGCCGTGAGGTACCAGAGCAGCGTGGATGCCATCGCTGCAAAAAACCATATTGAAAACCCCGATCTGATCTTTGAAGGGGACATACTGGCCATTGCCGACCCGGCAGACCAGAAGGAAATCATGCGCCTATCCGGACAGGTTGTCAACTATATTAAGAACAGGGATTATTCCAGCCTTTCAAAGGTGGCCCATCCGGAAAAATGGATTCGCTTTTCTCCCTATGCCCATGTGAATATTCATAGTGACGTGGTGTTCTGGCCCCCTACAATATCAAAATTCTCCAGCAGCAAAACAAAATATGAGTGGGGTGCTTATGACGGTACAGGCGAACCCATCTACCTCACGCCTTCCCAGTATTTTGACAGGTTTGTCTACAACCGGGATTTTGCGGCAGCCGATAAAGTAAGCTTCAACCGGGTAATGGGAAAGGGCAACTCTCTTGAAAACCAATTTGAGGTCTACCCCAGGGCAGGCATTGTTGAGTATTATGTAAGAGGAACAGAAAAGTACGGCTACATGGATTGGCAAAGTCTCCGGCTGGTGTTCGAAAAATATAACGGCAAATGGTATTTGACGGGCATCATTCACAACGAGTGGACCATCTGATGCCGAGGGCCCTCTCCCTATGGATGTCTATGGGAGAGGGTTTTTATCCTCTGTCACCCTATGCTTTCCTACAGTGTTACAAATCAAATGAAGGTATTGACAACGACATACCAAACTGATACTATTTGACCATAATATATATTTTAGTCAAATAGTTTAAGAGGTGTCACAATGCCCAAATCCTATTCCGAAAATGAACGGACCTACATTAAGCGCCGGCTGATGGAAGAGGCCCGGCTGTGCCTGGACCGGTTCGGCCTGCGGAAAACAACCGTTGACGAGCTTGTCAAAAGGGTCAACATACCCAAAGGCACCTTTTATCTCTTTTACGAATCCAAAGAGCTTTTATTTTTTGACGTGCTTTCCGAGTTCCAAAATGAAGTACAGGCAAAACTGTTCCGTGAAATATCCTCCCAAAAGGACGGTATAAATCCTTCAACCCTCACCCGGCTGCTGTGGGAGCTTTACAAAGCCGTAGAGAAATCCTTCCTTCTCAAATTTGTGACAAACGGAGAGCTGGAGCTTCTGATACGCAAGTTGCCGCCCCGGGTGGCCCAGGAGCATGCGGCGGTGGACGACCTCCATGTTGAACACCTGCTCTCCCTGGTACCCAATATGAAAAAAGACAAGCTGCAGGTATTCAGCGCCGCCTTGAGAGGGATTTTCCTGTCCATGCTGCACAAGCACGAAATCGGTGCGGAGGTTTTTGACGACGCCTTGAAAATGATGATTCACGGCGTGGTCCTTCAGATGTTTGAGGAGGAATCGATATGATTCGTGTGGAAAACTTGGGGTTTAGTTATACCAAAAAGCCTTTTATCCGGGACATGAATTTTGAGGTAAAAGACGGTGAAATTTTCGGATTCCTGGGGCCCTCCGGCGCAGGCAAAAGCACCTTGCAGAAAATCCTTACGGGACTCATTGGGGGCTATGAGGGCAGCGTCCTGGTAAACGGCGTCGAGGCAAAAAAACACGGCGCCGGTTTTTATGAGAATATCGGTGTGGACTTCGAATTTCCAAGCCTTTACGAAAAACTCACTGCCAGGGAAAACCTGAGGTTTTTTGCCTCCCTTTACCGGAAGCACCGGGACATGGGCGAACTCCTTGACTGCGTGGGCCTCCTGCCCGACGCAGAAAAAAAGGTCTCCGATTTTTCCAAGGGCATGAAATCAAGGCTTAACTTCGTCAAAGCCCTTTTGCACGATCCATTGCTGCTGTTTCTGGATGAGCCCACGTCAGGCCTCGATCCTTCAAATGCAAGGCTTATGAAGGATATTATCCTCGCACAGAAGGCAGGCGGGAAGACCATTATCCTCACTACCCACAACATGTACGACGCCGCTGAGCTATGTGATCGCGTGGCTTTTATTGTGGATGGGAGCATCCGTGCTCTGGACACTCCCCGCAATTTGATCATGTCCAGGGGAGCCTCCAGAATACGTTATACCTATAGGAAAAACGGCCGGGAGGAAGAGGGCGAGACCTCCCTTGACCGGACAGCGTCCGATCCCGTTTTGACACGTCTTGTCGGGATTAACGGGCTGCTGTCCATCCACAGCAGCGAGCCCACGCTGAATGACATTTTCGTAGAGATCACAGGGAGGCGGCTGCAATGAGAATGAAGGCTTTGCTCACCGGAGATGTGCATTTTCAGTTCAAATACGGTTTTTATTTCCTGTATGTGATTTTCTCCAGCATATATATCGGCCTGCTTTTGGCATTTCCCGTGTCCTGGAGGGAGAAAGCCGCCATTCTGATGGTGTTCTCGGACCCCGCGACCATGGGGCTCTATTTTATGGGGGCCATTGTGCTTTTTGAGAAAAGTGAAAGGGTGCTGGACAGCCTCGCCGTTTCTCCCGTCAAGCCGATGGAATATGTTCTGTCAAAGCTGTGCTCCATCTCAGTGATTTCCACAGTAGCAGGCCTTGTCATCGGATTTTTTGGGGGCGGAATTTCAAACAGCTTTTATTTTATTGCTGGCCTTATCCTCTGCTCCTCCCTGTTTTCCTCCATAGGGCTCATGATCGCCTCCAGTATTTCAACGCTCAATCAGTTTATTCTGGCCACAGTCCCTGCAGAATTGCTCATAAATGTTCCAGCCGCAGCCTATCTGTTCGGGTGGAAAAAAAGCTGGCTGCTTCTCCATCCGGGAGTATGCATGATGGAACTGTGTACCGGAGGCCCGGGCGCTCCGTCGTCACTAGGGATTCTATTTCTATGGGCTCTCGCCCTTGCTCTGCTTGCCGGGCGTGCAGCCGGCAGAATGTTTCAGGTACTGGGAGGTATGAAGCTATGAAGGCACTTCTTCGTTCCTTTGCCCTGTTTATTTGTCAGATATGGAAAGACAGCATGCTCATTGCAGTGGCTGCTGCCCCCATCCTGGCCGCATGTTTTTTCCGTTTCGGAATTCCCCCGATTGAGCGGATTTTGTGCGGTTATTTCGGCCGCTCCCCTATTCTCACTCCCTATTATTTGCTTTTTGACCTGCTGCTGACGATTATAACCCCTTATATGTTCTGCTTTGCATCCTCCATGGTGATGCTGACGGAATATGATGAGAACCTGTCCGGCTACCTGTCGGTAACGCCTGTGGAAAAAAGGGGGTATGTGGTGTCGAGGCTGGTATTTCCGGCAATCCTTTCACTCTTCGCATCGCTGCTTCTCGTGCACTTCTTTTCTCTGACCGCCTGGACATGGGGAATGCTGCTGATCGTCTGCCTGCTGTCAAGCCTTCTGAGTATTTCCATATCACTTCTGCTGTTTTCCTTTTCCCACAACAGAATCGAGGGTATGGCCATGGCAAAATTATCCGGTCTTCTGATGCTGGGATTGCCTGTTCCTTTCTTTCTTCCGGCAAATGCGCAATATCTGTTTTCACCGTTGCCGTCTTTCTGGATTGCCAAGCTGGCGTTGGAGCCTAACGGACTGTTTCTGCCGCCGGCAATAATATCGCTGTTCCTGTGGCTGGGATTACCCTACCGGAAATTCAAGAAAAAGCTTGGGTGAGCTGTGCTCATATCCATCAATTCCCCTCCGCTTAAAATTTCAAAATTATGATACACTATTTCAGTACATTTTCATTTTTCAGCTGTATTTTCATAATGCTTCCCTCAAATACCAATCATTTTTATTACGCTAAGGCAGATATGATCTTAAAAGAAAGATAAGCCATATACCCGGCCAGCAGCAAAACCCCTGTAAGCCTTTGCAGCTTTTTTCTGAACAACGACATGGTGAATACAAAAAGGGTAAGTGCCAGCATTGTGGTCACATCAATCCAGAGGCCCCCATCTGCGGGGATTGGAGAGAGTACCGAAGAGAAACCCAATACGAGAAGAATATTGAAAATGTTGCTGCCGATACAATTCCCCACCACAATATCCGGTTCTTTTTTTATCACGGCTGTTATGCTTGTAATAAGTTCGGGCATCGTTGTAGCAAGCGCCACAACAGTCAAACCAATCAGCGTCTCGCTTAATCCAAAGCTCTGGGCAATCTGCGTACTGCTGTCTACCGTCATTTTTCCACCCATGAAAAGACCAGCCAGGGATAGTAATGAGTAGCACCATAATCTAATAACGCCGCTACTTTTCTGATCACCGGTTGATTCCATGGCCAGTCCGTTGCCATCGCCGTCCGTATCGATGTCTCCCTCCGCATCAATCTGAATTTTCATTGACTTTCTGGCATCCCTGGATATATAGATCATAAATAAGACAAACGCACATAACAGGATGAACCCCTCGGTTCTTGACAATTGTCCATCCCAGAACAGCATCAATCCAAGAGCAATTTGAATAACAACCAAAATGGGAAGCTCTCGCTTTACAACCGTATCTTTTACCTGTAAGGGAAAAATGACCGCCGATAGTCCTATAATCAGCGCGATATTTGAGAGGGAACTGCCAATGATATTTCCCAGTGTCAGCCGGTTTGTATGGTTTATACCCGACATAATTCCGACCGCAAGCTCGGGAGCGCTAGTCCCGAAGGCAATGACGGTGATGCCGATAATAAAGGAAGAAACCCCATACCTCCGTGCTATTTTAGAAGCGGAATCGATCAAAACATCCGCGCTCTTTATAATGACAGCCAATCCCAAAATCAAAAGTAGAAAATGCATGAAACCACTCCGTTCTACTATTTCTGGCAATACGCTAGTAGCGTTCCCTAAAAAACGGTTAAAGATAATTGCGCCTTGCAGCAGCTGCACCTACAAACAAAAAGGCGAAGAGCTCTTCACAAAGCTCTCCACCCAATAAGCCAAAAGTCTTGAAGCAGTTTCCTGCCCAACCGGATAAAACACCATATTAAGCTTGTGATAGCATACCATGTTCTTACAGTAAAGTCAACACAAACTACCTTTGACGCGGGATTGGAACCCTTTCTTTATACAATCTTTATCTTATCCAGATTTTCCTTTACGCCATGTTAATTCAAAAACAGATATAATGAAAACTGTTTGAAGAAGTTATCCGTTGCAGTTCAGTATGGGATTAACGGGCATTGCTGAAGGCAACGTATAGATGTGTAAAATAAAGCATGCTGCTTCTTATTATATAAGGCGGGCTTATATTTTACGGAAATGGTAAAAGATAAATAGAAAGAAGTGGTTTAAAAAACATTTTAGGAGTTGATAAAATGGGAATCGTTTTGGGAGTTTCAGGGATGATCGGAATTGCCCTGTTGATTTACTTATTTTACGTTTTATTCAGAGGTGAGAATTTATGAGTTATATCATCTGGCAGGATATCTTTTATATCGCTTTATTGATCGCACTTTCCATACCCCTGGGAATTTACATTTACAAAGTCATGACAGGACAAAAAGTGTTTCTGACCCGTGTGCTTGTACCGGTGGAAAAGGTTGTCTACAAAGTGATGGGCGTCCAAAGTGACGAGGAAATGGGAGCAAGGCGCTATACCCTCTCAGTACTTTTATTCAGTGCTGTCAGTCTCCTATTTCTCTGGATATTGCAAATGCTGCAAGGGGTTTTGCCCTTTAACCCCCAAGGCATGCAGGGTACAAGCTGGCATTTGGCCTTCAACACTTCCGCAAGCTTTGTTTCCAACACAAACTGGCAGGCCTATTCCGGCGAATCCAGTCTGTCGTACCTGACGCAGTTCTTAGGGCTGACCGTCCAAAACTTTGTCTCGGCGGCAGCAGGAATCGCCGTGCTATTCGCGCTAATTAGAGGATTTGTCCTCAAAAAGAAAACAACCCTCGGCAGCTTTTGGGTGGATTTGACAAAAACCGTTCTCTATGTGCTGATTCCACTGTCCCTGACGGTTGCTGTTCTGCTGATTTCCCAGGGTGTAGTGCAGACCATAAGCCCGTATAAAGACGTTGTAACACTGGAAAGCGAAACTGTTCAGACCATTCCCTTAGGCCCGGCGGCAAGCCAGATTGCCATCAAGCAGCTTGGCACGAACGGCGGCGGCTTTTTTGGTGTAAACTCCGCTTTCCCGCTGGAAAACCCTACTCCCTTTTCCAATCTGATACAGGTTTTGTCTATCTTGCTGATTCCCGCAGCACTCTGCGTATCCTTTGGAAAAGCGGTAAAGGACAGTAAACAAGGCAGCGCTATTTATATAGCGATGCTCATCCTATTTATCGCATCCCTTGCAGGTGCGACGGTCAGTGAGCAATTTACTGCCCCCATTTTTAATGGTGTAGCAGCCTCCGGCAGTATGGAGGGCAAGGAAATCATCCACGGTATAGGGACCTCGGCGCTGTGGGGTACGTCCACCACCGCCGCCTCAAATGGTTCGGTCAACTCCATGCACGACAGCTTTACTCCCTTTGGCGGGATGGTCGTCATGTTCCTGATGCAGCTTGGAGAAATTGTCTTCGGAGGTGTTGGGAGCGGTCTTTACGGGATGCTGGCCTTTGTCCTGCTCACGGTGTTTATTGCAGGCTTGATGGTGGGACGGACTCCTGAGTATTTGGGCAAAAAGATAGAGCCCTTTGATATGAAAATGGTATGCCTGATTGTCCTGGCGCCACCCCTGTTGACACTTCTCGGCACTGCCGCCGCCGTTATGATGCCCCATGCAGCAGCATGGCTGACTAATTCCGGCGCTCATGGTTTTTCGGAAATCCTCTATGGCTTTTCCTCCATGGGAAACAATAATGGAAGCGCTTTCGCAGGCTTTAACGCCAATACGGTATTTACCAATATTGCAGGCGGAATTATCATGCTGCTGGTCCGCTTTATTCCCATGGCAGCCGCAATTTTTCTCGCTGGAAACCTTGCACAGAAAAAGGCCGTGGCCGCCAGCGAAGGAACACTGTCCACCAGCAACGCCATGTTTGTCGGGCTTCTGATTGCCGTCATACTCATTATCGGTGCGCTCAGCTTCCTGCCAGCCCTAGCGCTGGGCCCACTAGCCGACTACTTTTCAACCAAATAAGAATGAGGTGATGAAAATGAAAGAGAAAAGCATGAATAAAAGCATCTTCGCGGACGCCATACGTCAGTCCTTCGTAAAACTCGCTCCCCGTGTGCAGGTAAAAAATCCGGTTATGCTGGTGGTATATATCGGCTCTATACTGACAACCGTCCTTTATTTCCTGTCGTTGGCAGGAATTAAAGATGAAAGCTCCGGGTATATTCTGGTCATATCTCTCATCCTGTGGTTTACCGTGCTGTTTGCCAATTTTGCGGAAGCCATTGCGGAGGGGCGCGGACGGGCGCAGGCTGACAGCCTCCGCAGCGCGAGAAAGGATGTAAAGGCAAAGAAACTGAAATCCCCCTCCACCACGGAAGAATATGTGGAGGTTCTCTCCAGCAATCTGAAAAAGGGAGATATCGTCTATGTAAAAGCCGGTGAGCAAATCCCTATGGACGGCGAAGTAGTTGATGGAGCTGCCTCGGTGGACGAAAGTGCCATCACCGGAGAATCCGCGCCTGTCATTCGTGAATCCGGCGGGGACAGAAGCGCCGTCACCGGAGGAACGACACTGGTGTCGGACTGGCTTATTGTCCGTATTACGGCAGAATCAGGAGAAAGCTTCCTCGACAAAATGATTGCCATGGTGGAGGGAGCCTCCCGTAAAAAGACGCCCAATGAAATAGCCCTGCAAATCCTACTTGTAACGCTCACCATCATATTTCTTGTGGTAACGGCTACCCTCCTGCCCTTTTCCGCTTTTGCAAGCCGTCAGGCAGGCGCTGGCTCCGCGATATCTCTTACAAATGTAATTGCCTTACTTGTCTGCCTTGCTCCAACCACCATCGGCGCACTCCTCTCCTCCATCGGTATCGCGGGCATGAGCCGCCTGAATCAGGCGAATGTCCTGGCAATGAGCGGACGCGCCATCGAAGCTGCCGGAGATGTGGATGTGCTTTTACTGGATAAGACCGGCACCATTACGCTCGGAAACCGGCAGGCCAGCGAATTTATTCCCCTTGAAGGCACGACGGAGAAAGAACTGGCGGATGCTGCACAGTTATCCTCACTTGCCGATGAAACGGCGGAGGGAAGGAGCATTGTGGTGCTTGCCAAGGAGAAATTCGGAATCCGGGGCCGGGAGCTTTCCAGGCTCAATGCGACCTTTGTGGAATTTACGGCGAAAACAAGGATGAGCGGCATTGACTATCAGGAGAATGAAATCCGTAAAGGCGCGGCGGACGCCGTAAAAGCTTTCGTATTGCAAAAAGGGGGCGAATACCCGGAGCAGTGCGGACAAATCGTGAAGCGCGTGGCGGAAGTCGGCGGTACTCCCCTCGTCGTAGCAAAAAACAATCAGGTGCTGGGAGTTGTCTATCTAAAGGACATCGTAAAAAACGGGGTAAAGGAACGCTTTGAAGATTTGCGGAAAATGGGTATTAAAACCATCATGATCACCGGGGACAATCCCATGACTGCGGCAGCCATCGCTGCGGAAGCGGGCGTAGACGACTTTTTGGCGGAAGCAACGCCGGAGGCCAAACTGAAGCTCATCCGTGACTATCAGTCCAAGGGACATTTGGTTGCCATGACAGGCGACGGTACCAACGACGCACCGGCACTGGCACAGGCAGATGTGGCGGTCGCAATGAATACAGGCACCCAGGCCGCAAAGGAAGCCGGAAACATGGTAGACCTGGATTCAAGTCCTACCAAGCTCATTGATATTGTGAGGATCGGCAAGCAGCTTTTAATGACGCGGGGCTCCCTTACCACCTTCAGTGTAACCAACGATGTTGCAAAATATTTCGCCATCATTCCGGTGTTGTTTTTTGGCATTTACCCGCAGCTTACGGTGTTGAACCTTATGAAGCTCACCAGTGCCACAACCGCCATCCTTTCAGCGATCATTTTCAATGCACTGATTATCGTGGCGCTTATCCCTCTGGCACTCGAGGGCGTGAAATACCGTGAACTGCCTGCCGGGGAGCTGCTGAAACGGAATATGCTCATTTACGGCCTGGGCGGAATTGTTACCCCTTTTATTGTGATAAAGCTGATTGATATGATATTGACCGCATGCGGTCTTAAATGAGGTGAAAGGATATGAGTAGGATTTGGAAGGCACTGAAACCCGCCTTGCTATGCTTTGCCGTGATGACAATACTCTGCGGAGTTATTTATACCGCAGTTGTAACCGGAATCGCCCAGTTGATATTTCCGGCTCAGGCAAATGGCAGCATCATCACCGTCACATTAAAGGACGGAACGCAAAAAGACTATGGATCGCAATTGATCCTTCAGGAATTTACAAAACCGGAATATCTGATCGGCAGGCCGGCGGGCGTTACCAATCTCTCTCCCGTCAGTAAAGAACAGGAAAAGCTGGTACAGGAGCGCATTGACTGGTGGCGCAGCTTGGACCCCGGAAATACGAACGACATCCCTGGGGATTTGGTGACTGCATCGGGCAGTGGCGTAGACCCCAATATTTCACCGGCGGCTGCGGAATTCCAGGTGTCCCGTATTGCAAAAACCCGTGGTATGAGTGAAAATGAGATCAGAGACATTATAAAACAATATACCAAGGGAAGATTCCTGGGCTTTTGGGGTGAACCCGCAGTGAATGTTTTAAAAGTGAATCTGGCTCTTGACAAATTGATATAAAAATATCATACAAAAATTCAAGGTGGTGATATCGTGGCTGCACAATCAGATCAACGGCCAAACCCGGACGATATTCTGGAAGACATCCGTGACGAACATCAAAACAGGAAAGGCAGGCTAAAAATATTTTTCGGGTATGCCGCCGGCGTGGGCAAGACTTATGCCATGCTGGACGATGCGCAGGAACGGTTTCGATGCGGTGTTGATGTTCTGGTGGGCTATGTGGAGCCCCACACACGCCCGGAGACCATGCAGCTTTTGCATGGTCTTCCTGCTTTGCCGCCCAAAAGCATTACTTATAAAAATATCACATTAAAAGAATTTGACCTGGATGCGGCACTGGAAAGAAAGCCGGAGTTAATACTTGTGGATGAGCTTGCTCATTCAAACGCACAAGGGGTGCGCAATAAAAAACGCTACCAGGATATTGAGGAATTGTTGAATGCAGGCATCGACGTATACACAACCGTCAATGTGCAGCATATTGAAAGCCTTAACGATGTGGTACAGAATATCACAAAAATCACTGTGCGTGAGACCGTTCCCGACTATATCTTCGACCATGCCGACAGAGTGAAGCTCATTGATATTGAGCCCGAAGAGCTGTTGAGGCGCTTTGAGGAAGGAAAGATTTATAGTCCCGAGCGGGTTAATACGGCCAAAAACAACTTTTTTACGAGAGAAAACCTCCGGCTGCTGCGCGAGATTGCCATGCGAAAAGCCGCAGACCGGATCAGCCACGACAATCAAAGCGAACGGCGTCTATCCGAAAAGATGGCAAACATTAAGCTTCTCGCCTCCATTGGCCCCTCTCCCTCCTCCGCAAGATGCATCCGCTGGGCGGCAAGAACGGCGGAGGCCTTTCATGCGCCATGGGTGGCGCTCTATGTACAGGACATGGAAAGCGAGCATTTATCGGAGCAAGAAAACAAAACCATCCGGATGAATATGGATCTGGCCGAAAAGCTGGGTGCAGAAATCGTTACCTTAAGCGGCTATGATATCGCCGCCGCTGTTGCTGAATACGCAAAGCTTTCGGGGATCACCAATATTGTGGTGGGGAAAAGCCGGAACAAAAAAACACTTAAAAATCTGTTCGAGCCGGATTTTGAAGATAAACTGATCTCCCTCATACCGAGCATTGAGGTACACATTATTCCCGGCAATGCTCCAGTTCGTCCATATAAAAAGCGTACGCGGACCCTTTGGAATAAAAACTTCATTTTTTCCTGGCAGGACACGTTGAAAACCGTGGGGCTTTTAGCCGCCACCACGTTGATTTCCTTTGGGATGCAGGCACTTGAAATCAGTGACCAGAATATAATTATGGCATATATTTTGTCGGTATTGCTGGTTTCAAGGATCACGGCAGGATATGCCTACGGAATTGCAGCTTCTATCTTGAGCGTGCTCATATTTAACTTCTTTTTCACTTCCCCCTACTTTACCTTTGTGGCTTCAGCAGGGTATCCTATTACCTTTGCCATCATGCTGTTTGTGGCTTTGATCACAAGTACGCTTACCATCCGTATTAAATCCCAGGTAAAGCTTGCCGTGGAACGGGAACGGCGCACAGAGGTATTATATGAAATCAACAAAAACCTTCTTGCCACCAGAGGAATGGAAAATATCATTGCCCTGACAAATAAATATATCGTCAAGCTGTTTGAGCGCTCCACCGTTTTTTATACGGAAGACCCTGCCCAGGGAGCAAATTGCAACCTGCTGCAGTCACCGGAGGAAGCAGATGCCTCCTTCCTCGGTCTGGAGGACGAAAGAGCAGTCGCCCGCTGGGTATTTGCCAATCAAAAACCCGCAGGGGCCGGAACGGATACCTTAATGGGCGCAGGCGCATATTATTTGCCTGTTGTCTCACAGGGCAGGGTTCTGGGGGTATTGGGGCTTTCCTGCGCCAAAAGCCTGCTGGATCATGGTCACCGCATTTTCCTCCGCATGATCGTCTCCCAGGTGGCAATGGCGCTGGAACGCCAGCACCTGTCGGATGAGCAGCGCCGGATCCTGGTGGAATCGGAGAAGGAAAAAATGAGGAGCAATCTCCTAAGAGCCATTTCCCATGACCTCCGCACCCCCTTGACCGGAATCCTGGGCGCCAGCTCCGCTATTCTGGAAAATGAAAAATCCTTTGATAAACCAACCCGTGATCGATTGGTTATCAATATCAAAGAGGATTCTCAATGGCTCATACGCATGGTGGAAAATCTCCTTTCCGTAACACGTATCAGTGATGGCACCATGAATGTTACCAAAACGCCGGAGGCCGCCGAGGAAATAGTGGCGGAAGCCATCCGCCGAATCCGCAAAAGGTTTCCGGAGCGCAATATCTCCGTGAAAGTACCAGATGAGCTTTTGATGGTTCCCATGGACGGAACCTTGATTGTACAGGTCCTGATCAACCTGCTGGAAAATGCGGTGAAGCATTCCTCAGCGAATTCCCCCATTGAGGTGGAAGTAAGAAAAGCGGGAAAAGCGGCGGTTTTTGAGGTGCTTGATTATGGAGAAGGGATTGCCGACCAGGATCTCCCTTATATATTCGACGGTTATTTTTCAGGTAAAAAGCGTAGTCCGGATTCATCCAGAGGGATGGGCATCGGTTTGTCTATCTGCAAATCGATAATAAGGGCACATAATGGTAATCTGGAAGCAGCTAACCGTAAAGCAGGCGGCGCAGTATTTCGATTTACTCTGCCGCTGGAAGGAAGTGAAAATAATGGATAACAGGCTACTTTTTCTGATTGTGGAGGATGATGAAACCATATGCAGCTTTATCTCCGCTATATTAACATCAAACGGGTATGACATCATAAAAGCTGCAAAAGGAAGGGAAGCTGTTGCTATGACGGCTTCCCATTGTCCCGACCTGATTTTGCTCGACCTGGGACTGCCGGATATCGATGGTATGGAAGTCCTTAAAACCATCCGGCAGTGGACTGGAATTCCCGTTGTTGTGGTATCCGCCCGTGGCCATGAGCGTGAAAAAGTGGAAGCTCTCGATTCAGGTGCGGATGATTATGTTACAAAGCCCTTCGGAACAGCGGAGCTGCTGGCCCGCATCAGGGCTACCCTTCGCCGCAGTCAAAAAAACTTGGGCTATCCCGATCCAGGGCAGGTATCGGTAGGCGATCTTGAAATCAATTACGAAAAGAGACTTGTAAAGCTTGCAGGAAAGGAAATTCATCTTACCCCCATCGAGTACAGGCTTATCGTGCTGCTTTCCAAATATGCGGGCAAGGTGCTGACTCATGATTTTATCATAAAAGAAATATGGGGGCCATATACCAACGAAATTCAGGCGCTGCGCGTCAACATGGCAAATATACGGAGGAAACTGGAGGAAAATCCTGCCGAGCCTAAATATATCGTAACCGAAGTAGGCGTCGGATACCGTATGGTTGAGGAATTGCTTTAAATGATTTCCATACCACTGAAATAGTGGCTGGCTTTTGCGGTAGGCTGTGCTCATATCCATTAATTTTCATCTTGTTAAATTCCTAAAATTATGGTACACTTTTGGAAATTTAACAGCGTGGGATTACGGTTGGACGAATTTTATATTCGCTTTCAAGAGTAGTTAAGGCTTCTGGGGTGGGAAGCTCGTTTGTTGCGGGCTTCCCACCCTTTTTATGCAGGAAAGGAAATCGACATGAAAATAATAATCATTGGTGACGGCAAGGTTGGCTACAGCCTGGCCGAAAATTTATCGAAGGAAAACAATGACGTTACAATTATCGATAAGAATTCGGAGGCGTTGAAAAAAGCCAGCGAAAATCTGGATGTCATGTGCATCAGGGGCAACGGTGTAAGTACAAAAATACTGCTGGAGGCCGGAGTGAAAGAAGCAGACCTTCTTATTGCCGCCACCACCAGTGATGAGATGAATATGGTATGCTGCCTTACGGCCAAAAAGCTGGGAGTAGCTCATACCATTGCCAGAATCAGAGATCCGGAATATGCCAATGAACTTTCCCTGCTGAAAGCAGATCTTGGTCTGGATATGGTAATCAATCCTGAGCAGGCAGCTGCCAGTGAAATCGCACGCTTGCTCCGATTCCCTCCCGCCGCCAATGTGGAGGCCTTTGCTAAAGGAAGAGTCGAGATGGTGGAAATAAAGGTAACCGGAAACATTTCCATTGTGGGTATGAAATTGAAGAATATCGCAAACAGGTTTTCATCTTCCATCCTGATTGGAGCAGTGATCCGAGAGGGCGAAATTATGATCCCCAACGGGGAGTTTGAAATTAGAGAAAACGATACAATCTATATCGTGGGACCACCTTTAAGGGTATTTGATTTTTGCAAAAGGATTGGCATATGTATCCAAAAGGTTAAAAATGTTATGATCCTGGGAGGAGGCAGAATCGCCTACTACCTGGCAAAATACATGGAGGAGGCGGAAATAAAGGCTAAAATAATAGAAATGGACAGGGAAAGGTGCATCGAACTGACCGAACTGCTTCCCGGCACGCTGATCATTTGTGGTGACGGGTCCGACGATACGTTGCTGCATTCGGAAAATCTATGCGACATGGGAGCTTTCGTGTCCGTTACAGGCAGGGATGAAGACAACCTCATCTCTGCTTTGCTGGCCAAGCAGTGCGGAGTCCAGAAAGTCGTGGCAAAAATCAATAGAATCAATCATTTTTCCGTAATAAACAACATGGGGATTGACAGCCTGGTAAGCCCCAAGGTCATAACTGCCAACCATATTTTAAGGTATGTCCGGGGGTTGAAAAATGCATTGGGAAATGCCGTAAATACGCTTTACAAAATTATCGGAGACCAGGTAGAAGCCCTTGAATTCACCGCTGGCAGCACCACAGGGTTTCTAAACACACCGCTCAAAGATCTCAAGCTGGTGGAAGGCGTACTGGTGGCTGTCATTGTCCGAAAAAACGATGTTATTATCCCTCATGGGAAGGACATGATCAAGCCGGGCGATAGTGTCATCCTCATTGCAAAGGATAAAAGAATTTCAGACTTAAATGATATCATTGCCTCCGGGGGTACGGCGCATGAACTTTAGAATGATATTGAAAAGCCTGGGAATTGTCCTATTCATCGAAGCGGGATGTATGGTGCCTTCCCTGCTGGTATCTTTGATTTATGGACAGGAAGACACGAAAGCCTTTCTCATCTCCATATTGGTATTGATACCGGTAGGGCTGGGAATGCGTCGTATTAAAACTGTGACAACCAACATTTATGCGCGGGACGGTTTTGCCATCGTCGCTTTGGGGTGGCTGCTGGTGTCGGTCTTTGGAGCGCTGCCTTTCATCTTGAGTGGAGCTATCCCGTCCGTGATGGATGCACTGTTTGAGTCGGTATCAGGCTTCAGCACCACCGGGGCAAGCATATTAAATAATATTGAGGCATTACCCAAGGGCATTTTATTCTGGAGAAGCTTTACCCACTGGATGGGCGGCATGGGCGTTCTGATTTTAATGCTCGCCGTATTGCCATCGGTGAAGGCCAATACACTTCATATTATGAAAGCGGAAAGTACCGGTCCCTCTCCTGGAAAGTTTGTTCCGAAAATAGGGCAGGTAGCCAAAATTTTATATCTCATTTATGTTACTCTTACCGCTGTAGAAGTTATTTTGCTGCTGGCAGGAGGAATGTCACTGTATGACTCCCTGATCCATGCCTTCGGGACAGCCGCCACAGGAGGCTTTTCCAACAAAAATGCAAGTGTTGCTGCATTTAACAGCGCTTATATCGATATTATCATCACCATTTTCATGCTGCTGTTCGGGGTGAATTTCAGTCTATATTATGCTATATTCAAGGGCAATATACGGTCTATCCTGCGGGATGAGGAATTACGTTTTTATATAGGAACAATTGCGGCCGCCATTCTGTTGATTACGCTGAATATAAATGGGAAGGCATTTCATTCTTTAGGTGAAACAGTGCGATACTCTGCCTTTCAAGTCACTTCCATTATCACTACGACCGGTTATGCCACAGCGGATTTTAACCTGTGGCCGGTGTTCAGCCAGTGTGTGCTGCTTATGCTGATGTTTATCGGTGCCAGTGCCGGCTCTACAGGGGGAGGAATCAAATGTCTCCGCGTGATATTGCTCTTTAAGGTCATCAAACGGGAAATCATAAAAATTGTTCATCCCAGGTCGGTACACACCGTCAAAATCAACGGGAGAGTGGTAGATGAGGAAACACTGTCGGGAATCATGGCCTTTTTCTTTCTTTATATTTTTATTTCTGTCGCATCGGTACTGATCATATCACTGAACGGCAAGGACCTGGTTTCCTCCACAACGGCAGTCATTGCATCCGTCGGAAATATTGGTCCGGGCCTGGGAATTGTCGGTCCTATGGGAAATTATGCCGACTTCTCTCCGATAAGTAAGGCGGTTCTTTCTCTTTGCATGATTGTCGGAAGACTGGAGATATACCCTCTGCTACTGCTTTGCACCCCCACCTTCTGGAAACGGGTCAACATATGAAAAGAGCAATGTTAGAATCCCAATCAGACGCTATTTTTCTTGCGGACCGTCCAGAGATTGTGTTATAATATTGACAATTGAATTTTTGTTTTCTTACGGTTGGGCGAATTTGATATTCGCTTTCAAGATGATTCGACTTCTGGGGTGGGAAGCTCATTATTTGTGAGCTCTCGCCCTTTTTATATGCATTTTTTTACGCGTATAAAAAATATTCACAAAACAAACTCAAAGTGAGGAGATGATCTGATATGAAAATCAATATTACGGAAACGGTTCTGCGGGATGCCAATCAATCCCTTATCGCTACCAGGATGCCTTTCTCCGATTTTGAAGACATCCTTGAGACCCTGGACAGGGCCGGCTATTACTCCCTTGAGTGCTGGGGAGGCGCCACCTTCGACTCCTGTCTCCGGTATCTCAAAGAGGATCCCTGGGAAAGGCTCAAAAAAATCAAAGCCAGGGTAAAGAACACCCCCCTGCAAATGCTGCTGAGAGGTCAGAACATCCTTGGCTACAAGCATTATCCCGACGATGTGGTGAGAAAATTTGTCGCACACGCCGTTGACGGCGGGATGGATATTTTCAGGATATTCGACGCCTTGAATGACTTCAGGAATATCGAGGTGGCTGTGGATGAAACCTTAAAACAAAAGGCTCACGCCCAGGGCTGCATCTGCTATACCACCAGCCCCATCCACAACCTCGAAAATTATGCAAGGATGGGCAAGCAGTTGGAAAGCATGGGCGTCACTTCCCTGTGCATTAAGGACATGGCCGGAATCATGGGACCCCAGGAGGCCTATGACCTGGTGAAAACCCTCAAGGAATCCGTAAAGCTGCCGGTATTCCTGCACACCCATTCCACCACGGGCCTGGGTCCCATCACCTATATGAAGGCCATCGAAGCGGGCTGTGACGGCATCGACTGCGCCATCTCCTCCTTCGCCGGCGGCACCTCCCAGCCCCCCACGGAAACATTGAATTATGCATTAAAGCAGGCGGGTCATGAAACGGGTTTGAACGATAAAGTATTAAAGGATATCAATGATTTCTTTAAGCCTTTGAAAGCAAAATATATCTCTTCAGGGCTTATGGACGCTTTTGTCATGGGAACGGAAACAGATGCGCTGGTATACCAGGTACCCGGCGGCATGCTCTCCAACCTGATCGCACAGTTGAAGGCACAGAATGCCGTTGGCAGGCTGGAGGAGGTTCTGGCGGAAACTCCCCGGGTGAGAAAGAATCTGGGGTACCCCCCGCTGGTCACTCCCATGAGCCAGATGGTCGGCGTCCAGGCAGCTGCCAACGTCCTTGCGGGAGAAAGGTACAAAAACGTGTCCAAAGAAGTCAAAGCCTATCTCCGGGGGGAATACGGCCATGCACCGGGAGAAATTGACAAAGCCCTGCTTCAAAAGGTGCTGGGTGAAGAAAAGCCGGTTGCGGGAAGGTTTGCCGACACCCTTGAACCGGAATTCGAGAAAGCAAAGGCCCAATTGAAAAATGGGACAATGAGTGAAGAGGATGTCCTTTCCTATATCCTTTTCCCCCAGATTGCAGAAAAGTTTTTCGAAGAAAGAGAAGAGCACAAGGTGGTAAAGGTTTCCTACTCCATCGTCCAAAAGTAAAGGAGGGTATGTATGACGATATTTGATAGCCTATCCGTATCCCTGTTCTGTATAGCGACGGTATTTGTGGTACTCTCCTGTGTGTTTGCACTGGTAAAGATATTGTCGAAGGTTCTAGGCCGGATAGGTCCTAAAAACGCCGGGATTTTAACTGCCGCAAAGCAAGAAGCCGGTACTCCCGCTGCTGTAACCATTGGCGGTCCGGGTGCGGACGGCGGTTCGACGGGAGAACTGAAGCTTATTGACGTGGATGAAAAGACAGCCGCCATGATCATGGCCATTGTGAGTCACGAGTCCCGTATCCCTTTGTCGGAGCTTTCTTTCAAATCCATCCGGGCTCTGGATGACACCCGGATTTGATACCGCACCGGTGAGGGATGCTTTCAGCTCTTTTATTGGTCCTGCAAAGCATAGTTTATAAAAAAAATTATTCAGCAATCCATTACAGTGAATGATATGGGGGTTTTTCAATGAAATACGTTGTAACGATCAACAATAAAAATTATGAGGTGGAGGTGGAAAAAGGGCAGGCCAGCATCGTAAAGACGACGGAAGCTGCCGCGCCAAAGGCCGCAGCGCCTTCCCAGGCATCCCTTCCTCCACCGGCAGCCCCCTCCGCAACAACTGCAACAACCGCGGAGGGCAGCCGGATAACGGCGCCGATGCCCGGAACCATCATCGACGTCAAGGTAAATACCGGGGACAGGGTCAAAAAAGGGGATGTCCTATTCATCCTCGAAGCTATGAAAATGGAGAATGAAATCACAGCACCCATCGATGGTGCCATTACACAAATTCTTGCCGCCAGGGGTGCCTCCGTATCCACCGGAGATATCCTTGCCGTCATTCGATAGAGAGGTGATGGGATGTTTATCGAAGCAATAAAAACCGTTTGGACGGATTCCGGCTTTGCGGCTCTCACCTGGCAGCAGTGCCTCATGCTCGCAATTGCCTGCGTCCTCATCTACCTGGCCATTGTAAAGAAATTCGAACCGCTGCTGCTTTTGCCCATTGCTTTCGGTGTGCTCCTTGCAAATCTGCCGCTGACAGGTCTCATGCATGAGCCTGCGGCCGGTTCGACGGAACCTGGGGGGCTGCTGTATTACCTGTACCTGGGCGTAAAAAAAGGAATTTACCCGTCGTTGATCTTCCTCGGTATCGGGGCTATGACGGACTTTGGCCCGCTGATCGCAAGGCCTTCGGGACTCTTTTTGGGTGCCGCCGCACAGTTCGGGATATTTATCGCCTTTATCATCGCCGTGGCCTTTGGTTTTTCGCCCCAGGAAGCGGCATCCATCGGCATCATCGGGGGTGCAGACGGACCTACCGCCATCTATCTTACCACCAAGCTGGCTCCGGAGCTGCTGCCGGCCATCGCCATCGCCGCCTATTCCTATATGGCGCTGATTCCGTTGATACAGCCTCCCCTCATGCGGCTGCTGACAACAAAACGGGAACGGGAAATAAAGATGGAGCAGCTCAGGGAAGTATCCAGGCTGGAAAAGATCTGCTTTCCCATTGCCGTTACAATTTTCTGTGTACTTTTGCTGCCGTCCGTCGCTCCATTGATCGGCATGCTGATGCTGGGCAATTTGTTCAAGGAATCCGGTGTGGTGGAAAGGCTTTCAAGTACTGTACAGAATGCACTGATTAACATCGTAACCATCTTCCTCGGTGTCACTGTAGGCGCCACCGCCGTGGCGGACCGGTTCCTGAGGCCCCAGACCCTTATGATCATCGCCCTGGGCCTGTTGGCCTTCATGTTCAGCACCACTGGGGGATTGCTTCTTGGGAAGCTGATGTGCTGGCTGTCCGGCGGGAAAGTGAATCCTCTCATCGGTTCTGCAGGAGTTTCGGCTGTTCCAATGGCCGCAAGAGTTTCCCAGGTGGAAGGCCAAAAAGCCAATCCGTCAAATTACCTGCTCATGCACGCCATGGGCCCCAATGTGGCGGGTGTCATAGGCTCCGCGGTTGCAGCAGGCATTTTGCTGGCGCTGTTCGGATAAAGACAGGTACAGGCGGAAGAAAATTTCAACCGTTTTCGCCATCGCGGCATTGGAAATCTCCTCCAGGGCCGGTCAAACGGCCCCGGAGGCATTATCAATGGGGATTTGCATGCAGTGCTTTGGAAAATTGATGCAACTATTTGTTGCTTCTTCAGTCTTATTATTATAAGATTAAATTACGGTATGCAAATTTCATACCGTTTTATTCAGCCGGAACGGCTAAATAAAAGATGCTTAAAAAACTTAATCTTACAAAAGAAAAGGGTGGTCAAATTTGAAAAAGAGTATGAAGTTTGTCTGCATGATGTTAACTTTTCTATTATTGCTTGGTTCGCTGCAATTAAGCGTATTTGCCGCAACCACATCCAAAACGCTCAAAGTAACCTCGTCAGCTCCGGACGACAACAAGAAAAATGTAGCCGTTGATTCAAAGATCGTGCTTACTTTTTCAAACACGTTGAATGCAAACTCCTTAACCGCGTCCAACAACTCAAACATTACCATCAACGACAAGGCTGCTTATAAAGTATCTGTAAGCGGAAAGAAACTGACGATAACACCTCTGAGTGCGGATCTGGCGGCGAACAAAAAATACACGGTCAAGATCAAAGCCGGTGCCGTAAAGGATACCGACGGCAATAAAAACAAGTCTTACAAATTCAGTTTTACCACCAAAGGGTCAACCACGTCCAAAACCTTTAAGGTGAGTTCGACGACCCCGGGGGATGCCGCAACAAATGTTGCCGTCAATTCCAAAATCGTGGTTACACTTTCAAACACGGTAAAATCAAGCTCGGTGGAGGCCTCCAACAATTCCGGCATTACCATCAACGGCACATCGGCTTATAAGGTTTCCGCAAGCGGGAAACAGCTTACCATAACTCCCTTGAGTTCCAACCTGTCCTCCAACAAAAAATACACGGTAAAAATCAAAGCCGGTGCCGTAAAGGATGCGGACGGAAACAAAAACAAATCTTATAAATTCAGTTTTACTACAAAGTAAGCATCTCCTTCGGGGCAAATCCATCTCACATTTCCGTGCATCAAATGAGAGGATGCCCTTTTTATTTTATGCTAAACTTTGATTGTCAGGAGGTGATGCAATGGAATGGCTTGAAAGATTAAATCAGTCCATCGGCTATATCGAAGACCATTTGAGCGGAACAGTTCATTACGAGGAGGCGGCGCGCATTGCCTGCTGCTCTGTTTTCCACTTTCAGCGGATGTTTTCCTATATTGCAGGCATTCCCCTGTCCGAATATATCCGCCGCAGGCGTATGACAGCCGCCGCCTTTGACCTCCAAAGCAGTGATATCAAAATTATCGATGCAGCGCTAAAATACGGCTATGATTCACCTACCTCCTTTAACCGTGCTTTTCAAAGCGTACATGGAGTCTCCCCCTCCTCCGCCCGCATGGAAGGGATGTCTCTCAAAGCATTTCCCCGCATCAGCTTCACAATTTCAATCAAAGGAGATGCGGAAATGAACTACAAGATCGAAACAAAGGATTCCTTCAAAATTGTTGGCGTCAAAGAACACATGGAGTTGAATGTTGAAGAGAACTTTGCACAGGTGCCCCTGTTCTGGCAGAAAACCGTACAAAGCGGCATCCTTCCGGAAATCCTCCCGCTGATGAACCAGGCCCCTTTGGGCCTGCTTGCAGTCTCCACCTGCATGAACGGCAAGGATTTTGACTATTACATCGGAGTCGCCACTGACAGGCCTGCTCCGGAAGGAACTGTTGAATACCGGGTGCCTGCTTCCACCTGGGCGGTGTTTGAATGTACAGGCCCTATGCCGCAGGCCATCCAGGAATTGCAAAAACGGGTTGTCACCGAATGGCTCCCCACCTCAGGCTATGAATACGCCGATGCGCCGGACATTGAGGTTTACACCGAGGGCGACCAGCAGTCGCCGTCCTATAAATCGGAAGTGTGGCTCCCTATAAGGAAGAAATGAGAAATGGGGGATGCTCCTCAACAATTCAACAAATATTTTATAAAAGAACACGTAAAGCTTTCCCATTGGTGAGATGGGACAGCCTTACGTGTTCTTTTATGCTTCCAAAGCGTTTTTGCCAGAAAGTTGAGAACAGATGAAAACAAAGTAGTATAATATAAAGGCAGGAAGGTCGAGGGACACTACCCACATTATAGTTCTTTGCTCATTAGTGGCAAACCGTACAGCCTTTGGTATAAGCTGTTTTTTGTAGCCCTTATCCCGGGGAAATTTCTTATTCGGGTTTTAGAAGACTATTTATATATTAATCCAAGGCTAAACTGCCACCTTATTTTTACACCGTATCTGTGTAGGTGTACTCCACAAATTATTCCTATCTTATTCACGCCAATACCTCAGGTTACTGTCTAAATCAGCCCCTTGTTAATAGCACATTTTCTATATCTAGTCTCTACGCATTGCTGTTAAAACGTTTTGGATTAAAAAATTTAAGAATCTTTCTTCTTTGGCCTTACTATTCATAATATCTATCTTTTTTGTTTTTATGCCATCACGATAAAACACAAAAATCTGTATAACACTTCCATCAATGATATGATTTTCAAGCGAATCCATATACGACAAACATTGTCCAGAGCTAAATAGCAAAGACATGGCAGCTTTGCGAACCGCTTCTTTTTTGCCTAATCCTATATCGATTTTTCCATTGGAATAATACATACTTACTGTCCCATCAAACGAGCAAAACAGGGTCGCTATATTTCCATTTACCGGAATGTCTACTATTGATGCAAATACTTGTTCTTCATTTTCCAAGCGTAAATTTATATCCTCAGCCTTTATAGAAAATGCTTGTTCTCTAATATCTATATATTTTTTGTCCATGTTTCACCTCAATTCATTCAAATCCTTTACTCTTAAATACTCGCCATTTATTTTCTTGTATAGCTTTTCATCTCGATAAATATAGAAACACAACTCATTCTTTTCAAGTACTGTCTTTAATTTTAGTATCGCATCTTGAATGTTATCAATTGACAACCCGCTTTCATATTTTTCAATTCTATATAATATATTTTTTGCACCTTCACTATCATAGATTTCAATCTCAAATACATTACGTTCATTCTCAAATACTATATCATATTTCAAAGGAAGATATTTATATTGAATTTTAAAATATCCCATATGCTCAATTGAAACTTGCTGTTTAATAAAAACAACTTCATCATCAAATATTTCTCCAAAAGTATGAATAACAAAAGAGATTATTTTTTCATAGTATTCTTCATCTAACCGCATGCCAAATATCTCCTTCCTTAATAAATCTATATCCGTTATCTAATAGATATTGAATCTCTTTTGAGTAAAAAGAAGTACCTCCAATATAATCTGCTGGATTATGAGATAAGTATACTTCTCTCCCTGAACTAGTTTGGATATCTAAGAACTTCTCATTAATTTTCCAGATTTCGGTGTTTGAATATCTTGAAGCTAATTCGTCCCAATTATCTAGTTGAAAATACTGAGCATCCATGCTTTCAGCTACATTGGTATATGCTGTCGGGCCACCATCTCCATACTTTCCCAGAACAATTGCATCCGCATTACTCTTCCCTTTAATTGCACTAAATGCAATCTCTTCTGCTTCTTCAGATGATATGCTTGCCTTACTACCACCCTTAATAGCGCCACCCGAGCCCTCAATAACATCGCTTACTCCCGGTACTTCTGCCCCGGACACAGTCTTAATAGCTTTTGTCTCATCCGCGATTTCTGCTCCGGCTTTAACTTCGCTTTTTATTCCCCTGCCATTGATAAAATCCGCTACACTTGGCGGCACAATGCCTATCTGGCACTGCCTTGCCCACCAATTCTCCGCCTGTCTTCCTATGGCCTCCTGTATCTCATATCCTTTTTTGGAAATGGCGGCTATACTGTCTGACGCTTTTCTAACAATTGCACTGTTCTTTATGAGGCTCCATACCTCATCGCCTTTTTTGGTTATGAATTTTATTGCACCGTCTCCATACTTTAATGCAGCAGCTCCGATAGCCTTCGCCTTCTCCAGATATTTTGCTAGGTCTTTTACTTTGTCTATTATTTTGGACACGTCGCCAATTTTATCTATTGCCTTTGCTATTTTGCTTCCAATCTTGCCTGCTGTTGCCGCCCAGCCCGCAAACGGTATGCATGCCGCTACGGATAGCCCTGCATTTACATAATCCCCTCTCAAGGTGTATATCAATGCATTTGCTCCATCCGCCAATTCTCCTATTCCCGGGATCAGCCCTGCTATATCCAGTATAAATTGTACTGTATCCAGCACCACTATTCCCACTTGCTTCAGTCCGCTTATTATACTTTCCTTATTTTC
>JAFADI010000126.1 GCA_023424965.1 Bacillota bacterium
AGAAGGGAATCACACTGGCCAGCTTCGTCCTGATTTCAACCAGTTCCAGAAAATTGTAAAAGGACATGACAAACCCTCCTGTTCAATTATTTTATCATGTTTTGCAAATCCCAGAAATATGGGGAATAAATTTTTTATGCGCCGGGAGCCTCCGGGTCGTCCAAAAATCATCTTGCCCTCTTCGGATTTTTGATTTAAAATTTAATATAAAAGCGCTGTAAGGAGGTCATCCCTATGTCCAGGCTGTCAATAAAACTTTCTTTCGGTGAGGAATTGGGCAATGCCGTAACCCACGGAATTGCGTCGCTGCTGGTGTTGTTTGCGCTTCCCCTGGTTTCCATCACTGCCTATACCAAAGGGACCATAACGGACGTGGTGGGTGTCACCATCTTTTGCATCTCCATCTTTTTAATGTTCCTCATGTCCACCCTCTACCATGTGATGGCCTATGACACCCGACACAAGGTCGTGATGCGCATTCTGGACCACATCTTCATCTATGTGGCCATCGCAGGCACCTACACGCCCATTGCCCTTTCCGTCATCGGCGGCTGGCAGGCCATTGTAATTTTGTCAATCCAGTGGGCAATGGTTTTGTTCGGGATACTGTACAAATCCATCTCCCGTAATTCCATGCCCAAGATATCCCTGCTCATCTACCTGATTATGGGCTGGACCCTGATCATTTTCATGCCCCTATTTATCCGGAAGGCCAATCCCCTGCTTTTCTGGCTCATCCTCGGCGGTGGGGTGCTCTATTCCGTGGGAGCGGCCATTTATGCCAAGAAGGGCTTCAAATTCCATCACATGGTATGGCATATATTTATTTTCCTCGGAGCCCTCACCCATTTCATAGGAATCTGTTTCTTCATGTACTAGTGCACCGCAATGGAATTGGTGCCATTTGAATTCAATAGAAATTTGTTGTGTTAAAAAGCACTTGTTGCTATTATTTGATATATAGCATATAATCTAACATGCAAGCAGTTATAAGTTGGAATCACCGAGTTTTACATTGTCTTCCCGCGTTTGTATCGAAGGCTGTGTATATTAGCGGTATGGAGCCGCGCCGTCAATTAGGACGCTTGGACCCATGTCCGTAAAGCCTGAGTCTCACATTGCCTCCCCATATCTTGAGAATCAGTTTTATCGCTCCCGCTTCTGTTTGTCAGCTTAATGCAACCGGATACGATGAAGTTTGCAAATTTTTAACTTCGCTCGTTATAATCGAATGAGCTTGTGTTTTACCAGGCTTAAATTTGGTAAACAATAATATTATAAATTTTTAGAAAAGGAACGAAACATGGAAAATTTGATTTTTAAAGGCCTCAACCTCTCGAAGGAAGTGCAGAAGGCCATCTTCGAAATGGGGTTTGAGGAAGCAACTCCCATACAGTCCCTGTCCATCCCTCACATCCTTGAAGGCAAGGATGTCATCGGACAGGCACAGACGGGCACCGGGAAGACTTGCGCTTTCGGTATTCCCGCCATTGAAATGATCTCCCCTGAAACCGATGGCATTCAGGTTCTGGTGCTTTGCCCCACTAGAGAGCTGGCGATACAGACTTCGGAAGAGCTTAAGAATGTGTCGAAACATAAAAAAGGCATCAAAGTGCTGCCCGTTTATGGAGGCCAACCCATCGACCGCCAGATCATGGCTCTGAAAAAGCGCCCCCAGATCATCATCGGAACCCCGGGACGCATTATGGACCATATGAGGCGCAACACCCTCAAGCTGTCAAACCTCAGAATGGTCATCCTTGATGAAGCTGATGAAATGTTGAACATGGGCTTCAGAGAAGATATAGACACAATTCTGGAAAAAGTGCCGGAAGAAAAACAGACTATTTTATTTTCTGCAACTATGCCCCAGGAAATAATGGAGCTGACAAAAAAATACCAGAAAAATCCCATCCACCTTAAAGCCGTTCACAAAGAGCTTACCGTTGCAGGAATTGAGCAGTACTATCTTGAGGTAAGCCAATCTGCAAAGCTTGAAGTGATGTCCAGAATCATCGACGCCAATAATATAAAGCTTTCCCTGGTGTTTTGCAATACCAAGAAACGTGTTGACGAGCTGGCCTCTCAGCTCCAATCCAGGGGTTATATGGCGGAAGCGCTGCATGGCGACATGAAGCAGGTCCAAAGGGATAAGGTCATGTCAAAGTTCAGGAAGGGAACAATTGATGTTCTCATTGCTACCGACGTTGCTGCCCGCGGAATTGATGTGGACGACGTGGAAGCGGTTTTTAACTATGACCTTCCCAACGACGAAGAGTATTATGTCCACAGGATCGGCCGTACCGGCAGGGCCGGCAGGACGGGAAAGTCCTTCACCCTCATCGTGGGACGTGAAATATTTAAGTTAAAGGACATACAACGGTATACCAAGTCAAAGATCATGCTCATGAAGCCGCCTTCACTTCTGGCCGTTGAAGAGAATAAAATCCGCGGAGTATTCGAAAAGGTCAAGGAGACCTTGAATCAGGGCCAGCTTTCGAAGTATTCGAGCTATATAGAAAAAATGGTGGAGGATTTCAATTACAGCAACGGACAGGATAATTATATAACAACACTGGATGCTGCTGCCGCCCTTTTGAAAATGGTATCCACACAGAGCAGCCAGCAGGCCGGAGCCGCCCCTGACAGCTTCGGTGAAGACAGCGGTGCGGAAAGCGGAATGGTAAGGTTTTTCATCAATATAGGAAGTATCAGCAAGGTACAGCCGAGGCACCTGGTGGAGGGTATTGCATCAAATACCAGCATGCCGGGAAGGCTCATCGGGAAAATTGACATCTTCGACAAGTATTCCTTTGTGGAAATTCCCAGGGAATATGCATCCGAGGTCCTGACTTTTATGAAGGATGCCAAAATCAACGGAAAGAAAATCAATATTGAGGTAGCCAACAGAAAATAATAAACAGGTAAGCGGATGTTCCGGGGAAAGCTTGTGCTTTCCCTTTTTTGCTGCCTGCAGAAGACTTGTGTGCATTTTTTAAAGGATTTTGCTACCATATGTCGAATATTTAAAGTACTTTGGATTATTTACACAATAAATCATTTGAGGGACTTTATTTATGAAGATTAATTTTCACGGCAGCAAGACCGCAGCATCGGGCAGAGACGTGGCCACTTTGCGCCTGACCTGTCTCCTGGGCCTGGTGCTTTCACTCATAATACCTTTGATCTGGGTTCACACCCATGCGACTCAGGGCCTGTACAGTCCTGTGGCCTCCATTTTCTCCCTTTTCTTCATCTCCGTTGTACTGCTGTCTTATGTGAATAAATTCATGCAGAGGCATGCAGCCGGCATCCTTTATGGCGTCTGCTTTCTCTCCAGCGCCGTAGCCCTGTATTTCGCCTATAAATCCAGCTTCCCCGAAATCTACATGTGGATTTTAGTATTTATTGTATTGATCATCATATTGATTACAAATAACATTTACAACCTGGTAATCTATCTGGGCAGCATTTCATGCGCTACCGTTATTTTATTGTATATGGTGGAAGATCCTCTGATTAACCGGTTGAATACTTCCTTTTTTTTCGTGATGATCTGTCTGGCCGCTTTCATAAACATGAGGGTCAGATTGAGCTCCCAGGAAGCCTTGAACGATATGGCCTATAACGACGCCATCACAGGTTTGCCAAACCGCAACATATTGGACGACTATCTGAGCAACCAGCTCATGTTCTGCAAGATCAACAACATCAAGCTGGCGGTGATGTTCATTGACCTGGACAGGTTTAAGCTCATCAATGACAGCCTGGGCCACAGATACGGGGACATGGTTCTCCAGCAGTGTGCCGGCAGGTTGAAAAAATGCCTCCGGAAAGGCGACCTGGTCTTACGCTATGGTGGAGATGAGTTTGTGATCATTTTAAACGGCATTCTACACGATGAAGTGATACAACTGGCTCACCGGATACAGTCCTCCTTTTGCCAGCCCTTCAAAATTAAAGACCATGAAGTATTCTCCTCTCCCAGTATCGGCATCAGCTTTTATCCCGAGGACGGAAAAGATGCGGAGGAACTCATAAAAAACGCGGATGCAGCCATGTACCTGGCAAAGGATAAGGGAAGAAACAATTATCAATTCTACACCACCCAGCTCAATAAAGCGGTATCCAGGAAAATGGCCCTGGAAAACGCCCTTAGAAAAGCTTTGGACAAAAATGAACTCGTGCTTCACTATCAGCCCCAATTTGACTTGGATTCCGGTGCAATCGCAGGAGTGGAAGCCCTTATCCGCTGGCAGCATCCATCCCTGGGCCTGGTATCGCCTCTTGAACTCATCCCTCTTGCAGAAGAAACAGGCCTTATTATTTCCATCGGGCAGTGGGTTATGGAAACGGCCTGCCGGCAGAATAAGGCATGGCAGGATGCAGGCTTTCCCAAAATACCCGTCGCGGTCAACGTATCCGGCTATCAGCTCCAGAATTCCGACTTTATCAATACGGTTAAGGATGTGCTGTCCAAAACCGGCCTTGAGCCTGAATACCTGGTGGTGGAAATGACGGAAAGCATTATGCAGGACACCCCGGATACGCCCAAAATTGTAGACCGGCTTAGAAGTTTCGGGATTAAGGTGGCCATCGATGATTTCGGTACAGGCTATTCGTCTTTCAGCCTTCTCAAGAACCTCAACCTGGACATCCTGAAAATAGACCCCTCATTTACCAGGGACATCATAACCAGTGCCGATACCTATATCATCATCAAATACATTATAAACATGGCCCATGAATTGGATTTCAATATCGTTGCGGAAGGGATAGAAGATGAGGAACAGGCGCAGCTTCTGAGGCGGCACCGCTGCGATTTCGGCCAGGGCTATTTGTTCAGCAGGCCTTTGCCCTGTGTCGGCATCGAAGATGTGCTGAGAAGCAGTGTGACGGAATGACATGTCATTTAAAGCATCAAAAAAGGAGAGCTTACGCTCTCCCTTTGATTACCATCTGCTACCGCCGCCGAAGCCGCCTCTGCCGCCGCCTCTATTGTTGTTGTTCCTCTGCTGCTTCTTTGCTTTTCTGCAGTCAGGGCACCTCTGCGGTTCATTTTCAAATCCCTTTTCTTTGTAGAATGCCTGTTCACCTTCGGTAAATACGAATTCAGAGTTGCAGTCTTTACATACTAATGTTTTGTCTGCCATTTTATTATACCTCCTTAATTTAACCTGGATTTAACTTATTTTTGACACATCGCTCCAAAAATTAAGGAGGGTGAACGTCGAAAAAAATAATTAAACCATTGTGTATAGTTGTTCCGATTAGCATTATAACATATATTTCTAGTAATGGCAAGAATTTTTTATTAATTTGCATATTTAAATAAATTTTAGAATATGCACCCTGAAGTATACGCTTATTCGGGCTTCTGCCTTTCCAGGTATACACGCCTTGCCGGAACCGCCAGTTTCAGCTGCATTTCCTCCAGTTTCTCAGCAATCCTGAAGTTTATTGCTTCTACTACCTCCAGATATTCCAGCCATTTGGTGGTATTGGTGAAAAAGTAGAAAAGCACTTGCTGGGAACTGTCGGAGAACTTCTCAAAAGTTACCACGATTGTCTCGGGATGTATTCCAGGACAATTCTTCAGGTCTTCCCTGAAAAACTCAATGAACTCCCTGATCTTTTGCGTGGAAGCATCCAGCCGGAAGTTGAGATAAAAGCTCACTTTCCTCTTTCCCATTCTCGACCAGTTTGTTATGGAATCGTTGCTCATGGTGGAATTTGGAATAGATAGTACCGCTTGAGAAAAGGTTCTTATTTTGGTGCTCCGGAAACCTATTTCTTCCACGATGCCTTCCCCATGGGGTGTTTCCACCCAATCCCCGATTCTGAAGGCCCTGTCCATGAGAATGGTTACGCTGCCAAACAGATTTGATACGGTATCCTTTGCCGCCAGTGCAAAAGCCAGTCCTCCCAGTCCCAGTCCCGCAAGCAGCCCTCCCACATTGTCGTACCATTCCTGGAGCAGTGTGACTACCCCGAACACGATAATGACAATGCGCACACTTTTTCTCACAAAAAGCAGCAGCATTTCATCGGTTTTCCCTTCACTGCCCATGGATATCCTGTCAATGAGCATCGCCAGGACGTCGGAAGCCCTGTAAGCCGCGGTCAGGGTCAAAAACACTGCAATCGTCCTGAATACCCTGTTGATGAAGAATTCATATTTTTCCGGAAAAGCCATGACCAAAGCCGCCAGCCAAATCCCTGCGGCGATGATGAACAAGCGGGCGGGAACCTCCACAGCATTCACAATGCAGGTGTTTATATTTGATTTTGAGTACAGGGTTGCTTTGTTCAAATACTTAACAGTAAGCTTTATGAAAACATGCCTTGCTATAAATGCCAGGCCAATGATAAACAGGGCCAGGGCAATCTTCACCCAGTTTGTATTGAAAGCAATATTTGCAGCAACATTTTTTGCATCGGACCAGATCTCCATGATCCAACCAACCTCAATTAACCCCTTCTATATCGTTTAAACTACCGGCTTTCCGCCCAAAACGACATAGTGCACTACTATAAACTATTCCCATATCCTTTATAAAAGAAGAACTTTATACTTTTTATCCTTCAAATCACCGGGATAAAGTTATATAATAAATAGATAATTTTTAATACCACAAACTCAATCATAAAGGGGACGAAGCAATGAAAAAAATAGAAAGGGTGTATATATCCGGCCTTGGGGCCGTGGGCTGCGCCTACGGGAGCAAGATATATGACATGGACCCCGCCTGCTTGAAGGTAATTGCAAGCAAGGAGCGCATCCACCGGTATACCGAGAAAGGCATCACCATCAACGGCAAGCCCTATTCCTTCAACTATATTCATCCGGGAGAACAGGCGGAGCCTGCAGATCTGATTCTTGTGGCCGTAAAGCAGCACCACCTGCTCCAGGCAATCGAAGACATGAGGAATTTTGTGGGCAAAGACACCATCATCCTATCCCTCCTGAATGGAATTTCCAGTGAAGAAATCCTCGGCGCCCACTTCGGTATGGATAAATTGCTGTATGCCTATTGTGTGGGGATCGACGCCGTCAGGGAAGAAACCCGCGTGTACTTCAGCAACGGGGGCAAAGTGGTGTTCGGGGAAAAGAACAACCAAACCATTTCTTCCAATACCGCAGCAGTCAAGGAGTTCTTTGAAAGGGCCCACATCCCCTATTCCATCCCTGAGGATATGATGAGGTCCCTCTGGTGGAAATTCATGCTGAACGTGGGAATAAATCAAACCTCTGCCGTCTTGAAAGCTCCCTACGGTGTTTTTCAGACCATCCCCGAGGCCAGGGAGCTTATGGAATCCACCTGCCGGGAAGTTGTGCGCCTTTCGGTGGAAACTGGCATCAATCTCACCGACGATGATATTGCCGACTTCATCCGGGTGCTGGGTACCCTGGGGGCCGACGGGAAAACCTCCATGCTGCAGGATGTGGAAGCCGGAAGGAAAACGGAGGTTGAAATATTTGCCGGTACCATCATCGAGCTGGGGAAAAAATACGGCGTTCCCACGCCCATCAACGATACCCTTTATAAGATGATAAGAACCCTCGAGCAAAGCTACACCTGATTTTTGGTTCGGCGCAGCCGGTTGACTGACACAAAAGCACCGGAAACCTGTGGTTTTCGGTGCTTTTATCTGCAGTTCAGTATGCTTTTTCGCCGTCCCTAATGGGATTTTATCTCCGTCCATATCTTGTCGTACAAAGGCAGCGTCTCCGCCAGGTCCTCAAAGACTTCGGAGTTTTTCAGGTCATCCTTGTCGGGATAGACGGACCTGTCGGAAGTCAGTTCGGCAGGCAGCTTTGCTTTTGCTTCGGTATGGGGTGTGGAATAGCCGATGAAATCGGCATTCTTAAATGCAGCTTCCGTGCTGCACATGTAGTTTATAAACAGTTCCGCCTCTTTTTTGTGCTTGCTTGCCTTCGGCACTGCCATGGCATCAAACCAGATATTGCTTCCTTCTTCCGGAATTACATACTCCAGATCCGGATTCTCCCTCTTCATGTAAATGGCGTCACCGGACCAGACCACGGCCATGGCAGCTTCATTGCCGATCATCTTGTCCTTTACCTCATCCCCTACATAAGCCAGCACCAACGGTTTTTGCTCGATGAGCATCTGTTTGGCCGCCTCCAGCTCTTCAGGCTTTTTGCTGTTCAGGGAATAGCCCAGCAGCTTCAGTGTTATACCGATGGAATCCCTCTGGCTGTCCAGCATCAGAATCTGTTTGCTGTACTTCTCATCCCAGAGTATTTCCCAGCTTTTAACGGGTTCCTGGACCATGGTTTTATTATAGAGAATTCCTACCGTTCCCCACATGTAGGGGACGGAGTATGCGTTCTGAGGATCGTAGCCCAGGTTTTTGAAGCGTTCATCAATATATTTGTAATTGGCCACATTGTTGAAGTCTATTTTGCTGAGCATGTCCTCGTCGATCATACGTTTGATCATATAGTCCGAAGGTATGACAACATCATAGTCGCTGCCCCCGGCTTTGAGCTTTGCGTACATGTCCTCATTGGTGGCAAATTCATCATAGATCACTTTCATGTTATATTCCTTCTGAAAGCTTTCCAGTACCGTCTTGTCAATATAGTCACCCCAGTTATAAACCTTGAGGGTGGCTTTCCCCTGGCCTCCACAGCCTGAAGCGGACAGGGAAATCACAATCATTAAGCATGCGATCAGCGCTTTTTTAAAAAATGCGTTCAAGTGACCTTCTCCTTTCGTCAATCAATTCCTATACCTCTTTCAGCTTGCTTGTTTTTTCATTGTCCTTTGATAATCTATTGTTGATAATTATCAGCAGCAGCAGAACAAAAATGAACATCATGGTGAGCAGTGCATTAATTTTCGGGTTGATTCCGCGTCTGGCCATGGAATAGATGGTAATGGCAATATTGGATACTCCCGAGCCGGTGGTGAAAAAGCTCACCACAAAATCGTCGATGGACATGGTAAAGGCGAGCAGGAAGCCCGTGACAATTCCAGGCAGTATCTGAGGCAGTATGACCCTCCTGTAGGCGTATATGGGGGTCGCCCCCAGGTCCAGGGCCGCGTCGAAAACCTGGCTGTTGAGCTGCTTCAGTTTGGGCAGCACCGACAGAATAATAAAGGGCAGGTTGAAGGTTATATGTGCAAGCAGCATGGATATAAACCCGAGAGGTATTTTTACAAATATAAACAGCAGCATTAAAGAAATCCCTGTGACAATGTCCGGATTCAACACGGGAAGATAGGTTATGTTCATGGTTATGGTCTTAGGCAGCTTCTTCATGTTGTGTATCCCTATTGCTGCAGCGGTTCCGACAACTGTGGCCAGAACAGAGGAAATGACCGCAACCAGCAGGGTGTAATACAGGGAAGTCATGATCTGCTGGTCCCTGAACAGCTCCCCGTACCATTTGAAGGTGAAGCCGTCCCAGTGGGCCCTTGATTTTGAGTTGTTGAAGGAATAGACTATCAGCACCAGAATAGGCGCATAAAGAAAAAAGAAAATCAGAAAAGAATAGCTTCTTTTTAACGCCTTGATCACCACAGCCCACCTCCTTCACTTTCTTTTTCATACCTGGACATAATGCCCATGGATAAAAGGATAAAAATCATAAGGACAAAGGAAAGGGAGGATCCGAAGCCCCAATCCCTCGTTGTCAGGAACTGCTGCTCGATCAGGTTCCCCACCAGCATGAACTGGCCTCCGCCAAGCAGTCTGGAGATTACAAAGGTGGTGACTGCAGGCATGAAAACCATGGTTATTCCCGACATGACGCCGGGAAGGCTCAAGGGAAATATGATTCTCTTGAAGGTTATGTATGGCGTTCCTCCCAGGTCCTCCGATGCTTCAATCACCGACCGGTCTATTTTTTTCAGAACGGAATAGATGGGCAGCACCATAAAAGGCAGAAAATTATAGACCATGCCCAGGATAACCGCGCTTTCGGTATACAAAATATTAAAGCCGGGAAGTCCCAAAAAATTGAGAAATCCGTAAATGGGCCCGTTTTTTTCAAGCAGTGTCATCCATGCATAGGTTCTGGCAAGGAAGTTCATCCACATGGGTACCACAAACAGAACAATCAATATGCTTTTATTGGATAGATTTCTTTCCGCCAGGATCATGGCCATGGGATAACCCAGCACAAGGCAAAAGACCGTGCTGATGACGGCCAGCTTTATAGACCTCAAAATCACTAGAAGATACAGAGGTTCAAAAACCCTTGTCAAATGGGTCAAAGTAAAAGTGATTCCTGAATCCTCAACAGAAAATACACTGTAGAAAAAGATCAGGACCATGGGAACCGCAGTGAAAATCACCATCCAGAGAATATAGGGATAGGCCAGCCAATTCCTTTTCATTGCGGGCCCACCTTCTTCATTATATGAATATCGCTCGGAATCACATTTAGGCCCACGCTGCTATTTACAGGCTCCATGACGGTACTGTGAACGATCCAGTGAATACCTTCACTTTCAACCATCATTTCATAATGCACACCCTTGAATACGACGGACTTGACTTCTCCCGCGATCATGCCGTCGCCGGCATTTACCAGCTTGATATCCTCCGGACGTATGACCACATCCACCTTTTCGTTGGCTTCAAAGCCCTTGTCCACACATTCAAACCTGCGTCCGGCAAATTCAATCGTACAGTCCTGGATCATGGTACCGTCCACAATGTTGCTCTCTCCGATGAAATCTGCAACGAAAGCATTTTTCGGTTCGTTGTAAATGTCGGTGGGCGTTCCGATCTGCTGAATGGAACCGTGATTCATGATGACAATGGTGTCGGACATGGTGAGAGCTTCTTCCTGGTCGTGGGTAACATAGACAAAGGTTATCCCAAGCCTTTTCTGTATGTTTTTAAGCTCTATCTGCATTTCCTTCCGGAGCTTCAAGTCAAGAGCTCCCAGAGGCTCGTCGAGCAGCAGCACTTCAGGCTCATTCACCAGAGCTCTTGCAATGGCAACCCGCTGCTGCTGGCCTCCGCTCAAAGACTCGGCCATTCTGTTCTCAATGCCGGGCAAATTGACAAGCTCCAGAATCTCTCCGACCTTCCGGTCGATCTCCTTTTTGGAGGCTTTTTTTATTTTCAAGCCAAAGGCTATGTTTTCGTAGACATTCATGTGGGTGAAAAGGGCATACTTCTGGAATACGGTATTTACCTTTCTTTTAAAAGGAGGAAGATCGTTGATATTTTTCCCTTCGAAGATGATTTCTCCGTTGGATGGCTGTTCAAAGCCTCCAATAATTCTCAGGGTGGTGGTTTTGCCGCAGCCGCTGGGACCCAGCAGTGTGAGAAACTCATTGCGGAGTATATACAAATTGATATTTTTTAAAACTTCAGTGCCGTTATAGTCCTTAGAAATATTGGACAACCTGATGATTTCCTCCGACATGTCCGTTCCCCCACAAAACAGTTATTTTTCTTGGCAATGCGTTTCTACATTTTCCGCAAATATATAACAAACAATGTATTTTTAACATATTACAGCAGTAAAGTCAATATAAAAAGAATGTATTTAAAATGCCCGGAATTCCAGGGCCGGGCACGCCGTTTAGATATGTAAAGACCCTCCTGTTGGGGAAACCAAAGGAGGGTCATATAAATCTGGCGGCGACCTACTTTTCCGGGATGCAACCATCCAAGTATCATCGGCACGGAGAAGCTTAACTGCCGTGTTCGGTATGGGAACGGGTGTGGCCTTCTCGTAATAACCACCAGAAAGT
>JAFADI010000102.1 GCA_023424965.1 Bacillota bacterium
AGGCCGGAGTGCGATGACCGGCAGGACATTTCCATATCTCCGGATGTAGTAATAGGGATTTGAGAGGACCGGTTCAGCCCCGCCGATAAAGGAATAGGACGGCAAATAGGAAGGAAGGGAAACCTTGCCTGTAATCTCGGCCTCTACGGGAGGAAGGTAGTCCTTTTTACTTTCATCAAGATCGTACAGCAAGTCGTTTACCAGCAGCTTGCGGCCGTTGGGAGACAGCTGGAAGCTGGGACTGCTGCCGGAAATTATCGACAACAGCGGCGTGGTTTGGGTGGTAGGGATGTTTACAAGGGAGAAAACCCTCTCCGTTCCGTTATTCCGGCTTACCACCAGGTTGTCCGGGCTTCCTGCAAAGCCTTCCGCCTCTCCGGTACAGAGCTCGCTGAAGCTTACCATGAGACTGCTGTTGGCGGTACCGGGGCCTTTAATCACATTTACTTTTCCTTCTTGCTGGCTGCAGCCGGCAAAAACCGCAAATACAAGGGCCATTGCCAGCAGTCTGATCCTTCCCATAAGTCCATCCGCTGCCTTTACTTGAATTTTTATATGCTTCCTCATAGCATAAGTATAAAGCGAGGGTATAACAAAAGGATAAATGCAGTGTAACGAATTTGTAAAAATCCTGCTTTAAATGGTTACCCAGGTCAATCGATTGTTCCTGACTTCAGTCCCTACCAGGCCTCGCTCATGGAGTCCGGACAAAAAGGCCATAAAGGGTGTATTGAGCAGATAGTACTGCTGAGGGCTTTTGATGGAGATATCAAGCTGCGGGAAAATAATTCTCTGCAGTTCTTCCACTGTTTTGCCTTCTCCGGTGGAATCCAGAATGAGCTTTTCAACTCCTTCAAGAATATCCATATAGGTATCTGCGACAAAATGGACATCACCCGTGGGATCCCCATGGCTCGGGACATAGAGGTTGTATTGCGAGGATTTTAGGTAGGCCAGGGTGTCTTTCTGCCGGTTCACGTCGATAAGAAAAGGTATCTTGTGCTTGGACAGGATATCTGGCGAAAAAATGGAATCCGCACAAAAGAAAACACCCTCAAATTCAACGCCGATCTGGTTTAAAGCATGGCCGGGAAGACCTACGACATTGAGCTCCAGGCCCTCCACCTCCAGAGAACCCAAAATGTTGGAGATTACAACGTCCACGTAAGAGGCTTTGGCCATGAGGAACTTGTTCTTCATATCCTTGATGGGATTTGCGCCGGAGAAAAGAGTATAAGGCTCAAAGTAAGGGTGGTGGATAACTGCCGCTTCATGTTCCGGCGCATATATCCTGGCGGAGGTCCTGCTCTGGATGCAGGAATTTCCACCGATATGGTCCGCGTGGGAATGGGTGTTGATAATCGCCGCAACACAGAGGTTTTCTTTTTTTAGTGTCTGAAGGATCTTTTTTCCCGCATCGTCGTCAATCCCCGTATCAATGAGCACGGCCGAACTGCCTTTCACGATAACGCCGATATTTACGGCACCGGGGATGTAATAAACATTTTTGGAAAGCTGCTTCAATTCCATGCCTTTTATCTCCTTTTTCTTCAAGCCTCCTCCCGGCGGGTAGAACGGGGCAGACGAATTATAACCTCCGTACCTTCGCCGGCAGTACTTTTAATAGTGATACTTCCACCGTGTTTTTCGATGATCTCTTTTGCTATTGCCAGACCCAGTCCGTTACCTCCCATGGATCTGGCCCTTGCCCTGTCTGCACGGTAAAAGGGCTCAAAAACATGCAAAAGGACATCCTCGGGGATGCCGCAGCCCGTATCCTTTACCGAAAGCAGCACCTCTGTTTCCCTGTCGGAAAGGGTTAATAGAATCTTACCCTGCTGGGAATATTTAATTGCATTATCCAGAATATTCACAACCACCTGCTTCATTCTTGCGGGGTCAAGGTTGACCCACACCGACGCCGGCAGGTCCTTTTCGACGGCGATTCCAAATTTCTTTGCCTTCAAAGACATTTGACCCACAATGTCTTCCACCAGTTCCGAAAGGTTGGTGCTCCGGGGTTCGATTTCAAACTCCCACTTGCTCAGCGCAGAGAGGTCGATAAGGTCGTTGACCAGGCGAAGCAGCCTGTCTCCGGCACTTTCCAGGTAATTCACCGAGGTTTCGAATATTTCTTTGTTGCCGCCTTTTTCTTTCAGCAAATCGATATAGCCAAGGATGGTGGTAAGGGGGGTTTTCAGCTCATGGGAAACATTGGTGACAAACTGCCTTTGCTTTTCCTGGAGCTCCCGCAATTGGGTGATGTCATTGAGTATCAGCACCACTCCACCGGAAGAATAAGCCTGCTTAAGCGGCGTTGCACATACCAGGAGGCTCCCGCTTTTGCCCGACAGCTCTGTAATATAAGGTGAATTTAACTTTCTTACCTCTCCGGAGATCTTGAGAATCTCATTCTGCAGTTGGGGAGTCATCACCTTTTTGGTGGCATCATTTTGTGCCAGGATGAGGTTTTCTTCACTTAAAGCGATTACGCCTTCTCCCATGCTTTCCAGGATGGAATCCAGCTTTGCCCTTTCAAAGTTAATCAGATTGATCCTGTTTTCCAGCTCCAGGGACATCTGATTGAAAGCTGCGGCCAATTGTCCCGTTTCATCGGAGGAAGCCACAGGGATCTTGTCTCCGAAGCTTCCACCGGCGATCTTTATGGCGGAATCCCTCAACTGCAGGATGGGCCGCGTAATTCTAAAGGACAATAAAATACTTGTCAGAAGAATGACCACAATGCCCCCGATAAAGGAAACCAGGAGAAAAACCTGGATGTTTGCCGTAATTTTGTCGATTTCTTCAAGGGGATACACAAACATCAGGCCTCCCACGACCTCGCGCTGAACGAAAGGAAAGCTGAAATACAGGAATCTCGACCCGCCATGGCTTCTGATGACATAAGTCCTGTTGCCCTTCAGCACTTCGGGGAGTTCCTGGAAGCTCCCGGGATTGCCTGCGTCCTCCGAATCTGCCAAAAGCCGGCCGGTTTTTGAAAAGAGCAGCACCCGGACATTGTATTCACCCGACAGCTTTGCGGCAAAATCCTTGCTTCTGCCGGTAAAGGCAGATTCAATATCCGAATTTGCAGTGCCTATCAGAAGACTCTGGCGGATGTATCCCACCGAGGTTTCAGCCTGGGTTTTGAGGTTCTCCACAACCATGCTTATATTGATGGAGCTGAGTCTTTCCAGTACAAGCACCGATATTCCCGCAAAGACAAAGACAAGCACAATTAAATTGATGGCCGTAATTTTATATCGCAAGCTTAGCTTCATGATTTCCGTTTCATCCTGTATCCGACGCCAAAAACCGTCTGTATCATGCAGTCCGGCGTGAGATTGTCCTTCATCTTCTTCCGGAGCCGTTGTATATGGACATCGACCGTACGCGTATCTCCCGCAAAATCATAGCCCCACACCCTTTCCAGCAAAGCTTCCCGTGAAAAAACCTGTTCCATGTTATTGAGCATAAAGAAAAGAAGGTCATATTCCTTTGCAGAGAGCTCCAGCTCGGAACCGGAAAGAAGAACCTGCCTTCTTTCATGCTGAAGCTCCAGGGGGCCGTTGACAAGGCTCCTGGCCGCAGACGGTTTTGTATCCTGGGCAATCCTGCGGAACAGGGCTTTCACCCTGGCGATCAGCTCCCGGGTATGGAAAGGCTTTGTTATGTAGTCGTCGGCGCCTAATTCCAGACCCAGCACCTTGTCAATGAGGTCTGTTTTGGCAGTCAGCATGATGATGGGAATGGGCCTTTCAGCAGTTACCTTTCTGCAGATCTCAAAACCGTTTACCTCAGGCAGCATGATATCCAGGATCATAAGCTCAGGCCTGAAGGAATCAAGCTTGGTTAAAGCTTCTTTGCCGTCGCTGGCCGTTGAGACTTCGTAGCCTTCCGACTCGAGATTGATCTTCAGAAGCTCACAAATAGGAATTTCATCGTCTACAACAAGTATGCGCTGTTTCATGGTCACCACCGTTTTTGAATTTATTATATCATATCACGGAAATATCACGGAAATTTTTGAGGAGGGAGGCAAAAAATGAGTTTACATAAAATTCCGTGCGGGTTAGGGGCCTTTAAAGCATGAAAATGGAAGCAAATGGTAGGAATGCTTCTCTATCCCTTAGTAAAA
>JAFADI010000266.1 GCA_023424965.1 Bacillota bacterium
ATGATCCACCATATCCATTCTCCCCCGAAACCAAAGCCAAAACCGCCTCTTTCTTCTGTCATTGTATCCGCCTCCTTCCAGTCTAAAATAGGATTAAAAGAAATGACTCATGATAACATAGTATTAATGGGAGGCAAATTTGGTTACCGTTTTGAATAAATTTCACGGAGGGATAGGGTGTAAAACTCTATCCCTCCGTGAGGCTGGCGGAATAAACATATGACAGGCCGTCCCGGCTCTTCTCAAGATTTGCGGGAATAAAGCACACCTCCTCATAGGTGGCACTGAAGTTCTGCAAAAGGATTTCCCCCCGGCTGCGGGAGTCGCTCAAAGAAATATCGGCCAGGTGGTAAAGCTTATCGCCAGGGTACTTTTGCAGGAGTTTAAAACCCCACCGGCCTTTGTCCTGGCCCTCGGCGAAAATTTTCAGAGTTTTGCCCCCGGGGATGTCGGAAGCTTTAAATAGGTAATAGCTTGCGGCAAGGTGATCCAAACGCACCGTGCTTTGGGCGACAGGATAGCTGGCATAGGTCTGCTGTACGGAAGCCGAGACATTCCATGCGGCTCCGTCTTTATAGTATTGGGAAGGACAGAAATTGTAAGCAGAAAACCTGTTGAACAGCGTACCGATATCTTCGGCTGCAAAGCCGGACCTCACTGCTTTTTCAATGGCATTGATGCTGGCGCTGCCGCCGGAGGCCTGGATTTCCCATATCGTTCTGACCAATTCATAACCCCCGTAATTTTCCGAAAGGAATTTGACAAAGACCACGCCGCCGTAATCACTCTCTTCAAGTGATCTTTGGGGGGAAGAGTAGAAGTTCTTTATATACCTTACATAGTCGTTGACGCCTTTATAGACCTCATCCTCGTTCCAGGTGGCGGAAGCCTCCTTCCACCATTTGTCGGCATCGGCATTGTAGGCATATTGCACGGCATGAAAGAACTCGTGGGCGGCGGTTACTTTCATACAGTTGTCCCTGCTTTTGCCGAACCCCTTTTTGCTGGAGTAATTGTTGTCGATGCATATATAGCTTGACGCAACCCGGATTTTGGCGGTCCCCAGGCTGTAGATCCTGTTGGAGAAGGTAATGCCGTAATTTCCCTTCAGGTTGAATACATGAACATCAAAGGTGCTCTGCCCTTCATCCAGGACTGGTTCCCGGAAGCCTCTGGTACCGCAGGTTACAGCTTTTGACCTGTCAAAAGCCTCTCCTATTTTTACGATATAAGGGGGGACGGAGCTCCGGGGCCTGCTTCTTGAATCTACAGCGTGTTCGCCGGTAACGGCATAATGAATTCTGAAGTAGCCGCTTGGACTTTTATACACCTTGTCAAGCTTTGGGACAAAGGAGTCAAGAAATTGTCTTGCGGCCTGGGCTACCTCGGGTTTTGTGTCTTTACGGCCTAGGTACCTTTGTATTTCTTCCACCGTACCGGTACCGCTTTTCAGGGGTTCATCCGACCTGAATTCATCGGGCAGGGCGCTGCCCCCTGAAAGAGAATTTATACAGTGCAGAATCCTCTGATGTTCGTCAATCGCTCCGGACCTGTAGGCAAGATTTATTTTATCGGTAGAACACAATGTGGGCATGGCAATGCCGGTGGCGGAACTTTTCTTCACATTCCCTTTCCTTCCATATACAAACATGATTCTTTCCTCCAGTCAGTTTCCTATGTACGGTTTGGAGGTGAAAGCTTATACAGATCATAATATTCGGAATTGCCGATTTATGTTACCTTTATCGGATTTCACAGGGCGGCAGGGAAGAGAGGGCCGGTGCGGATGAAGCGACGGGTTTGTTTCTCGTGAACAGGTTGATGGAGACAAAGACAAGCAGCAGTGCCATTGAAATAAGTACGGCTGCCATTACGGCGCTGATACCCAGGCTCTGGGCAAATATCCCTGCGGTATAAGGAACTGCTGAAGCTCCCAGTCCGCCGCAGGACAGCAGGAGGCCTCCTGCCAGGCCGGGCCTGCTGATATAGCTGCCCGCATTGGCGACAGAGGTGGGATAAATGCCGGACAGAGATAAACCCACACCGAAGATGCAAAAGGGCATAAGAACAGGAGTTTTCAACAAAAGGAACAGGCCGAAGAAGAGCAAAGCACTTATGCTGCAGCCCATAACCAGCTTTTCCTTTGAAATGAGGGTGGAAATATAAGAGCATAGCAGACGGCCGGTAATCATGGACACCCACATGACCGACAGAATGTTCTGGGCCCCGGCTTCTCCCATGATGCCGGACTTTATAAGGTATGTGACCACCCACCCGTTAATGCTGGTTTCGGAGCCCACATAAAAAAACATGATGCCCATGAAGATGTAGAACCTGAAATCGGAAAGGAAGTCAACAGAAGCCTTGCTCTCAGACCTTTGAACCTTACGGGAGTCAACGGGCATGATGAGAAAGACGGCGATCAGGACCACGGACAAAAGGGCCACCAGCATCACATCGTATTGCCAGCTTAAACCGAGCCTGACTGAAAAACCTACGATGAAGGGAGCCATAAAACCCCCGATGGAGAAAAACATGTGCAGGAGGTTTATTACGCTGCTTCTCCCGCCCGCGGCATCATTTACGACGGAATTTACCATTGTGTTGCAAGTACCCCAGCCCATTCCCGAGATGAAAATGAACAGGAAGAGCAAGAAGGGTGAAGAGATAAAAAGGATCCCGCCAAAACCCACGGTAAAAAATACGGCACCCAGGGCCATGGTAGCCTTCCTGTCCCAGTACATGGCCACTACGCCGCTCAAAAAGCCTGCGGTGAGGTTGCCCACCGCCTGGAGGGAGAGCAGAAGCCCGCTCTGGCTGTAGCTCAGATTGAAGTCTTTCATCAGGTAGGGAAGTATGGCCCCTGTCATCAACACAAGCATACCATTGACAACAAAGGCATAGAAATTGCCCCACAAAAGCATTTTACTGCTCCTCGAATTCATTGTTTAGCTCCTTCCGCAGGATTCTACGTCCTCTTGGGAATTGTATATCCATACTGTTTTTACGAAGTTATTCCAAAAAACATGTTCGGTCAAGGACAGATATTCGGAGGAAGCATCAAAGCACGCAGCTTTATCCCTATTGCCGCAAAGTCCGGCGGCCGGAACCGGGCCTTGGGTTCTTCTCAGGACCAGCCTCTTGATTTTGGCTTGGGCCGCTATCTGCATGACCGGATCCCGGAAACTGGAATAAAATTCGCAAGCAGGCTCAACACCTGCGTGCTCACTTGCCCTATTGATTATATCAATCGCTTCTGCCGTATTTCCATACTTATAGATTGCAACCACATTCGAAAGTGTTTTGCCGGAAAAAGAAAAATCCGCATTTCCACTGTCCTGGGGGACCAGAAGAAAGTTTACCGTACCCTGGGCTTTGATTCCCGCAAGGCGCAGCAGCCGTTGAGGTTCCCAAAGGCTTGCAAAGGGGAGGAGCCGGTCTTCGATCCACATCACATTTTTCAGTTTGGCTTTTTCACCCTCCGAAACCATGTAGCCTCTATGCCTGAGCATAAGTGCCATAAAAAGGCCGTAAATTTTTTCATGCACCAATAACAGATTGCATTCAAGGGGGAGAGGAGAATTGCAGGCCCAATGGTTCTCCCATATCTCCATACAGGTTTCCGGTATATTTGCAGATTCATCGGCGATAATGACCCGGCCGCTCCGGTCACAACTGAAATTTTCCCTGCTGAAACAAGCCATATACATGGGATCATCTTCGGCCGCAATGAGGATGTCGCAGTGCTGAAAAAATTCATTTTTTACCTGCCGGCCGTTATTTGGCACAAGAGCCACAAGTTCGCCGGGAAGTCCATGCTTTTTCAATTCATCGCGCATGCGGAGTACAAGCTGTTCCGCCAGGGGCATTTTTGAGGGATGGCAGGAAAACACAACGGCGTTTTTTCCCTTAAGGGCAAGCAGCGTTTCAATGATGAGGGCTTCATGGGTTCCCGACGAAGGCAGCAGGGCTCCTATAACGCCTACCGGTTTGGCAAGCCGGATGATTTCATGAAGTCCGTCCCTTGAGAATATTTCAAAGGTGTTTATACGGTCGAGCTCCCGCAGGACTTCATGGATTGTCCCGGTCAAATCAACGGATTTCAACCTTTTCAGAGGTCCGGCCTCTGAGAGCCAGGGCTTTTCTCCCCGGTTTGAATTTTCTGAGACCGCCGCCAGGGCAATGGCTTTAACCAGATCACCCAGCTTCTCGGAGGGAAAGGAGTCAAAAATCTTTTGTGCCTCTCTTGCACTGGAAATGCAATCATTCAAAACGATGTTCTCCATTTGATTTACACTCATAACCAAACCTCCCAACCTCATACACAACCTTGATTTGAAAACTTCAGGAACAATCAGAATCGTAAACGTTTACGATTTCGGTCAAAAAAAATCATATGCCTTTGCAGGTTTTTCTTATGATCAGCTTCGGTTCAATGACATGGAACAAATCATTTCCGGCTTCCTTATTGCGTATCTTGTTCATCAGCAGATCGATACACAACCCGCCGATCTCATATTTGGGCTGGTATACCGTAGTCAATTGTATTTTGTTGAGGGAAGCATAGGGAATATCGTCAAAGCCGATCACCGAAACATCTTTGGGTACATTCAGACCGAATTCTTCAATGGCCTGGATAACGCCGAGGGCAACGATGTCGTTGCCGCACAGGATTGCCGTGGGTAGTTCCTCCACCATCAGAAGCTCTTTTGCAAGATTATAGCCGCTGGAGATTGTAAACTGGCCATGCACGATATAACGGGGGTCAATGGGTAAATGATGCTTTGAAAGGATATCCTTGTAGGCGGTAAGCCTCAGAAACTGAGAGCTGTTGGAGAGGAGACCGCCGGCAAAAGCAATTTTTTTATGCCCCAGCTTGATAAAATATTCGATTGCCATATAGGAAGCTTTATAGTCATCAATTGCCACATAGCTGATATCGGGATTCTGGGGCCTGAAAGCGGCAAAGACCATGGGGATTTTCAGGTTCGAACCGATAATATGGGAGATATCGTCGGAAACGGGGGTTATGACGATACCGTCTACCCTGCTGCTGTACAGCTTGTTGAGGTATTCCTTTTCCTTCTGGATGTTCCAATTTGAATTGCAGAGGAAGACCTGGTAGCCGTTTGTATTTGCATAATCTTCGATTCCCTGGGCCAGCTCGGGAAAAAAAGGATTGGATATTTCGGGGATCAACAAAGCCAGGGTACGGGTATTTTTTGTCACCAGACCCTTGGCGATGGCATTGGGCGTATAGCCCATATCGCTTGCGAGTGCGAGTATTTTCTTTTTTGTTTCTCCGCTGATTTCAGGATGGTCCGAAAGAGCCCTTGAAACCGTGGCATAGGACACATTCGCCCTTTTTGCGATATCTTTTATGGTAACACTCATGGGATAGACACCTCGTAAACGTTTGCGCTAAATTCATTATAGCACCCCCGGGAAAAGGAGTCAAGAGCGCAAATTTATCACGGAGACGTCTGGCTTATCTGGTCGAACAGGAACTCCCTCTCGTATTCCTTGCCTTTAAAAGGTACCTTTCCGGTAATGGATTCAGGAGACAGGAGATTGGAGCCATCGGACAATATGCTGAATTTTATTCCGGAGGCATAGAGCACGGTGGGCGAAAAGTCCAGGGCGCATGCAACCTTTGAATCTTCCTTATGCACCTGGTTGTCCGGAGTGACGATAAAGAGGGGGACAAACTCAAACATGCTGTCGCCCAGTGTAAAGGAAGCCTGCTTGTACACACTGGTGATCATGTTAGGGCAGTGGTCGCCGTAAATGAAAATATAGGTATTGGGATAGCGGGAGCGGACCTCTTCAACAAATTCCTTTATGACTTGATCTTCATAGGAAACGGAGTTAAAGTAGTTTCTTGCATTTTCCTCTTCCATATCGTCATAGAGGGGATTGTGATAATAATTATTGGCGTTGGTAAAAGGCCCGTGACCCGTCATGGTGACGACATAGGAGAAAAACGGCTTTTTGGCGGTGGCAAGATGATTGGCGGCAAAGTCAAATACATCCTTGTCGGGAGCTCCCCAGCCCACATGGAATAAATTCATCGCCTCCATGTCAAAAAATTTCTGGAAGCCCATCTTAGGATAGGCCACATCCCGGTTAAAGAAGTTGCCCGTATTGCCGTGGAATGCAACGGAAGAATAGGAGCTTCCCGTCAACCTTGGAATGAAGGAATTGGGGTAGATGTAATTCGACAGCTTCATGGCCGGGAAACCGTCAAAGGGTTCAACGCTGCTTATAGCCGCAAATTCAGTGTCCGAAGTGCTACCGCCCTTATGATAGCTCATCAGATAGGGGAAATACACACTTTTTTCTGTCAGGGAATGGAGATAGGGTGCGATATACTCCCCTTTATACTTTTGCATAATGGCGTTTGAATCGAGAGACTCCACCTGTATTAAAAGAAAGTTCGGACGATCCCCGGTTTTTGAGGTGCCCGTCTGTTCCCTGCCATACCGGAGGTCGGCGATCAGGTCTTCCTCGCTGCTGTTCAAATACAAGCTGACGGCGTTGTTTACGGCAGTGCCATACTTTTCTACGATGGGTGACTCCCCCAGATACCTGTTTTGCGTAAAGTGTATAAATGACAGGCCCTGGCTGTAATTCTGAAATTCAAAAAACATCAGAAATAAAACGGAGAGAGCGACAAGGGACAGCTTTAAGGGCTTGAGCTTCCTGCTCAAAGAAAGAACCCTGGAATAGCCCAGTGCGATCAAAACGGCAAAAGGCAGATCGATGAAAGCCGTATAGAGACTGGCATGCCTGGGAACGGAAGAATGCTCCGCCGAAATAAGTCCTTCCTTGAAAAGCGTAATCCACTGCCATATGTGAAGATAGCTGTGATAATAGGAGTAATAGGAGATATTTACGATAATGTATAAAAGCTGGAGCAGGTAAAATATAATAAATACAGCCCGTGATTTTATGCTGAAGATAATGAAGTAAACAACAATCAAAACGAGAATGGTGATCTTTAACTTGTATTTGAAAATATCCGTTGTCTGTGCAGGAAGGAGATAATAGTTAAATAAGGCGACCTTTACGGCATTCAGCACAAAAAAACCCACCACTGCAAGGAAAGTAAAAATCCAGATTTTCTGCCTGGAGGCCTGCTTTATGAAATTTAAAAATTTCTCAAAAGATAAGTTTTTCATAAATAATATCCTGTTTTTATTTGTTTTACGCCCGTTATCTCTATCATTATAAATATTACAGTAGTATTTAACAAGAAATTAACGTGTATTTTACGAATATTTACTATTATCAGGACAAATTGTGGAGGTCATGTGTTTAATTTGTGAATTTTTTATAAATTTTAAGAGAGAATGGATTCCTGTGTGAATAACGGAAAAATGGGTAAAACAGAAGTAGAAGTTAATGGGACAACTCCGAAAGCCAATTCAAATTTAATTATATATGGAGGATCAGATGAATAACAGAGATTTATTAACGGTAAACACCATCAGGTTTCTTGCGGCAGAAGCGGTGCAGAAGGCAAATTCAGGCCACCCGGGTCTTCCGATGGGAGCGGCTCCCATCGCATACGCCCTTTGGGCCCGGAACATGAAGTTCAATCCCCAAAATCCCAGGTGGACAAACCGGGACAGATTCATCCTGTCGGCGGGACACGGCTCCATGCTCGTGTATTCCCTGCTCCATCTTTTCGGCTTTGACCTGGACCTGGAGGAGTTGAAGAACTTCCGCCAGTTCGGAAGCAAGACGCCGGGACACCCGGAGTACGGACATACGACAGGCATTGAAGTCACCACAGGACCCCTGGGACAGGGGCTGGCCAACGGGGTTGGAATGGCCATGGCGGAGGCCTATTTGTCCGCAAAGTTCAACCGTCCCCAATTCAGTGTTGTGGACAATTATACCTATGTGCTTACCGGAGACGGGTGCCATATGGAGGGAGTTGCATCGGAAGCGGCCTCCCTGGCGGGAACGCTGGGCCTTGGAAAATTGATCGTGCTTTATGATTCCAACGCCATCACCATTGAAGGAAGTACCAGCATCGCTTTCCGGGAAGACGTGGGCAAACGCTTTGAAGCATACGGGTGGCAGGTAATCAGAGTGGCGGATGGAAACGATCTGGAGGCTATAGACAATGCCATCAAGAATGCCAAAAGCGAACTGTCAAAGCCTTCATTGATTGTTGTAACCACGGAGATCGGCTACGGCTGCCCGGCAAAACAGGGAAAGGCTTCAGCCCATGGAGAACCCCTGGGTGAAGAAAATATAAAGGCTGCAAAAGGAAATCTCTGCTGGGAGTACGAGGAAGCCTTCCATGTGCCCCAGGAGGTCCGGGAGCATCTGGAGGCAATTGCAAACAGCGGTGCCAGGATGGAAGAAGAGTGGAAAAGCCTCTGGAAGGAATACGAAAACCGATATCCGGAGCTTGCCCATGAGTGGGAGCTATGGCACAGCCAGGGGCTTCCGGGAGGTTTGAACCTGCTGGACAGTGATGAATTCTGGCAGTTCGGCGACAAGGCAAACGCCACACGGTCCTCTTCCGGTGAAGTTTTAAACAGGCTGGTAAAAGTTATTCCCAATATCATCGGCGGGTCGGCGGACCTGGCTCCTTCCACCAAAACCATCATGAGCAACCGGGGAGACTTCTCGCCGGAGGACCATTCCGGTGCGAACCTGCACTTCGGTGTCAGAGAACACGCCATGGCAGCGGTTTCCAATGGAATTGCGGCGTATGGAGGACTTAGAATCTATGGGGCGACCTTCTTTGCCTTCTGTGACTACATGAAGCCTGCCATGAGGCTTTCGGCAATCATGGGCCTGCCGGTAATCTATGTGCTGACGCATGACAGTATCGGAGTAGGGGAGGACGGACCCACCCACCAGCCCATCGAGCAGCTTGCATCCCTGCGCAGCATTCCCAACTTTACGGTATTCCGTCCTGCGGATTCAAAGGAGACGGCAGCCGGCTGGTATGCGGCCCTGACCAGGGAAAAAACGCCGACGGCCCTTATCCTTACCAGGCAGAACCTGCCCCAGTACAGGGAGACGGGCAAAGGGGCGCTCAAGGGTGCCTATATCCTGACGGATTCAGTAAAATCCCAGCCGGATATTATTCTGATGGCCTCCGGCTCTGAAGTACAGCTGGTTTATGAGGCAGGAAAGGTGTTGAAATCCAAAGGGATAGAGGCAAGAATCGTCAGCATGCCTTCCTGGGAACTCTTCGAAGAGCAGCCGGAGGAATACAGGGAAAGCGTTCTTCCTAAAAATGTACGGGCCAGGCTGGCCGTTGAAGCCGGATCGTCCTTCGGCTGGCATAAATATACGGGTACGGAAGGAGACATCCTTTCCATCGACCACTTTGGAGCTTCCGCACCGGCGGAAATCCTGTTTGAAAAGTTCGGTTTCACCGTAGATAATGTGGTGGAGAGAGCGGTAAAGCTATTGGGTAAATAAAGCAAAAGAGAATGGGACGGAAAATAGAATTTGCCTGTGGAAAAGCTGATGAAGCCCATCCACAGGCAAAGCTATTTTTGGGCTTTTTACCCCTTATTGCACAATATGCTGTTACTTGTATAAGCGCTCAAATTATGGTAAACTTAATGAGAGGAGCTTTTTTTACATATTTCTGCAAAATATTCATCATTTCCAAAAAGTTTCCTTCCCGCGGGTAACTGGAGAGACGTTGGTCTGGAAAGGGATAGCCCGGATTCTTCCAAACTTGATTGAAATCAAGAATATTTGAAAGACCCTTTGTGAGGTACACGGCATGTTCTTTATAAGAAATTTTAAGCTTGGGGCCAAATTGGCTACAGGGTTTGGGCTGATTCTGGCCTTTCTGGTGGCGTCAATTTTATTCGCATATATGGGGCTGAGCAGGATAAGCGGTGATTTTGCCCAGTACAGTACTATTTCCGGGGATGCTGTTCTGACGGGAAGGATCCAGTCCAACCTCCTGTCAAGCAGGATTGCTTATAAAAGCTTTATTGAGACGGGAGACCAGGGAAGATACCGGGAATTTGAAGAGCGTTTTTCCCGGATGGAAGGCTTTATTGACGAGCTTAAGGCTGAAGGCGGCCACGAAGAACGGGCACAAAAGATTGACAACATCGTAGGAATGACGGGGGAATACAAGGCAGGCTTCCAAAAGATTGTGGCGCTGAAGGTGAAGCGTGATGAGGATTATGGTATTTTAAACAGGCTTGGGCCCCAGATTGAGGGGAAGCTCACCAAATTGGCGGACCTAGCCCATGAAAGCGGAGACGCGACGGCAATCTATGCATGCGGGGAAATCAGAAAGCATTTTTTGCTGGCAAGGATTCTGGCAAACAAATACCTCTTCAGTAATTCACTCCAGGAAGCCGGTGATTTCAGGGCCGAATTTACTGAAATGAACAGATGGATGAACAATTATGAAAGCATTCTTTCCGTGAAAGGGTATGGGGAGCTTTTCGATTCCATATCCGGCGACAAAAATATATATTTCACCAATTTTGAAGAAATATTTCAGGTGGAGGAAGAGAGAAAAACGGTTACAAAATCCGTCGATGATCTGGTAACCAGGATTTCAGACCTGTCAGAAGAAATAAAGCTGTCTGCGATAGAAGCGGAAAAAGCCTATGGCCCCAAGGTGAAGAGCAGCAGCGATACGGCTCTGTGGCAGATGCTGATTGTATCGCTTGTGGCTTTAGCTGCTTCAATTTTGATTACCATCACCATTATCAAATCCGTAGTTGCTCCTGTCAAGACGGTCACCAAAACCTTTAAGGATATTTCCGAAGGCGAAGCGGACCTGGAGGCGAGGCTGAAGGTAAAATCCAACGACGAGCTGGGGCATATGGCCAAGTATTTCAACCGCTTCATGGAAAAGCTCCAGGTGATTATGACAGAGCATAAGAACCAGACCTGGGTGAAAACAGGCCAGGCGGAACTGAATGAAAAAATCCGCGGAGAGCGCGGACATGAGGTTTTGGCCGACAATATCATAGCCTATGTGACAAAATACCTGTCGGCCCAAATCGGAGCAATCTATGTAAAAAATGGTGAAAACAGCTTCAAATTTTCAGGAGGCTATGCTTATGAAACAAGGGAGAATCTGCAGAAGGAAATAAAAACGGGCGAGGGGCTGGTAGGACAGGCAGCCCTTGAAAAACGCATCATCCTGGTTGCAGATGTGCCGGAGAATTATATAAAGATCAGCTCGGCCACAGGTGAAGCAGCTCCCAGGCATATCGCCGTCGTTCCGTGCATCTGCAACGGGGAAGTGAATTGTATCCTGGAACTGGGAAGCTTCCACAAGTTCCAGGACCTGCATCTTGATTTTCTGGGACAGATCGGCGACAGTATTGCCGCCAGTATCCATATGACCGAATCCAGATTAAAGATGCGGGAGCTGCTGGAGAAGACCCTTGAACAGGCGGAAGAGCTTCAAGTCCAGCAGGAAGAATTGAGACAGAGCAATGAGGAGCTGGAAGAACAGACGAAGATACTGCGGGAGTCGGAGGGAAGACTCCAGTCCCAGCAGGAGGAACTGCGGCAGAGCAATGAGGAGCTGGAAGAGCAAACAAGGGCGTTGAAGGAGTCGGAAAGCCGTTTGCAGGTCCAGCAGGAGGAACTGAGGATCATAAATGAGGAGCTTGCGGAGCGCACCAAAAAACTTGAACTCCAAAAGAAAGAGATTGAGCTCAAAAATGACAACCTGCGCAATGCCCAGCGTGAAATTGAAGAAAAGGCCAGCGCCCTGGAAGCGGCCAGCCAATATAAGTCGGAATTCCTTGCCAACATGTCCCACGAGCTGAGAACCCCTCTTAACAGTATCCTGGTGCTTTCTCAGATGCTGGCAGGCAGGCAGGGCAATGGACCCCTGTCGGAAAAGGAAATTGAATTTGCAAAAACGATCTATTCATCAGGCACCGATCTCCTCAAGCTGATCAATGACATCCTGGATTTGTCAAAGGTTGAGGCGGGAAGGCTGGATGTGGTTGAAGAGCATGTAAGCCTGAAAGCACTTACGGATTATGTTGACAGGGCTTTCAGGCCTATTGCCGAGGAAAAGGGATTGAACCTGGAAATATCCATGCAGGAGGGGCTGCCTGAAAGCATCGTGTCTGATTCTCAGAGGATACAGCAGATTGTGAACAATTTGATGGGCAATGCTTTCAAATTCACCCATTCCGGCGGTGTTTCCATGGAGATCGGGCATGCCGCTATGGAGTTGACGGGAGATGAAGGCGCAGGCTTGCAAAAGTTTATTGGAATTTCCGTCGTGGATACGGGAATAGGAATACCGGCAGACAAACAGGCTGTGATATTTGAGGCTTTCAAGCAGTCCGACGGGACTACCAGCAGAAAATATGGAGGTACCGGCCTTGGACTTTCGATATCCAGAGAGCTTTCGAGGCTGCTGGGAGGAAAGATATTTCTTAAAAGCGAGATCAATGCGGGCAGCACCTTCACTCTCGTATTACCTGAAAAGATTCAGGATGCCTATGCTTTTGACCAGGCTGCAGCAGCGGAAGAAAAGGTTGAAGAGGCGGGCAGCCTTGAAGGACAACCTGCTGCGGGAAATATGACACCGGACACGTATGAAGGCGATCCGGAACAGATAGCCCCGGAGATGGAGCCGCAGGATAATCTTATACTGATCATCGAGGACGAGCCCGGCTTTTCCAGGGTGCTATCGGACCTGGCCCGTGAGAAGGGCTTTGAGTGTATTACCGTTCAGGACGGAGAAACCGGCATTGCCATGGCCGGTAAATACCAACCGGGGGCGATCCTCCTTGATATAGGCCTTCCGGGAA
>JAFADI010000216.1 GCA_023424965.1 Bacillota bacterium
CATTCCCCATTTTTATTGATTTCTATCTTTTATAGACTCCTTTCAGGAGGCCGTTGTTCCAAAAAACGGGAAAGTCTGTGTGCCGGAAGTCTCATTTTATGAAATATCCGACCCATAACGGCAATGAATTGTATAATCCATGTCCTATGGCTAATGGAATGATAATTTCGCTTTTTGCCCTAACTGCAATAATTGAAAGAACCAACCCAAAGAAAAATGCAAAGATTACCTGTCCCCAATAATACCTTACAGGGTAATGCCACAATGCAAATAAGGTTGAAGACAAAAGCACAGCATATATTTTTGAGTTTAGCAGCTCATTCAGCCGCTTTAGCAAATAGCCTCTAAATATAAGCTCTTCAGCAAAACCGACAAAACAAATATAATAGAAAGTATAAACTATTATATCTTTCCAACCGGACCGCTGAAAATTCAAATTTTCGCCAAACAGAACAAACACAAGCTGGAACAGGCTTAAGCCTGCGCATATCCCAAAGCCCAGCAGTATCTTTCCGGGCATATTGTTAAAACCGACGCCAAGGCTTGCCAGGGTACTCTTTTCAGTGCCTTTCACCGTATAGATAAGAAATGCAATCAAACATATATAATAGATACTTCCACTGATCAAAAACTCCTGGACCTTTAAAAGCTGTAAAGCCAGGCCAAAAACAGCAGCAAACACAAACAGCGCTGCAACCATACGAATAACCGTATTTCTTTTTATATCCGCCATATCTTTATCCTCTGTCAAATTTACGGTCTAATTTGCTCCATCATCTTTCTTGACTTCATGCTGTCTTTTCTTCCTTGAAAGGCTTGCGCTGCATACGCACATAATGGAGAGGTTACAGCAGACCAGGGCAACGGCAGTCCATATTGGCAGCCCGTTTACCGCTGAATAGATAAGATTGATGACAGCTATAACAATCCCGATACAGGAAATGATCACCGCAATTTTTGATAATTTTATTTCTATGTCCAGTTTTTCCATTCCATCCAACCTCCCGTCAGGATACAGCTTATTTTGCTTCAATCTCTACCTCTGCTTTAAAAACCACTTTGCCGTCCTTTTCGCCAACTCCCTGGATATAGATCAAATTCGAGTTTAAGGCGGAAATGTCTCTGAAAAGAAGGATGGTCTCTCCCGGCAAAGCCTCATTCACGTAATTGACCTCCATTGTTTTCACCCCGTATTTTTTATGGTTTTCCACCGTAAAACAATCCATAATGAAGTCAATATATCTGGAATTGTTCAAATGCCCGTTGAAATCCACATCACTGTACCCAATAACCTTTTTATACGCGATTTCCAGCTGTCCGAAAGGTTTTAACTTTCCCAGCCTGCAGTCAATGGCCCTGTCTGTTATTATGGGGGGATACTCAATGCGGATTAATTCGCTTTTCTTTAATTCTCTTGTTTTTACATCCACAATGATCCAGGTTGAAACTGCCCTTATGATTATGTTGCCGTCGCGGTCCCGTACGATGAAGTCTCTTTCGAATTCCAGTTTCCTCGGCTGCTGGGGCCACGATTCAATGGTGATTTCTTCATTCCAGGCAGGGTTTCTGACGATATCCACCCGGATACGCATCAGTATCCATGCCACGCCGAATTTCTCCTCCAGGGTATTGATCCCAATCCCCAGATTGTCCACATGCATGCTTGCAATGTCCTGAAAATAGCTGAACAGAGTGCTTAACTTCAGCTTTTTTGTAAAGTCAACATGGCTTAAGTCGATAAGATATTTTTTTCTGTATATTGAGATAGCTCCCATTTCCATCACTCCTTCACCCGTCCGATGATTTATTCTTCATTATAACCATCCTTTATTTTTTGTCCAGTAGCTCCAATATGGCCTTGTTAATTATTTCAGGCTGGAACAAGTGAATATAGTGCTTCGAATTGCCTACCTCCACCTGTTTGCTGTCGGAAGACCATTGTGTGAATTCTTCCTGGCTTTTGCTCCATCCTTTTTCCCATTTGCCGCTGTCGTCCGCCGAAAATATCCTCAAGGGGATATTTTCCAATTTTCCGCCGGCGGCAACAATTTTTGCATTGCTCCGGATATTTCTCTGTTCATCCTCTATGTTCTTATTCCCGGGAGACTTCAACCACTTGGCCTTGTCAATCTCCCGCAATTCTTCCGGCAGTAGCTTCAACCCGTTCCTGTAGGCCGACCGGACGGAATATTCGTACATCGCCGTATTTTTATACAGCAGTCTTGCCGCCCCCGTTCCAGTGACAGTCTTTTCGAACAGGTGCAATATGGGGATATAGAAAGGAACTTTATAATTTTCGTAATATTCAGGGCTTCCGGCATCCACCATTACAATGCCTTTTACCTCGCCTTTGTACAATTGGGCAAACCGCAATACTTCCAGCGAACCAAGGGAATGGGCCACGAAAATATAGGGCGGCTTTTCCCCTGATTTTTCGAGGAGTTCATGGACTTCTTCCGCGATGGTATCGATGTCCCGCGGCGTATCGGCCACTTCGCTCCACCCGTAACCCGGCCTGTCGTAAACGGCAATTTTTGCGTGTCCGGAAACTTCATGGTGAAGCGGGAAAAAATCCGCATAGGGACTTGGCGTGCCGCAGCCGGATGCGAACACCACCGTTGTATCCCCCTGGCCCTGCCTGTAAATATGCATCTTATGCCCGTTTACATTGATGATTTGCCCCACGGGCTTATAGCGGTCATCGTCGGCAGAGCTTCCCAGCCTTTGATATATAAAACCGATTGTTAGCAATAGTAAGATACCAGCAATAATTTTAACAACTTTGAACCTCCGCATGCTTAACCCCTGGATGTCAATGATTTAGCTTTACGCTTCGACGATCGTTACATAACAATACGGAAATTGCGGCAAAAAGTTTCAAGAATTATGATCTTGCTCCCCGTCGTTCAGAAAACTACAGTATCTGGCATCCGGGACAGTAATAAATGCTGCCGCATACGCCACATGCTTTCCCTCCACCCTCTCATTGATCTGATTGGAAACCGTCAATACCTCGGGTAATTCAAGCACTGATCATGGCACCCCCTTTGCAATTTGTACCCATACTGCAAGCTCATTTGATAAATGTATTTTCATCCAGCTCTTTAAAAGCCAGGTCCAATTCTTCCCGGGTGTTCATGACGATAGGCCCGCCCCATGCAATAGGCTCCCTGATGGGTTTCCCCGACATTAATAAAAATCTTGCTCCTTTATCGGAGGCTTTTATCCTGAATTTGTTTCCTTCATTGAACAATACGGCATGTTTTTCCTGAACAGCCGTGCCCGCTTCCGGGCCAAGGAAAGCTTCTCCTGCAAAAATGTAGATAAACAGCGTATCCGCCTCTTCCGTGTCGAGAATCCACTCGGCACCGGCGTCCAAATCAATATGCAGAAAAAGTGCCTTGACATAATCGCCCTGGATTGCTCCCGGTCTTCCTGCATATATCCCGGCGAGCACATGGACTTTTTTATCCTTTTCGTCAACCACCGGAATTTCTTCCTTCGAAATCGACCTGTACTTGGGGGAAACCATTTTATCCTGTGAAGCAAGGTTTACCCACAGCTGAACCCCCAGCATCCTTTTGCTTGGCTGGGGCATCTCCTGATGAATTATTCCGGAACCGGCGGTCATCCATTGGCACTGTCCGTCCAGGATGCTTCCCTTGTTCCCCAGGCTGTCTCCGTGTTCTATGTCCCCTTCGATGAGATAGGTAACGGTTTCTATCCCCCTGTGGGGATGCCACGGAAAACCTCTGACATAATCCTCGGGATTGTCCGAATCAAAAGCATCCAGCAGGAGGAACGGGTCAAAGTCTTTGGCATCATGATATCCGAAAACCCTGACAAGCTTGACGCCTGCGCCGTCAACCGCACTTTTTCCCGTTACAATTTTTTTGATTGTCCTAATTCCGCTCATAAATTCCCTCTCTTTCCGCCGTTTCAGTTCGGACTTCCCCGTCCTATCCCGTATCTTTCGTTCTTGATGCCGCCAAAATTCAAAGCAACCTTCTGATGGCATCCACATCGCTTCCGGTCAGTATTTCAAGATGATTGAATATCTTTTCTTCGTCCCAGTCCCACCATTTCAGCTTCAGCAGCAACTGGACCACATCTTCCCCGTACCGCGGCCTTATAACCTTTACCGGATTTCCTCCGGCGATGGTATAGGGGTCTATGTTTTTTGTCACCGTCGTATTGGCGGCAATAATTGCACCGTCTCCGATTCTGACCCCCGGCATTATGGTGGCGTTCTGTCCGATCCACACATCGTTGCCGATCACCGTATTCCCCCTAAACGGCAGCTCGGAAACCTGAGGGGTTACTTTTTCCCAGCCGCTGCCGAAAATATTAAAGGGATAGGTGGTAAAGCCGCTCATTTTGTGGTTTGCGCCGTTCATGATGAATTTCACACCCTGGGCGATGGCACAAAACTTGCCGATGATCAGCTTGTCCCCCAAAAACTCATAGTGGTGCTCAATATTCCTGTAAAAATCCTCCGGATTGCCAAAATCGCTGTAATAGGTATAGTCGCCGATGATGACATTTTTTCTCGGAGGCAGATTCTTAATGTAGCAAACAGACGGGATATTTTCATTGGGATACAGTTTATTTTTGTCAGGGCCTAACGCCATCGCAGCCTCTCCCCTTTCCATCGTTGCACGTCAAAACAGCTTTTTATCCTCCAGAAATTGTACCGGCTTTATTTTATCACACTCTATTGACTTTTCCTATGAATGATATTAGTATATTTACAAATACGCATATGAACCAAAAGCCATGAAGAGAAGAGTAAGCGATTGACGTCTTTTACAGAGAACTCCGTATGCTGAGAAGGAGCAAAGAATAGATTGCCGAAGATGGTCTCGGAGCATTCGCACCGAATCTTGCCAAAGGTTGAGGCTGCGACGGAAGCACCCGTTACAGTGCCGGGGTATAAACGGAATTCAGTTGTTCCGTCGTACTTTTAGAGACAGGTGCTGCGAAGTATCTGTAAACCGGGGTGGTACCACGAAGTTTATGCTCTCGTCCCCAGGATATATTCCTGGAGGTGAGGGCTTTTTCATTTGCATTTTTATTACTACGATCCTGAAAATCCATTCTTCATTCGCGTTAGGAGGCGTTTTAAATGACGGTATTTATCGGAGGGGCATGGCCCTATGCAAATGGCTCTCTTCATATAGGCCATATAGCGGCACTTTTGCCTGGTGATATTCTGGCCAGATACTTCAGGCTAAAAGGAGAAAGGGTGTGCTATGTTTCGGGCAGCGACTGCCACGGCACCCCCATCCGCATCAGGGCAAAAAACGAAGGCGTGTCGCCGGAGAGCATTGCCAGCTACTATCATGGGGAATTTGCCTATTGCTTTGAAAAGCTGGGCTTTTCCTATGATCTCTATAACCGGACCAATGACGAATTTCACAAGGAATTTGTCCAGGATTTCCTTATCGACCTGCGGGATAAGGGCTATCTGCACAAGAAAACAGTGGAGCAGGCCTATTGCAGCACTTGCCGCCAGTTCCTCCCCGACAGGTTCGTTCTGGGACGCTGCCCCCACTGCGGCAGCAATGCCAGGGGCGACCAGTGCGACGCCTGCGGAAGTCTGCTTGAACCCTTCCAGCTCGAGGGCCGCAAATGCGGAACCTGCGGAGAAATTCCCGAATTCAGGCCCTCGGAGCATTTCTTCCTGGCCCTGCCGGAGCTTGAGGCTGCCATCAGCCAGTATGTCAACGCAGCGACGGGCTGGAGGACAAACGCCCTTCACCTTTCCCGGCGGTATATTGAGGAAGGCCTCAGGGACAGAGCCGTAACCCGTGACCTGGACTGGGGCATTGACGCACCCTTTTACGGCTGTGAAGACAAAAAAGTCTATGTATGGGTGGACGCGGTGCTGGGCTACCTTTCTGCAAGCCTGAAGTGGGCTTTAGCCCAGGGAGAGGATTGGGATGAAATATGGTCCGGCAATTCAACCCATTACTATGTCCATGGCAAGGACAATATCCCTTTTCATTCCGTAATTCTTCCCGCCCTTCTCATGGCTGCCGGAGGGCTCCACCTGCCGGACAGGATCATCTCAAGCGAATACCTGACGCTGGAAGGCCGGAAAATCTCCACCAGCGGCAACTGGGCCGTATGGGCGCCTTATCTCCTGGAACACTATGATCCCGATTCCATCCGGTACTTCTTCACCGTCAACGGCCCTGAAAAAAGGGATACGGACTTTTCCTGGAGGGAATTTATCAACAGCCATAACGGCGAACTGCTGGGGGCCTACGGAAACTTTGTAAACAGAAGCCTGGTGTTCATTCACAAGTATTTTGAGGGTAAAATACCTGCCGGAACCTGTGATTCTCAAATCCAGGCCTCACTGCAAGACCTCTACCCCCAGGCCGGGAAACTGATCGCGGAAGGCAGCTTTAAGGAAGCAATTGAAAACATCTTCCGCTTTATACGCTCCGCAAACAAATTTTTTGATGAGCAGCAGCCCTGGATATCGGTCAAAGAGGACCCCGGCAAATGCGGCAACACTTTGTACACCTGTGTCCAGGCAATCCTGAACCTGTCGGTTCTCCTGGAGCCCTTCCTGCCCTTTTCATCAAAAAAGATACGGAAAATGCTGAACGCCACAGGCGCTGCGTGGGACTATTCCGAAATCGGGCCGGGTTCGGCCATCGGACCGGTGGAAATCCTTTTTGACAGGATCGACAAAAAGGTGATTGAGGAGGAAACGCAACGGTTAAGATGAGTTTATGGGATAAAAATGTCCTGCGGTAGAATAAACCGCAGGACATTTGTTAGGCGGGGGCTTATACTCAATAGCATCCGATGTTATTTTTTAACTCAGCAGATATGTCTCTACTACTCAACAATTCAATTTCATGAACTATTTTTTCTGACTGCTCCAAAAACAATTTTATTTTCAGTTCAATGGTTTTCTGAATATCTTTGCAAATACTCCTATCCGTAACATCTTTAAAACTATATAAAATATTTACATAGTTCTTTTCCTTCATTATTTGTAAAATTGATTTCTGAAGCTCCTTGAGATTGTTGATTTTATTAAATACTTCGATTAATTTATATTGTAATTGAGTATGTTGTACAGTATTAATCATTATTAAGTAATCCCCAATAAAAGGAACTTCCGTTTCCAAAATACTATAATTATCTTTTGAAACAAGGCCATTGAGCTTAAGTAATTCACTCCGTACACAGTTAAGATAGCTAATTAAAGTTTTGTAATTACTTACTATTGCTTCCACCCTATTTTTTTCGTTTTGCAAATTGTTTTCCTTAATTTGATATTTAGAAACAAAATATGCAATAAGCCCTCCCAGAATTCCACCAGAAAATGTAGAATAAAAAGTTAGCCAGCTATCCGTAGCTCCAATTTGAAACTTCGATGGCAGTAGCACAACAGAGTAAACAAGAAATGGGGTGAATACCATAATAAAAATAAATATTACACCCTTCTTTATCATAATCTGTAACTCCTTCGGTCATCAACAGCAACTCCATGTTCATGACAAAACTTCTTTGTTTTTTGAAGGATATCTTTTCTAATTTCATTGTTTTTACTTTTTATCGCAAACAGCAAATCGCCAACCAAATCATTTGAGATAGAAATATCATCTGCAAACCGCTGCTTACTAATAGCATCTTTATATGCAATTAACTGGTCATCATCAACATAATCTCTTAATACCGTTATATTAATGCATTTGCATACCTCCGATTTACATTTCCTACACCCATTAAGATAATAATCTTCAAATGCTATGTCATAATCAACATCTGGAAAGGAAGCAGACCATAAGCTCAGTAACCAATAAAACAAATCGGCAAATTCCAAATTTATAGTGACGCTATCATCCTGTTTAAACTTATTAATTGCCTGTATTAGCTCACCCAACTCTTCAAATATCTTAGATATATGATAGTAATTACCATGATGATTAAAATCCGATCTGTTCGCAGGATAAATCTTGTTAATACTATCAACGAAATATTTAAAGTTAAAAACATACGGTTTATCCAACAGTGAATAAAAGTATTCTCGTTCTTTTGCTTTTTCTCTCTCTGACATTTTTTTGGGTGGCTCTTTTTTTGTTATACTACAAATGCATGGCGATTTTAAGCAATAATAACATACATTTGGATGTTTTCTTAACAAGGCTTCGGTCAAATCAATATTATATTTATTCGCCAGAGAAATTAGCCAAGAAATTGCAACAATAAAGTCACTGTTTTGTTTCGCACCATGAATGCTGCTTAAAGACATGGTTAATGATTCCTCAAGGGACGTTATTTCTTCTCTTTTGGCATTGACACTGCCAAAAATTCTTTCAATCATTTTTTGGTAATTTAAAATAACATTATTCTCACTCATTTTTTCCTCCGCCTTATTCTTCTTTTATGTACGATCTCTATATTTGTATAATAATGATGTTATTATAATTGGTTGGAGTTAATTCTTTGAGAGATATGGTTATATATGTAAAATACATCAGCTTATAGTAAAGTGCTTATCCAAAGTTCGATTGCTTTTACTTCCAACCGCAAGCACATATAGGAATTATATAGAATTTTTCAAATAATTACAATAACTGATTTATTTTCGCATTTATCCAACAATCTATAATTATATAATAAATATTACAAGCAGTTATCAACATTGATCTCCTCATTTCACCAATTGGTTATAAAAAATCCCCTGCATTTGGCACAAGAATCTTCTTGACATTTCGCCGTTTCTGCTTTAAAATACTTAATGTGTCTTTTCAAGGACACTGACAAATGGTGGGTGTAGCTCAGTTGGTTAGAGCGCCAGATTGTGGCTCTGGAGGCCGTCGGTTCGAACCCGATCATCCACCCCAGAAATACAGAGAAAAGAAATAAGAGACTAGAGATTAGGGTATACTAATATCTAGTTTCTGATTTCTAAAAATCTGATTTATTGGGATGTAGCCAAGTCGGTAAGGCACCAGACTTTGACTCTGGCATTTCGTTGGTTCGAGTCCAGCCATCCCAGCCAGTACGACCCATTAGCTCAGTTGGCAGAGCACTTGACTTTTAATCAAGGTGTCCCGCGTTCGAGTCGCGGATGGGTCACCAACGCCTTCAAACTTAACGGTTTGAGGGCTTTTTTATTTCATTTTAAAACCAGGATTAATTCAAATGATGCCCCCCAGTGCTTTAGAAACCATTTTGGTCTTTGATTTCCCCACCCGGCAGGAGCTTGAGGAGTATCTCAAAACAGAGCCCTATGTGACGGGCAAGGTCTGGGAGACAATTGAGATAAAGCCCTGTAAGGTTCCTCCCGTGTTTATGGATTTATATAAATAACCGTATAAATGTTACTTTTTCTTACATAATATTGCATTTTCTTCTATCTTCGTGTATTATATAGATGGAAAGTTTTAGGTACTAAGGATAAAGAGGTGTTTACTTTGATTATTCCTTCTTTTTTTGCCGGCCTGTTTGTAGGGGTGGTTCTGACATTTGTCACCCTGTATGCGGTAAAAGTTTCTGTGAGGGGCCCGGGTACCCCCCGGAAGTCTGCTGCCCAGAATAATGACATCAATTTCCTGAATGCAAAGCTCAAAAAAGTCGGTTGAAAGTAATGCCCTGGTTTTACACCATTGACTGTCTTTTAAAGGATTTTTTGAAACTTATCATGATTATGACAATGATTACCAGATGAAGCCAAATAGATACGTCTATTTGGCTTCAATTCTTAGTTTTTAGGTCATAAGAATCAGTATGAAGGGAGCCAATAAAAATGAACCCCGCAAAGTCTATTGTCGTAGTGTTGCTTGCGACCTTCGCAACTTACATTTTGTTTAATTTATTTGCAGAAAGGTTATTCAAATTTTTCTTTAAAGTAACAAGCAGTCATCTTGGAATTGTTGTTTGTATCGTCGTTATACTGTTGCCAACAATTCTAATACTAATTACATCTTTTATAGAAAAGTACACAATGATTAAAATAGCCTATTTCCTGTAATTTCCAACAATTAAGGATACGTAGATATAATATCATAATATCAGCGGAAAGAAAGCAGGCTGATACTATTTTGATTCCACAACATCGCGGAGGTTCAGAGAGCAAGCTGAACAAAGAGCAACTCGAGAGGGCGGACCAGGTTTTGCAGCAGTCTCCACGGGAGAACGGATATAACAAGAGTAACGGGAGCATGATGGTGTTAAAATGTTGGATCAGCCGGGGTTCAAGGAAACGGAAGATCATTTATGGAGCAGCCAATCCAAAGACCGGAGAAGTGTTTTACTCTACCGAAGATGCAGGAAACTCAGACGGCTTCGAGTCTTTTTTAATAGGCCAGCAAAGCATTATGTCAACCAAAAGATTCCCCTGCTTCTTGACAATGTGGCATAGCACAAAACAGGACGGATAAAAGGTTTCTTGAGAACCTCGCTTTAAGAAGTTTATGCCACAATAGTTTCACCTTATCAATTTTATATCTACTTAAATAACAAGAAGAAAGGCCACATCCGCCGGAACTGTGTGACAAGCAACCTATATAATTACCAAATTTTTGTATTGTCTTCAAGCCATATAGCCAATGGTGGCTCTTGCATAGAAACTTCTATCAGCGCTCCAATGTTTATAGCTTCATCCTTTGTATTATCAAGAAGTGCTTTAACTTTTAATACACATGCATAATACTCTTTATATCCGTCTTCATCTGGTTCTAAGCCATTATCAGTTTCATATATAGTATCTATCTCCCCTCTAATTTTAACACCACTATTTAACACAATAATCAACTTGGTTCCGTTTGGATACTTATTAATTGAACGTAATAATTCATCCATTAGCTTTATTCCTCCTGTAAGTAATTACTTAGGCCTTGCAGGAATTATGTGCGCACCTTTATTTCCATATGTCACTATTCCTATACTTGTATCAGTATATGTGCCTGTTACTTCATCATAGTATTGGCCAATTGTTTTTCCAAAATCAATCCGTTCTTTATAGTCATTAATCTTCTGTCCCATACCAGCATAATCATCTAACAATTGATCTGGATTTTCACTTAAAATACTTCTCGGCTTTCCATTCCCTATTTCCTGACTGTAATTATTTGTTCCTACTATGTGTTTATCTTGTTGACCTGGATTTATTTTCACAGGTCTTCCATTGATTGTTTTTATATCATTATTGACTTCTACAGTCAATCTCGGAGTCTTAACCGTGTCAGCTGCCGTATTGCCTGTTTCTTTCGGGATGCTTTTCTCCGGCAGCTTTACTTTGCCAAGCTTCGCCAGCTTGTCCAGCCCTTTGGCCCCCAGGAAATCTCCTGCAGCATATCCGATACAATACCCCGCTCCTTCTTCCTCATAGGCGTCCGTTACCTGCTGTGAAAATGCTTCTACAAGCAGCATTGGGTCCTTCAATATGCCGCTTACTGCCCCATTGGTCTCTTTAATATTTTCCTCCGCCCATCGGGGCCTTTGACTGAAGGGATAGGTCACTGCCAATACCGCACCGGATGCCGCATAGCATACGACTCCCTTTCCAAGGCCGTATACCCCCTTTACCAGGTCGATAATTGCCGCCGCGATTCCCCTGAGCAAATCTGTCCTTAATTTTATTTCCGCTATGCTGCGCGTACGGATTCTCTCCCACGGGTTTGTGTACTTCCCGTAGAGCCTGTCGGCTTTTGTCCTGTATTCGTCGTCCTTGTTTTCAAAGGGGATGATTTTTCCGTTGTAGATTCTGTTTAACGCATCGATTTGCCCGTCCAGTTTCCTGGCGTACCGGGGAATTACCTCCTGCCATATCCTCTCCAGCTTCCTGTAATTCTGTTCTTCCCTGGCTTTCTCTTCCTCCGTCCTGCCAAAGCCCCATCCGCTCGTCAGCCCCATGCCGTATTTTAGCCTCAGCAGCTTTATTTCCTGGCAGGCCGCTATGATTGCCTGCTTGTTGAAGTAGATGTCGTTCCGGTCCACCCGCATGAACTTGCCTTTGTTGACAGGCCTTATGATCGCCTGCATCTC
>JAFADI010000221.1 GCA_023424965.1 Bacillota bacterium
TGAGGATTGACGGCTCTACGGCGACAATCCCCTTGTCGGAAGGAATTGGGGCAGAGCTTCTGAAAATGGACAGGGTGGACGTAAAAAGGTTTATAAGGCACAATACGACCCACAATGCTTATGTGAATCTGATCGAAAGAAAGGCTGACATTATTTTTGTGACGGAACCTTCAAAGGAAGAACTGGAGCTGGCGAGGAAAGGCAGCGTGGAAATGGAAGTGGTTCCGGTCGTGAAGGACGCCTTCGTTTTTCTGGTCAACGTCGACAATCCGGTGGAGTCGCTGAAGTTAAAAAAGATTCAGGAAATATACCAGGGGAAAATAAAAAATTGGAAAGAGGTGGGCGGCAGGGATATGGAGATTATCGCCTACCAGCGGCCCAAAAATTCCGGGAGCCAGACCATCATGGAAAATCTGGTGATGAAAGGCCTGGATATGGCTCAAGCTCCCACGGAATTGAAGCCGGAAGCCATGGAAGGGCTTATAGAAAGGGTTGCAGGCTATGATAATTCTGAAAAGGCCCTGGGCTACTCGGTATACTATTATGCCAATACCATGTATGTAAAAGATACCGTCAAATTAATCGGAGTAGACGGTGTGAAGCCGGACAAGCAAACCATTATGAGTGGAAGGTATCCGCTTGCAAGCGCCTATTATGCAGTGCTGAGAAAGGACGATGCCTCGGATTCCCCGGCGAGACGGCTGCTGGAGTGGCTGCTGTCGGAGGAAGGCCAGAAGGTGGCGGAAAAATCCGGGTATATACCTGTTCAATAGAGGTTGATATGATTAGAAAACGGACTGCTTTATTCATGGCGCTTGCATTGCTTTTTACCTCCTGCGCCCAAGAGGAAAAAAGGCTGGAGGATGTGAAGCCACCTGTACCGGAGGAAAAATTGCAGGTGTCCCAGGCTGTACTGCCCGAAGCTGAAAATCAAAATCCTGGACTGCTTCAGGAGTCCGAATCCGCCGGAGAAACAAAAAAGGCCGGCACAGGCTTAAAAGCCGTACAGCCCAAAAAGTACCTCCTCGTCAACGGCATACAGACGGACCCTGTTAACATGCAAAAGGAATCGCCGGACATGATCCTGCATGTCGACCGCCTTGAGATCAAGGGCTTGAAGGACAAGACTCTCCAGGAAAAACTGAACAAAGAGTTTGAAGAAGACGCCCGGAAGTTTATTGACAGATCCGTTCTTGCAGGGGCGGACAGGGAAAAAGCAAAGGACGTGCCGGAACAGCGCATTCAAAAAAACTACAGCTACAGCATTGCTGCAAATTATAACAATATTTTATCCCTGGGCTTCTATTCCAGTGAATACTGGAGCAAGGAATACAGCTGGAGCAAAGCCGTCCCTGTGGCATATGAGCTTAAAAGCGGCAAAAAGCTGGGACTGCAGGATTTGTTTGCCGACGGCGTCGACGTGGTCAAGCTGGTCAATCAGAAGCTGACGGAATACATCATCCGGGAGAATGTAGAGGAATATGCCCTTACGAAAGCCTTTCAAGGAATTTATCCCGACCAGCCCTTCTATCTGACGGAAAATATGCTGGTGGTAGTATTTGATGACAGGAGCCCGGAGTTTGTCAGCCCCGAATACAGGATAAGCATTCCTCTGGATGAATTTGGCGGGGCTTTTGTTGCCTATGACAAGTATTGGAATGCGGGTGAAAATCTTTATGAGAAGGAGAGGCTGTCAAAAAAACTGCTTCCCGGTCCTATAAAAATCAAGTGGGACTCGATAAAAGAGAACAAACCTGAATACAACCTCTGGGTTCAGAAGGCGAAGTTTGAAAATACAGGCCAAAAGGAGCTGGAGGACAAACTGAATGCGGCCCTTGGGGAGGTTGACATCGAAGGCTTCAAGCAGAAGGCCGTGAAGTCGTATGAAAGCTCCGCGGTAAAAATTGCGTCGGAGAAGGTTTACAATACCATGATTCATGCAAATTACGACGGTATGCTGAGTTTTTCCATCTATGAAAACACAACCTACAACGGAAAGCCGGAATCTGCAGGGAGACGGTTCCGGTGCTTTGATACGGCGGTAGGGAAAGAGATGAAATTGAAGGACCTGTTCAACGGCGGGTATGATTATAAAAAAATGTTCAAAAAAAATATCACCCAACAGTTGGGGGACAGGAAGCTTTCGGAAAAGGACCTGAAAAGGCTTGACCAGGCCATTGACAGAGCGGGCTTTTTCATCGAGGGAGAAGGAATACACCTGTGTTTCAAGCCCGGTGAACTGTCTGAGGGCATTAAGGAGGAAATACAGTTTTATAATCCCTTTGAAAAAATAGGTCAGGAAAATCTCGTCCTTTTCAATTAGGAGCACTGCGGGTGCTCAGCCGTTCTTTTCCACAAGGTACTTCCAGTACTTCTTGGGCATGTGCTGCCTCTGGAGCCTGGGATTTACCCGGGACCTTATGGCGATGCTTTCAAAGTAGCGCTTCCACAAATCCTGGTAGATCAACTCATCATCATTCCCCGCCATGTACTGGTTTGCATCCAGCTCCGTCAGCACCCAGCTGCGTTTGTTGTAAACGGCGGCAAGACGCCTTTTTACATCATGAATCACCCAGTTCTGGTCTGCCAGACGCTCAGAGAAATGAGGTGCGACGATAGGCAAAATATTGTAAGTAGGCTCCATGGGGGCATAGTACAGTTCGCCGGAAAGCTGCCTGAACCTTAAGAGTCCCAGCATGCGGTGTTTTTCCCCGCCCACCTTGTAGCTCATGTTATGTATTTTCAACACCCTGTCGTCCGACAGGTGGCTGTCGATCCTCCTTCCCATTTTCCAGCCAAGCTTCAGGTATTGGTAGATGCAGGTGCCCGCGTCGTCGAAATCCGACAGGTAGGCATAATACACATGTTCCAGGGCTTGGCCGGATATTTTGGTACGGATGGAATCATAAACCTTTCCGGCCTTTTCCGGGTCGGTGGGGATATGCAGGACCTGGTCCAGCAGGCTGTGCTGCAGGTAATTTCCCGGCAGGATTTTTTCCGGGTTCTCACGCCGGTAGTAGGCTTCATAGACGGCGGTGAGAAGGCCTTCAAATGTACTGTCATAGGTGTAGATCATGGGGTACCTCCTATAGCTGTCCCGAAATGGTGGACAGGGCAACTTCAGGTGCGGGAAGCTGCGGCAGCATGGGGAAAAGGGAAAGCTGCTCCCACCGGGGAAGCTGGGAGGGCTTTTTCGGCTGGCCGGTCACCAGGCCCAGCCTCACGATGTTTTCATTCATGGTATTTTCCCCATAGTACTTGCCCTGGCAGGTAATAAAGTACCTGGCCCGTTTCAGCACCACGCCCATTTTCTTCAGGCTGTCGTAGCTGAGGGGGCATATTCTTCTGGCGACCGCAATCCGCAAGGCGGATTTGACGCCTATGCCGGGGATTCTCAGCAGCATCTCGTAATCCACCCTGTTGATTTCCACGGGGAAAAGGTGCAGGTTTCTCAGGGCCCAATCGGATTTGGGATCCAGCTCCGTGTCAAAATCCGCATGGGAGGAATCCAGCAGCTCGTCAGCCTTGAAGCCGTAAAACCTTAAAAGCCAGTCCGCTTGGTACAGCCTGTGCTCCCTCAGAAGGGGAGGCGCCGCCAGTGCAGGGAGGTTGGGGTGATTTACTACGGGGACGTAGGCCGAATAGTACACCCTTTTTAATGAAAAGCTTTTGTACAGTCCCTCCGACAGCTTCAATATGCTTAAATCATGCTCCGGGGTGGCTCCCACGATTAGCTGGGTGCTTTGACCGGCGGGGACGAAGGAGCCGGAACCCCTGAACAGCTTCTTTTCTTCTTTCTTTGCAGTGATCGCCGAGCTTATGAACCCCATGGGCTTTATAATGGAATCTCTGTTTTTTTGCGGGGCAAGCAGTGTCAGGCTCTGGCTTGAAGGAAGCTCGATATTCACGCTCATCCTGTCCGCATAGCTTCCGGCTTCCGCGATGAGGCTCATGCTGGCTCCGGGAATGGCTTTGACATGGATGTAGCCGTTAAACCTGTATTGCTGTCTCAGCTTTTTTATGGCCCGGAGGATCAATTCCATGGTGTAGTCAGGGCTTTTGAAAACGGCAGAGCTGAGAAAGAGGCCTTCGATGTAATTCCTACGGTAAAAGTTTATGGTCATATCGGCCACTTCGTCGGGGGTCAGCGCAGCTCTTTCAATATCGTTTGACGACCTGTTCACGCAGTAGGAGCAGTTGTACATGCAGTAATTGGTCAACAGTATCTTCAGCAGGGAAATACACCTTCCGTCGTCGGACCAGCTGTGGCATATGCCGCTCAGATGCCCGGTGCCCACGCCTCCGGGAGTATTTTTCCGGCTGCTTCCGCTGGAGGAGCAGGATACGTCATATTTGGCGGCGGCCGAAAGTATTTCTATTCTCTTCTGCAGTTCCATGCAAGTCCACCTCAAAAGATTGTCAGACAACATTCCTTATAGGGTGTATATAGAAATGTTGTAGTTATTATTGGTAAGTCACTAACATTTTACCATAAAGCATAAAATTTAGCAAACATATGTTCGGGCAATAATGCAAATGAGTTGCGCTGAACAAAGGTTTGGGATATAATTTTTTGTGCAAAAGGTAAATTGTGGGAGGGGGAGAAACATGGCAAAAAGAGTAATGGCTTTATTGGTTTTAACGGCGGTTCTGTTGGGGTCATGGGTGCCGGCCCTGGCGGAAAGCGTATCCGTGCAGATGGCCGTACCTGTGAGAGCCGATGTGGAGAAGGTGGATGAAAGCGCGGCGAAGGTTTCAAAGGATAAAGCCCTTGAAATTGCAAAAGCTGTGCTTAAGGAAAAATTTGAGGTTTCCGTTGATGAAAAAAAGAGTGAGATAAACACTGAACTCACACGGGATTATGATCTGGGAAGAGGTTATGTATGGGAAATAGCCTTTAACCTGAATTCAGGAGAACAGAGCGTCAACATGCAGGTTTCGGTAAACGCCCAGAGCGGGAGGGTGGTAAGAATGAGCAGGTACCAATATTCCTTCAGGCCGGAGACTCCTATCACCGCGGCGGCAATAACACAAGCGGAAGCTGAAAAAATTGCGGATAAATTTCTTCAGCAGATGAACCCGGACGAATACAAACAGCTTAAATATATAAAAGACGATGCCTTTGGCGTAATGAACATGGCCTACACCTCCTCCTATGCTTTCAGGTATATGCGTATCATCAACGGCCTGGAGTTTGACAGGAATTATGTGATGATCAACGTGGACGGGGTCAGCGGCAAGGTCAGCTCCTATAGCTTTGTCTGGAACGATATCGGCAGTGTGCCGGACAAATCGGAGGCCATTGATAAAAGCAAGGCGGAAGAAAATTTTAAGAGCGGTGCGCAGTTCATTTTACAGTACATTCCGGTCAGAGGCAGGGGATATTTTGAAGATCCGCCCAGGGAAGTCAGGCTGGCCTACGGCCTGGACTATACGAGCGGCAATATCCTGGATGCCAAGTCAGGAAAGCCCATGGATTATGCCGGCAAAGCACGGGAAGAAAAAAGAGTGAAAGACCTGTCCGATAAGGAACGGGAAGAGCTTTTCAATTCGGCGGCGGTGATTTCAAAGCCCAAGGGGGAAATAAACAAGGAAACGGCGGAAAAGCTCCTTCTGACAGCAGTTAAAGGGCTTTACGGGACCGACTATGAAATTGAGGCCCTGAGGTATTCGGAAAATGAACAGGGCTGGGGAGCCAATGGTAAAAAAACCTGGATGGGACAGTTTTATAAAAAAGATGACAAAAACATGAACGGCAACAGGGGGACGGCCCTGGTCGATGCCATGAGCGGCGCCCTTATTTATGTAGATAAATTTGACGTGGAGGAACCGGAAAAGGATTTTCAGCCCAAAGTCAGCTGGGAGGAAGCCTATGCCAGGGCCTTGAAGGCGGTCGCCAGGTATATGCCCGACAGGATCAGGGATATCCAGACCAAACAGAATTTTATCGATAATATCATATATCTCAATAATCAAAAGATCGTGAACAGGGTGTACTACTTCTCCTTTCCCAGGACGGTGGACGGAATCGCTTATGGCGATAACAGCATCAACGTGGAAGTGGACGCCAAGAACGGCGAAGTCAAGGCCCTGAGGGGTCGCTGGACCGAAGACCTCAAGTTCCCCGACAGTAAGGGAATTATAGAAAAGGAGGCCGCCTTCAAGACGTACTTTGAGAACTATCAACCCGAACTGTTTTATACCGCCTATGAAAAAAGTGAAAATGACCCTTCCGCTTTTGACGTAAGGCTGGCATACAGGCTCAAAAGTGTAAATCCTTACTCAACTGCCAACTACATTGACGCACATTCCGGAAAGCCCCTGAACTATTTGGGACAGGAAACCGACGGGGAGACAGACGGTACGGGAAACTCCCTGAAGGGGCACTGGGCGGAAAAGGAAATCAGCATCCTGCATTCCCATGGAATTTTGGAGATCGCATCCTTTAAGCCCGACGCAGAAGCTACCAGGCTGGACGCCGTAAAAATGCTTGTCAGCGGCAAGAGTAACCGGATATACAGCCAGCAGGTCTTCGAGCCTTTAAAATTCAAGGATGTTACCGAGAAAGACCCGGATTATAAAATTCTTCAAATGGCGGTAAATTATAAAATCATCGACAACACAGAGGGAGAGTTCAAAGGCGGCGCCGGCATCACCAGAGAGGAACTGGCAGGGCTGCTGGTCAGACTGATTCAATACGACAGGCTGGCAGCGGCGGAAGAGATATTCAAACTTCCCTATGGGGATTCGGGAGAAATAAGCCGCGATAAAGTGGGCGCGGTGGCAATCTGCAAAGGTCTCGGCATAATGGAAGGAAGCAAGGGAAAATTCAGACCCGGTGACAACACCACCATGGCGGAGCTGGCAGTTGCCGTGTACAAAGCTCTTACCAGCATTAAGAGCAATTAAATTGACGGGTTGTGCCTACGTAAATTATGAAAAGAAGCGGCGAATTTAAAATGTGGCCAGTGAGCTATGGCGGGCGAACGCGTGAAGAACATTTTAAATCAGCCGTTTCCCTTACTAAATAAAGGGACAGTTAAACGGCTGTCCCTTTATTTTTTTGCGAAAGTTGCGCAAAAGGCATATTGCAAATGGGTGCCGACAACTTGCAGTTGCCATAATACTGCGTCAAGGGTATAATACAATTTGAATATGTTTTGGGAGGAGTTTTTTATGCGCGCAGTTATAACGGTTATCGGCAAGGACAGGGTGGGCATCATTGCAGCAGTCAGCAATATACTGGCGGAAAGCAATGTAAATATATTGGATATAACTCAAACCATCATGCAGGATATGTTTACGATGATCATGCTTGTGGATATTTCCAGAGCCGGCATCGCTTTTGCGGAACTTTCGGAAAAACTTGAGAATAAAGGTGTGGAGCTGGGAGTTTCCGTCAGGATACAGCATGAGGATATATTCAACTCCATGCACCGCATCTAGGACGGAAATTGTGATCTGCGTCGGATAACTGCGTTACAAAGCTCGTTCGGTACTCATTTATTAAAAATAAACTCCGTTCCTCACGTCGCTTTGTGCCTTGTTTTCCTCGCATCTGACAATTTCCGAGTTGATGAATTTTCAAATATAACTTAATGGTTTTAACAATAAGATATTGCGTTTGGTATTTTAGGAGGAATATGATGATAAATCCTTTTGAGGTCATAGAGACCATCAAGATGATTCAGGAGGAAAACCTGGACATCCGGACTATTACAATGGGCATATCCCTGAGGGACTGCTGCCACGCGGAGGGCAAAATCGCCAGGCAGAAAGTCTACGACAAGATCACCCGCCTTGCGGAGAACCTGGTAAAGGTGGGCGAGGATATTGAAAGGGAATATGGCATCCCCATCATCAACAAAAGAATTTCGGTAACCCCCATATCCATCATCGCGGAGAGCTCGGAGGACCAGGACTATGTGAAGTTCGCCGAGGCCCTGGACAGGGCGGCTGAGACGGTGGGTGTGAACTTCATCGGAGGGTTTTCCGCCCTTGTGCACAAGGGTTATACCCGGGGGGACGAAAAGCTTATCCGGTCTATTCCCGAGGCGCTGAAAGCCACAAAAAAGGTATGCTCTTCCGTAAATGTAGCATCAACGAAAACCGGAATAAATATGGACGCCGTCAGGGAAATGGGAGAAATAATCAAGACTGCGGCTGAACTGACGGCGGAGGACGGCGGCCTGGCCTGTGCCAAGCTGGTGGTTTTCGCCAATGCGGTGGAGGACAACCCCTTTATGGCAGGAGCCTTCCACGGAGTTGGCGAGCCGGAATGCGTCATCAATGTGGGCGTAAGCGGTCCGGGCGTGGTAAAGTGCGCCCTTGAAAAGGTTCGTGGCGCCGACTTCGGTACCGTATCCGAGACCATAAAGAAAACTGCTTTCAAAATCACCAGAATGGGACAGCTTGTGGCACAAGAGGCTTCCAGAAGGCTTGGAGTACAGTTTGGCATCGTTGACCTTTCACTGGCTCCCACGCCCGCCATTGGTGACAGCGTGGCCTACATCCTGGAGGAAATGGGTCTTGAGAAATGCGGCACCCATGGGACTACCGCCGCTTTGGCCCTGTTGAACGATGCGGTCAAAAAAGGCGGCATTATGGCTTCCTCTTATGTGGGTGGCCTGAGCGGAGCCTTTATTCCCGTCAGCGAAGATGCGGGAATGATCGATGCGGTAATGAAGGGAGCACTGTCGATAGAAAAACTGGAAGCAATGACCTGTGTCTGTTCCGTGGGTCTGGATATGATTGTTGTCCCGGGGGATACCAGTGCGGAGACCATTTCCGCAATAATCGCCGATGAATCTGCCATCGGAGTCATCAATCAAAAGACCACCGCAGTCCGGATTATTCCCGCTCCCGGTAAAAAAGTGGGGGACATCGTTGAATTCGGCGGACTTTTGGGTTCGGGACCGGTGATGAGCGTAAACAAGTTCAACAGCGTTGAATTCATCCGGAGGGGCGGAAGGATTCCGGCCCCCATACAGAGCCTGAGAAATTGACGGGCTTTGACGGTTAATTTATCGAAATTCTTTTCTTTATTTCAACCGCCAGGACCGACGCAATCACCAGCTTGACCACATCGCCGGGAATAAACAGCAGAAAGTATTTCCAGATTACGGTGGCGGCGGTGATGTCCTTTCCATTTAAAAACTTCACAACCGCGTACAGGTAGGGAAGGCCTATGGCATAACAAACCAGGATCCCGGCGGCAGAAGCGATAATGTACCTGACATAGGGCTGTCTTATGAATTCGGTTTTCCGGGATATGAGGCCTGCAGTAAGGGCCGCGCCGGCAAAGCCGAGGATAAATCCGAAGGAAGGATTCAATACATACTGCGGGCCGCCTCCGTTGGCAAAAATGGGTATGCCCACCAGACCGATGGCAATATAAAGGGCCTGGGACACAAAGCCCAGCTTCCAGCCCAGCAAGAGTCCCGCAAAGATTACAAAAAACAATTGCAGGGTAATGGGCACCGGCGGGACATTGATCTTCAAAAAGGCTCCGACGGCTGTGAGGGCGGCAAAAAGGGAAACAAGCACCATACTGTAAGTTCTGCTTTTCATAATGTTCTCCTATAATGAGCGAAGGTGTGAAGTTCGCTGCTGATATATTGTTAACCAACGAAATTGATTTGGTTAACAATGATTATAGGACAAAATTACCAAACTGTCAACAGGACGGCAATCAATGGATTGCCTTCTTTTTGTGCTTTCCTCCCATGACATCGTATACATCGTGGATGGTTACAAATGCGCTTTCATCTTTGTCGTAAATGATGGATTTGAGCTTTGCAATTTCCAGACGGGTTACGACGGAGTACAATATGGTTTTCTCATCCTGAGAGAAGCCTCCTTTGCCGTCCAGGTAAGTAACGCCCCTGCCAAGGCGGGCGGTTATTGCTTCGGCGATTTCATCGCCCTTGTCGGAGATAATCATGGCAGCTTTTGCCTCATCCAGGCCCTCCACAATAATGTCAATCAGTTTATAGGCAATGAAATAGGCGATCAGGGAATACATGGCCCTGTCCCAGCCAAACACGATTCCTGCGCTGCTTAAAATGAATATGTTGAAAAACATTACGATCTGTCCTACGGAAAAGGAAATGCGCTTGTTCAGTACAATGGCGACAATCTCAGTGCCGTCCAGGGAACCTCCGTATCTTATAATCAATCCTACTCCCACGCCGATGATAATTCCTCCAAAGACAGTTGCCAGCAGCACATCGTTGGTCAAGCCCGGAATGGGATGAAAAACCGATACCCAGAAAGACAGGACGGAGATAGAGAACAGCGAGTCGATAACAAATGTTTTTCCGATTTGTTTATACCCGAAGAAGAGGAAAGGAATGTTGAGGGAAAAGGTTAGAATTCCCAGGGGTATTTTGCTCAGATGGCTGGTTATGATGGATATGCCCACCACACCTCCATCGATGATTCTGTTGGGTATGAGGAAGAATTCCAGCCCGGCTGCGGTAAGCACAGCACCTAAAAAAAGAAATATGAATTTTTGAAGCACCTTCCATTTGGTTTTTTTTCCTTTGGTCATCAATCTACCCCCTGTGTGCAATAATAATGGAATTAACGGTTAACAGGGGCAGGGCGCTCTGCCCGATAAGGCAAAGCGCCTGCGCCTGCTATGGCATTGCTATTTTATTTTCTGATCCTTATTTGTTTCGGCTTCGTTCTGGCTGGCTTTTGAAGCGTAGTGGCCGGCAACAAGCCCACCGACGATAAATACCACTGCGAAAGCAATAACGCCGATTACGAATATATCCATCTGTTTCACCTCCTGTGTATCAGTTTTCAGGCATGGAGGCAAAGGCTTTTGTACTTACTGCCGTTGAAATAGTGGATGATGTGGTTTTGGATTTTCTGGCGGGAATCGCTGGCGACCCCGTAAAGACTGAGCTTTTGGAAGGAATAAATATTCCAGGAATAATGAAAGCCGGAAAAGTCTTGAAATTTTGTTGCAGAAAATTTGATGGTGGGCTTTCTGGTGTCCACATTGATTTGCATGCCCGAAAAGTGACTGCTGTGGACGATGGCCGCTTTGGTATTTGGGGCATGCTTGACGGCACCGGCCTGGTCGGGCAGCAGCACCGGTGAAAATTGTAAAACGAAAACAAATAAAAGGATGAATGAAATTAAAGTGATAATTCTTTTATTAAACAAAGCAGCTCCATTAAATTAATTATTTAATCGTCCTTTTTAATTATAACATACTTTCCGGTGAAATTTTTAAGAAATTCGTGGATAAGCTGTTTACCTATTGCTTTAACTCAAAATTTACCCTGTTTTAATACCCAGTTATTAATCAAATTCTACAATCAGGACAGTAGGTCAATTCATATATTTTCTGGAGAAACTGTTATGCGGATAGCATATTTTACAGATACCTTTTACCCGCAAATCAACGGTGTAACGAACACACTGGATAAGCTGGCGGGATATCTTGAAAGCAAAGAGATAAAGCATGTTTTTTTTGCTCCGGATTATCCCGGAAGCTCCTTGCCCATGAATGCAAGAAATGTCAGAAGATTTAAAAGCGTAAGCTTCCCCCTGTATCCCGAGTGCCGCCTGTCAATTCCTTTCTATTCCAATATTTGCAGTCTGGCAGATAAATTCAATCCGGATGTGGTACATCTGGTGACCCCACTGGGAATAGGAACGGCGGGTCTGCGGTATGCCCGTGAAAGAGGCATCCCTGTTGTGGCCTCCTACCATACAAATTTCAACGTATATCTGAAATATTACAACCTGGAGTACATGGAGAACCTTATATGGAACTATTTCAGGTGGTTTCACGGTTTTTCCGGCATGAATTTCTGCCCTTCTACAGACACGCTGGAAATCCTCCGGGCAAATGGCGTCGGAAATCTGAAAATATGGCCCAGAGGAATTGATACTGAAATATTCAGCCCCTGCCACAGGAATAAGAGGCTGAGAGAGGAACTGGGGCTGGAGGAAAGATTGGCCTTCCTGTATGTGGGGAGGCTCGCTGCTGAAAAGGACCTGGATATTCTGGTTGAAAGCATCAAAAAAGTTATCTGTGCCTATGGCGGAAAAGCCAGATTTGTCATTGCGGGCGACGGCCCCTACGCCTCTTTCATGAAAAACGCCCTTCCGGAAGACACGGTGTTTACAGGATACGTGAAGGGCAGGGAGTTATCGGAGCTGTATGCCTCCTGCGATGTCTTCCTTTTTCCCTCAAGTACCGAAACCTTCGGCAACGTGGTGTTGGAGGCCATGGCATCCGGACTTCCGGTCATTGCCGCCAATTCGGGAGGGGTCAAGGACAGTGTAAAAAATGGCTTTAACGGCTTGCTGTGTGAACCCAGAAATGCGGAAAGCTTTTTTGCAGCCGCCGGAGCCTGTATTGAAAACCATGAGCTGCTGGACAGGATGAGCCGCAGTGCAAGAGAGCATACCCTTTCAAAATCATGGGACGGGGTGTTCGGACAGCTTGTCTCCGATTATCGGGAAGCCCTGGAACAGCATTATAAAAGTATTGAAGAAACGGCTTGAGCTATGGTATAAAATCATAAACCGGGAGGTAAAGCATGAAAATATCGGTCATTGGTGGAACAGGTTATGTGGGACTGGTCACGGGAGCAGGGTTTGCAGCGCATCAGCATGAAGTGGTCTGTGCGGATATTGATGAAAGAAAAATAGAAGGTTTGAACCAGGGGATCCTGCCCATCTATGAAGAAGGCCTGGAAGAACTTGTCTTGAAGGCGAGACAGGAGAAGAAAATAAGCTTCACTTCCGATATAGGCAAAGCTGTGGCGGAAGCAGACGTGATCTTTGTGGCGGTGGGAACTCCCGAGGGTAGGAATGGAGAGACCGACGTGTCCCATCTGTTCAGGGCCTTCAAGTCCATCGCCGAGCATATACAGGGATATAAAATCATCGCTGTAAAGAGCACCGTACCCGTAGGTACCTGTTCAAAGGCCCGATTGTTCATACAGAGCAATATGAAAAATCCCCACGGTGAATTTGATGTGGTTTCCAATCCTGAATTTTTGAGGGAGGGCAGTGCGGTCAAGGATTTCCTCCAGCCGGAGCGTGTCGTTGTGGGGACGGACAAGGACAAAAGTGCGCTGGTCATGGAGAAACTGTACGCTCCTTTCGGCGCCCCGGTGATTTTCACCGACACCAGGAGTTCGGAGCTCATAAAGTATGCATGCAATTCCTACCTGGCGACAAGGCTGTCCTTCATAAACGAAATAGCGGAAATCTGCGAAAAGGTGGATGCGGATATGGCGTCGGTGCTGATGGGGATGAAGCTGGACCGGAGAATCGGCGGTGCTTACCTGAACCCCGGACCGGGTTTTGGAGGACCCTGCCTGTCCAAAGACATCAAAGCCCTCATCCATATAGGGAAAAGGGCGAACGCGGACACAAGCCTGTTGAGGTCGGTGGTCCACAGGAACCACCTGCAGGTCAAAGGAATCTTCGGTAAAATATGGAGCGCGCTTTCCGGCAGGGAAGACCGGAAGGTGGCAATACTGGGCCTGAGCTTTAAGGCGGGTACCGGCGACACCCGGAATTCACCCGCTGTCAAACTGGTGGAGAAGCTTGCGGAGACAAAAACAAAGATTGTTGTTTATGACCCGGTGGTCAAATACCTGGAGGGGGCGTTGCAATGCGGTGTGGAATTTGCGGATACGGCCCAGCAAGCCGTTAAAGGGGCGGATTGCATGGTGCTCATGACGGAGTGGGAGGAGTTTGCACAACTGGACTTGAACAGCACCTACAGGGCAATGAGAACGCCGGTGATCATTGATACCAGAAACCTGCTGCCGGCAAAAAAAGCAGAAGCATTGGGGTTCGACTACAGCGGCATTGGACGGAGGAGTTCCAGGCACAGGGAGGCCGAGGAGCTTCAAAGAAATATTGTCTAGATGTCCTCAATGAATGTAGGACATCGCCAGGAATTCCGGACAGTGCCTTAAGGATACAAAACTCTGCTCATAACGGGGAAGCGGAGTTTTTTCTTTGGCAGGGAGTATTCTTCTAAAAGTGCATAAATTTACCTTGGCTTAATGAAAGCTTAACGTAGGAAAAATACAATTCTATATACAAGAGAGAATGGGAGTGCAGGTATGAACGCAATTTCGGGCTATGCTTTGAGATATTATGACCATTTTGAACACAGCGACATTAAAAAAATTATAAATAGCCAGGCCACCGAAGACAGGAAGCTCGGGTATGAATTTATGGAAATATTGAAAAATGGAACGGTTTCAACCCATTTTCAACCGATTATATCCTTGAAGGATGGAAAACTGCTGGGCTATGAAGCGTTAAGCAGGGGACCCCGCAACACCTTCTTTGAAAACCCCGAAAAGCTGTTTGATTTTGCCAGGATGTACGGGAGACTGTGGGAATTGGAGTTTTTGTGCAGGGTGAGGGCGTTGGAGAACATTTCAAAAAATGATTGCGACTTTTATATCTTTTTGAATGTGGACCCTCACACCATCAACGACGAAAAATTCAAAAGAGGGTTTACCAAAGAGTTTTTAAAAGACTTTAATATAAATCCGGAGAGTATCGTTTTTGAGATCACCGAGAAGAATTCCGTCGCAGATTTCAAGAGCTTTAAGAATACCATCGACAACTACAAGGAACAGGGCTACAAGATTGCCATCGACGACACGGGTTCGGGCTATTCGGGGCTGAAGCTCATTACGGAAATCCACCCCCATTACCTGAAACTGGACATGACCTTGATCCGGGATATTGACAAGGACGGAATCAAGCATGCGTTGATCAAAACCTTTCATGATTTTTGCCAGACGGCGGACATAAAAATTATCGCCGAAGGCATCGAAACGGAAAACGAGCTGAATGCCCTCATCGACATAGGCATTGACTATGGGCAGGGCTACTATATCCAGAGGCCCAGGCCCGACCTGGAGGCCATCAATGCGGAAATAGCCGCCCACATCAAATCCCGGAACAGAAAAAAACGTGAGATGTACTCAAGCAAAGCCTCAACGGTATTCGTGGGGGATATCTGCAGGAAGTGCAAAATCATCGATCCCTTTTTTTCCGGGGCCAACGTCCTTGAGCTCTTGAGCTCCAACCCTTCCATCCTGGGACTGCCGGTGGTGGAGAGCGGGCGCCTTATGGGACTGGTAATGAAGGACAAATTCTATGCGAAGCTGGGGACCCAATACGGTTTTGCCCTTTACATCAACAGGCCCATCACCTTGCTGATGGACAAAAGGCCCCTGACGGTTGACTATGAGACAACCATCGACATTGTTTCCAAGCAGGCCATGACCAGGACGGAAGAGAACCTTTACGACTATATCATCGTCACAAGGGATTCCAAATATTTTGGTTTCGTAACGGTAAAAGACCTGCTTGAAAAAACCACGGAACTGGAAATAAACTATGCCAGGCACCTCAATCCCCTGTCGGGTTTCCCCGGAAACCTGATGATCGAACAGAAGCTTATCGAATGTGTTCTTTCCGATGAGCCTTATACGGTGTTGTACATCGATATCGACAACTTTAAAGCCTATAACGATGTGTACGGTTTTGAAAACGGGGACAGGATCCTCCAGTACCTGTGCAAGGTCATCACCGAAGCAATCGCACAGGAATGCGGATGCAAAAGCTTTGTGGGGCATATCGGCGGAGATGATTTCATCATCATCGTGGAAGGTTATGACGTGGAACCCATCTGCCGGAATATCATTTGCAGCTTTGAGTCAGGTCTGAGCGGTTTTTACAATGAGTCCGACGTGGCCAGGAAGTATATTGTGGCAAAGAACCGGTGCGGGGAAGAGGAGAAATTCGGCCTGACCTCCCTGTCAATCTCGGGGATAAGCAACACTGCCAGAAGCTTTAAAGATGTCTATGAACTGTCGGAGCAGGCGGTGAAAATAAAAAAGATATGCAAGGCCAGGGCGGAGAGCTGCTATGTAATCGAGTGAGGACTCCGGAAAATATCCAGGAATCACATAATATTAATATTTAAGTTAACCCATATTTAACAAAAACTTTAAATAATTAAAATAATTATAATATATAACTATTAATGTTAACTATGACTTATCATGTAAGTACAAGATTCCAAAGGAGGCAGGTAAGATGTTTAAAAAATTATTAACCCTGGCACTGACTGTTACAATGGCATTCAGCGTCACCACTTTTTCAAATGCCGACAGCGCAGTGAAAGTAAAGGTGGATGGAAAAGAAATTTCTCTTGATGCTTCTCCGGTGATTGAGGCCGGACGCACGCTGGTTCCCATAAGGTCCGTAGCTGAAGCTTTAGGAGCCGATGTCCAGTGGGACGGGGGAACAAGCACCGCTACGGTTTACACCATAGACAATGAAATCGTGATCAAGATCGGTTCAACTACGGCTACGGTAAACGGAAGTGAAAAGACACTTGATGCGGCAGCCAAAATCATCGGCGGAAGAACCATGCTTCCTCTCCGCTTCGTGGGAGAATCACTGGGTGCAGAGGTCTCTTACGACGCTTCAACCAGCACGGTAAGTGTGGATTACTTCACTAAGATGTCCGGCACGCTTAAGATCGGGGGTTCCACAACCATACAGCCTATTTGCCAGGCAGTAGCAGACAAATTGCTCGCCAGGAACAGCGGACTTTCCATAACCGTTGCAGGCGGTGGTTCGGGCGTGGGCCTGACGGGTGCCAATGACGGAACCCTGAATATCGGAGCATATTCAACAGAGCTGAGCGATGCAGACCGCGCAACCTATCCCGATATCGTAGATACACATATCGGCAGCGACGGTGTGGCCATCATCATCAGCCCGCTGAATACCAAAGTTACCAATCTGACAAAGCAGCAGGTATATGATATCTTCACCGGAAAAATCACAAACTGGAAGGACGTAGGCGGAGATGATGCGGCCATATTCGTACAGACACGTGAGGCAACTTCCGGAACCCTGAAGGCATTTATGGAATTGGCAATACAGAAGGCAGACAAGAATGCCAAGATCGTAGGTACGGCGACTCCCCATGCATCAAGCGGTTTGATACTGCAGGCTGTAGCTTCCAATAAAAATGCCATCGGCTTTGAGTCCTTCGGATACCTCAATAACACCGTAAATGCCGTTAAGGTGGACGGCGTGAGTGCTACCGCAGCCAACGCCCTGTCAAAGAAGTGGGCCTATGTACGTCCTTTGAACATACTTACGAAAGGCCAGCCTTCAGGCTTGAACGCAAAATTCATCAACTACCTGCTGAGCCCTGAGGGACAGACGTTGATTACGGATCTGAAATACATACCCTTAAAAGTAAAAGATTAATACGCAGCCTTATATCGTTGGAATTCTGGTGGCCGGGGAGGAGGTTTTCGACCCGGCCACCGACTTATCCGGAAAGTGCTGGGGGAGGCGGTTTTGTGCAGATTTTCCAAGCTGTTTCGAGAATGATCAGAAACGATTGGATATTGGGTGGAGAGAAGCTGAGGGTAAAAATAGCAAAATTCAGGGACAATGTTTGCGAAACGGGAATTTTTATACTGACAGCTTCCAGCGCCCTTATATTCGTATTCATATTCATATTTATCTTTTTGAAAGCCAGGGAGGTCTTCTGGGTAAACGGTGCAGATTTTATTCTGAAAAGCGGTTTTGACGCCCAGGTAAGGGAGGCCTTCAATGCCCCTGCTGATCAGCCCGTCTGGCATTTCGGAGCCCTGGGACTTTTGCTGGGCTCCATCCTGACAACTCTGGGAGCACTGGTTTTTGCCGTGCCTCTGGGCATACTGACTGCCATTGTCATCACGGAACTTTCTCCTGAATGGATGAAAGGGCTTCTGCAGTCTTTTATCCGGCTGCTTGCTTCCATTCCATCCGTCATTTACGGACTTGTGGGCCTCCTTGTGGTGGTGCCCTTCATACAGGAACGGTTTATAACCTCCGGGATGCAGATCGAATACATAAAGAGCTTTCAACTGAGTGGAAACAGCCTGCTGGCGGGTGTACTGGTTTTGAGCGTCATGATAACGCCGATTATTGTGGCCCTTTCGGTAGACGCCATAAACGCCGTTCCCCACAGGTACAAGGAGGCTTCTCTCGCTTTGGGGCTGTCCCACTGGAGAACCATTGTGAAAGTGATCATACCTGCCGCCAAATCCGGTATTCTGGCCGGAATCATCCTTGGGACCGGAAGAGCCATCGGCGAGGCACTGGCCCTTTCCATGGTGAGCGGAGGGATCGGCAATATCCCGGACCCGGCCCACGGCTTCGTTTTCTTCCTGACACCCGTATTGACGCTGGCTTCCGCAATTATAAACAAGGCCGAAAGCATGTCGGTACCCTCCATCAATTCAGCCCTTTTCGCCTGCGGAGTGCTTCTGCTGATCACCTGCACCACACTCAGCCTCTTTACCAGAATCGTTGAAAGGGTCATAAGAAGGAGGGAAGGACTTGAATAGCAAAAAAATAAAAGACCTGGCAGGAAAAACCCTGGCATGGATTGCATCAAGCATCACCATTGCCGCCTGCCTTGGAATCATCCTCTATATATTTGATAAAGGGCAGGCGCAACTGGATTTTTCATTCCTTGCCAATGACCCGGACCCTACGGGGCAGAGCTTGAAAAACGGCATACTCACACCCATTGCCGGCACGCTCATCCTCACCTTTATCGGTACGCTGGTGGCTTTCCCCTGGGCCCTGGGAACAGCAATCTACCTTTCGGAATATGCAAAAAAGGGCGGCCTTACGGAATCCTTCCGGCTTGGGATCGACGTGCTGGCGGGGATACCCACCATTGTTGTGGCCATCTTCGGACTGGCCATTTTCAGTAATCCTGCCTTTGGATTCCTAAGTTCCATGGTGGAAGGGGTCAAGGACACCAACAAGGCCTTCGGACGCTCCTTCCTCGTGTCGGGAATCACCATGGGAGTGATGATTCTACCCTATGTGATCAAGGTCTGTGAAGAAGCCGTAAAATCGGTTCCCGAGACCTTCCGGGAAGCCTCCCTGGCCATGGGAGCCAGCAAATGGCATACCATCATAAAAATTGTACTGCCTTCGGCGAAAAACGGGATTATCACCAGCATCATCCTGGGCATGGGCAGAATTATCGGGGATACGGCCATCGTTTACCTGACCCTGGGCGGCTCCCTCAAAATGACGGGAGAAGCTCCATGGTGGAGGCCCGACAACTGGATAAGCATGCTGAAAAATACAGGCAGCACGCTGACTTCCTATATTTATTTCATGTCGCCGGCAGGGGAGGGCCATCAGAATGAGAAGGCCTTTGGAGCTGCTTTCGTGCTGATTGCCATCATTGTACTGCTGAACCTGCTGACGGATTTTTTTGCAAGCAGTAAGAAGCTTTCCCGCTAGTGAATTTTGAAATAAATAAACCTGAGAAAGGGTGGTTTGAGAAAATGCCGGACTTGACTATGGCGGCAAAAGATACAACCGGAGGGGAAGGCCCCATGGATAATAACAATCTTACCGTCCTCCATGCCAGGAACATCAATGTGTGGTACGGGGATAAAAAGGCCCTGACGGATGTGGACATTGAAATAAAGAGCAACAGCATAACTGCTTTTATCGGCCCTTCGGGGTGTGGAAAAACAACGCTTCTGCGGTGCTTCAACCGGATGAATGACCTGGTTGAAAGCTTCAGACTGACGGGGGAGATAACCCTGGACGGCGAGGACGTTTATTCCAGAAACCGGGATATCAATGAATTGAGACGGAGAGTGGGCATGGTATTCCAGCAGCCCAACCCTTTCCCCAAGACCATTTATGACAATATGATGCTCCCTGTCAGAGAAAATTATAAAAATCTTGGGAAATCCCGGGTGGATGAAATCGTCCGGCACAATCTTAAGGCCGCATTCCTGTATGAGGAGGTGGCAGACAGGCTGGGGTCTTCGGCCCTCAGGCTTTCAGGAGGACAGCAGCAAAGATTGTGTATCGCCAGGGCGTTGACGGTGAATCCCGAAATCATCCTTTTTGATGAACCCTGCTCTGCCCTTGACCCTATTTCAACCATGAAAATAGAGGATCTCATCCTGGAATTAAAGAAAAAATATACCATTGTCATTGTGACCCACAATCTCCAGCAGGCATCCAGAATAGCAGACCATGTGGCCTTTTTCTACGAAGGAGAGATTGTGGAACAGGGAAAGACCTATGAATTTTTTTCCAATCCCAGAACAAAAATTGCCCAGGATTATTTGAGCAACAAATTCAGTTGATTCAGGAGGAAGCTATGACAGAAGATTCAAATAAAAGGAACGGGTTTATAAAGGCAATCGGAGGGCAAAGGGCCATCACGCTGATATCCATTCTGGTTATCGCCGTGGCATTGATAGGCATTGTTGCCTATAATTCCGCCCACAAGCAGCAGGCCCAGGAACAGGCCCTTTCCGGTGAACAGGAGGAAAGCACGGCCCCCGCAGCGGAGAAAGAGCCGGAAGCCGCAACGCAGACCGCTGCAGCAGAAAACAGTAGCGGCCAGCCTTTACCGGCACTGCCTGAAAATTCTACCGAGGAAGAAAAGGCCATGGCCGATTTGAACAGTATAAAGATCGACGATGCCGCCGCTTCACAGCAGAAGGGAAAGATCACCGCCGACGGCTCCAGCATGGTGGGCAGCATAACCCAGCTGGTAGCGGATAGATACAGGGATTTCTACAAGGCCGTCCAGGTAAATGTAGGCGTTGCGGGAACCGATGAAGGAATTGCGGATTTTGCCGCCGGAAAGCTTGACATCTGCGGGACGACCAGGAAGCTGACGCCCGAGGAGGCGGCAAAGTTCAGCCGCATATCCTACAGGGAAATCAAGCTGGCCTATGATGCGGTTGCCGTAGTCACCAACCAGGGAAACAGCTGGGTGAAGGACATGTCCGTCACCGACCTGCGGAAGGTGTGGGATTCGAAAGGAAGGGCAAGGCTGTGGAGCGATGTGAACAGCGGATGGCCCGGCGAAGCCTTTAAGCCCATCAGCTCCAGGGAAGCGGCTTTGGCACAGAACTTCTTCTGCACCGCACTTTTCAGCAACGGTGCCGCCAAACTGACCAAATTCAATAAGGAAGTGGATGACAACAAGGCCTTTATCGACAGCATGACAGGGGAGGGCAATTCCATTGGTTTTTGCAATTACACCCTGTTTGAATCCAATAAGGACAAACTGAAGGCTGTGGGAATCGTCTCCGACAAAGGCTCCGTAATGCCTTCCTTTGAAACCATCGAGTCGGGGGCCTACACTCCCCTGTCAAGGACCCTGTACCTCTATATAAACAACGGTTCTCTGGAAAAGGACTATGTGAAGGCCTTCGTAAAGGTGTATAT
>JAFADI010000199.1 GCA_023424965.1 Bacillota bacterium
CCCGACGCCAACATCATCTTCGGTGCCGTAATTGATGAAAACCTGAAGGATGAGATACTCATTACCGTGATTGCTACAGGCTTTGAAAAAGGCCCCATTCTCAAAAAAACCGAGAAGGTTGTTGAGAAGGCGGCTGCAACCCCTAATAATGTTGAAAAACCGTCCAACAATGCCGCCGCGCAGACAGACGAGCTTGACATTCCTACCTTCCTGAGAAGGAACAGGTTCAAATAGGCATATATCCATGTGAATATTGGAAGAGTTGACTCAAACACCGGAATAAGATACTTTCCGGTGTTTTTTGTCACACTTTTTTCCTTTTTCTACAGTGGTTTATGACAAAAAAAAGAGTTTTAAAATTGTATAATGAACATAAAAATACAAGCATACGAATATATCTAAAATAGGGGATTGTCTGATTGAGGTGTAATATTTGTGGAGGTTTATATCGATGTACTTTTTTTAGAAAACGTAGTTATGAACTATCTGATACTTATCGTCACGGCAAAATTTTCTAAAAGCAAAACCTCCAGTCTGCGGGCACTGCTTGGCGCCCTGATCGGCGCAAGCTACGTTGTTCTGATTCTGCTGTTTCCCAATGTAAAGTTTTACTATACCACGTTGGGAAAGGTAATACTGTCTGTGGTGATGGTAGCGGTGGCATTCCCACAGGAAAAGCTGATGAATTTCTTCAAGACACTGGCCATTTTCTATGTATCTACCTTCATTTTTGCGGGTGCGGCCTTTGCCTTCATGTATTTCAATCAGACGGGAAGCTTTGTAAGAAACGGCATCGTATACGTATTCTGGCAGTCAAAGTGGACGCTGCTGCTGCTTTCAATCATCATGGCGGGAATCATCGTGAGGATTTTCTGGGAGCTGGTCCAATTCAAGTTCATGAAGGATAAACTCCTGCTCACTTTGAAAATAGCTTTTGAGAGCAGAATAATAGCGCTTGCGGCATTGGTGGATACGGGAAACTCACTTCACGACCCCCTTACAAACACACCCGTTGTCGTTGTGGAATTCAATGCAATCAAAGACATACTGCCCTCAGAGATCCAGAGCATCTTTGTGCAGTCGAAAGAAAACGATCTGGATTCCGTGACGGACATCGTTGCCAATTCCTCCTGGTTTTCCAGGTTCCGGTTGATACCTTTTACGTCCATCGGCAAGGAAAACGGCATGCTTATCGGTTTCAAGCCCGACTACATTGAAATAGGGGAAGAACCTGAGAAGAAAGGAGTTAACAATGTAATCATATGTATCTACAACAGGGCGTTGTCAAAAAACCAAAGGTATAAGGCGCTTTTAAGCCCCGAACTGGTAGCATAGTATAAATTATGAAAGGTGATGAAGTCATGCATTTTATCAAGAAGCTGCAGCTGCTGCTAAGGATCCAGTACCTGAACCTATTGAGAAAGCTTAAGCTGAACAGACATTATTCGCCGGTACACTATATCGGCGGTAGTGAAGCCCTTCCTCCCCCTCTCTCCAACGATGAGGAGAACTACTTGCTGCATAAGCTTGAAAATAGGGATTTTGGGGTGAAAACCGTTCTTATCGAAAGAAATCTCAGGCTGGTGGTATATATTGCCAGGAAGTTTGAGAATACGGGAGTCGGCGTTGAGGACCTGATATCCATAGGAACCATTGGCCTGATCAAGGCAATCAATACCTTCAATCCGTCAAAGAACATCAAACTGGCTACCTATGCTTCAAGATGCATCGAAAATGAAATATTGATGTATCTCCGGAGAAACAATAAAATCAAGACGGAAATTTCCATCGATGAGCCTCTGAACATCGACTGGGATGGAAATGAACTCCTGCTGTCCGACATCTTGGGAACGGAAAACGACATGATTCATCGAAGCATTGAGGATGAGGTTGACAAGGAGCTGCTGGGTGCGGCGATGAAAAAACTGTCCGCCAGGGAGAAAAAGATCATGGAGCTGCGGTTCGGCCTGATGACGGGAGTTGAGAAGACCCAGAAGGAAGTGGCCGATATGCTGGGCATATCCCAATCCTACATATCAAGGCTTGAAAAACGCATTATTTGCAGGCTGAAGAAAGAAATCAACCGCATGATCTGACCCGAAAGCGTGAATATGAGTAAAGCGAATATCTTCAAAACCAACATTATAATGGTATTTCTAAGGTTTTGAACTAAGCGTCGGATTACTGCGTTGCAAAGCTCGTTCCGGTGCTCATTTATTATGTATAAACTCCGCTCCACACTTCGCATTGCGCCTTGTACTCCTTGCTCCTGACGCTTTCGGAAAGGCAAATATTCTGCGGCTGTCAAGGGTTTTTTGAAAAATTTATTGTCTTTTTGAACAGTATAAAAATGACCTCTGTGGCAATAATGATACTGACGTTAAATTACTGCCGGGAGGTTAATTCTATGCTTGTCAACAAAGTGGAAATCTGCGGAGTAAACACATCTAAACTGCCTGTACTAACGAATGAACAAAAAAAAGTGCTATTTGAAAGAATGCATAAAGGTGATGTCTCGGCCAGGGAAGAATTTATTAAAGGGAATTTGAGGCTGGTTTTAAGTGTCATACAGAGGTTCAACAACAGGGGGGAGTATGTGGACGACCTTTTTCAGGTGGGCTGCATCGGCCTTATAAAAGCCATCGATAACTTCGATGTCACGCAGAATGTGAAATTTTCGACCTATGCGGTGCCCATGATCATTGGGGAAATCCGGAGATACCTGCGGGACAATAATTCCATCAGGGTCAGCAGGTCTTTAAGGGACATTGCTTACAAAGCCCTTCAGGCAAAGGAGAGGCTTACGAACAAGAATGCAAAGGAACCCACAATCAATGAAATCGCGGAAGAACTGAAAATCCCCAAGGAAGATATCGTATTTGCCCTGGATGCCATTCAGGACCCCATTTCACTTTTTGAATCCGTTTATCATGACGGGGGAGATGCAATTTTTGTCATGGACCAGGTCAGCGACGATAAGAACATCGATGAGAACTGGCTTGAAACAATCGCGCTTAAAGAAGCCATGCGGAAATTGAATGACAGGGAAAAGCTGATTCTGAACCTGAGATTTTTTGAGGGACGCACGCAAATGGAGGTGGCGGAGGAAATCGGCATATCCCAGGCCCAGGTATCCAGGCTGGAAAAAACCGCGCTTTTGCATATGAAGAAACATATATAACGAGGCAAGCCACATCTCCCGCCTCGTTGAAACGCGCAGAGGTAAGAAAAATTTTCTGCGGATGCGCTATAAAACACCGCAAGGTGTTTTTTTCAATATCCGGGAAGTTTACCAAAAGGCTTTCAGTTGTCAGACGTTACCCCAGCGTATGGCGCAGCCGGCCTTGTTCTATCGCCGGAAGGCCGGGCATATAAATATACTGCAACCACAATGCGGAAAAAGGGTGGTGAAATTTATGGCCCGTTCTTCTGAATTCAAGGATAAAGAAGTAATTAACATGTCTGACGGGAGAAGGCTCGGATTCGTTTATGACGTAGAAATAAACCTGGAAGACGGGAGGCTGGAATCCATTGTTATTCCGGGAGGAGGCCGTTTTTTCGGCTTGCTGGGGAAAGAGAGCGAGTTTGTCATACCCTGGGAGAAGGTAAAAAAGATAGGCGAAGACATCATCCTGGTAGATATGGATGAAAGGTTTATAAGAAAATACTTTGAGTGAACAAAACATATTTCATATTCAGTATAAAGTATGGTGAGAAAAAGCCGATACAATATGTTGAGTATGGAAATGCGAGAGAAAAAACCATTTATGGGATGAATTTGGGGGAGTCTGACAATGAAGTGTCCTTACTGCGGTTTTGTAGAAGACAAGGTAATTGACTCGAGGCCGACGGATGAAGGGTCGGCAATCAGAAGGCGTAGAGAATGCTCGAAATGCACCAGAAGGTTTACTACCTATGAAAAGGTTGAAAGCCTTCCCCTTATGGTTATCAAAAAAGATAAGTCCCGTCAGGCCTTTGACCGGGAGAAATTGATGAACGGCCTGCTCCGGGCTTGCGAAAAAAGACCCGTATCCATTGATGATCTGGAAAGGCTGGTTCTGGACGTTGAAAGCCAGATTTACAATTCCCTTCAAAGGGAAGTGACCACCCAGACCATCGGGGAGCTGGTCATGTCACGGCTCAAAACACTGGACGAAGTGGCTTATGTAAGGTTCGCGTCCGTTTACAGGCAGTTCAGGGATATCAATACATTTATGGATGAACTCAGAAAGCTGTTGAAAGAGAAATAGTGCTTTAACCGGGCACTATTTCTTTTTGGAATCACCCTCGGTGGTGTACTTGTGCTTTACATACTCAATATACTCCCTGACCTGAAGGAGGGCTTCCTCCGGCAGGCCGGATACTTCAAGGCCATACAAGCCCTTCGGTTCACCTTTGGTTTCTTGCGGATTTCTGATATCGGACCGTCCCAGGAGAAAATCTACCGACACTTCATAAAAATCTGCAAGCTTCAATAAAGTCTCATAATCGGGCTCTCTCTTGTCCAATTCATATTTTCCGTAGGTAGACTGGTCAATTTTTAAATGCATGGCGATGGCCTTTTTGGTAATGCCTTTTTCTTCCCGCAGCAGGATCAATCTTTCACTCAGCATAGGTTTCCTCCTGATTATAGGATAATTGACCTTGAAGAGGAATACAATCCACTGGACGAAATGTCTAAAATATTTTTGGAAAAACTTGACATATAGACAAAAAGTCTATATACTGGGTGCAGACGAGGTACATACGGTAAATATAAGTATGGGGGAAAAGGGCATGGAAAAGGCATTTAAAGTTGATGTTATCAATGCTTTGGAGAGAAAACTGGGCAGAAAGGCCGTGATTTCGCAAACCGACTGGGAAGAGACAAAGGAAACCGCATTGAAGGATATTTATGCCAATAAGCTTTGTCTGTATAAAGACGTAACCAGTGAGTACTTTACCAAGATAATGATAGAGCTGCTTGTCATAAAAAAAGAATTGGAGGACAATTAAAGCCCCATCAAAAGGAATATTGAAGAAGAATGCCATACTGGAGTTCGAAAAACGTTCCAAATATATACAAATGTTAAAAAATATAGTATTATAGTGAGCGAAGCTCAAAATAAATGTAAAATCTTAGAACATCAAACTTGTTTTGGGGGGCGGCGCACATGCTTTCAAAGGTTAACTGCTGCAGCCTGGCAGGCATTGACGGATACGTGGTGCAGGTGGAAACGGATATAAGCAGCGGAATTCCCGCATTCGAGATTGTGGGATTGGGAGATGTGGCAGTCAAGGAGGCCAAGGAGAGGGTCAGATCCGCAATAAAAAATTCCGGATTTGAATTTCCTGTAAAAAGAATCACAATCAACCTGGCTCCGGCAAGCATGAGAAAGGAAGGCTCTACCTTCGACCTGGCCATTGCCATCGGTATTTTGAAGGCGACGGAACAGATAAATAACGGCTACCTGGACAGCTATATGTTTGCGGGGGAACTATCCCTGGACGGTGCGGTAAAACCTGTCAACGGAATACTGCCCATGGCCGTTGCCTCAATACAGGCCGGTATCCCGAATCTGGTCCTGCCGCTGGAAAATGCCGGTGAAGCCGCAGTTGTAAAAGACCTGAAAGTGCTGCCCTCATCGTCCATCAGGGAAATTGCAGCCCATTTGAACGGTGAAAAGGAATTGGACAGATATTCCGTAGACACGGACGGCCTGTTCAACGGCAGTTCCTGCGGGGAGATTGACTTTGCCGATGTAAAAGGGCAGGAAAATATCAAGAGGGCTCTTGAAGTAGCGGCATCCGGTGGGCATAACTGCCTGATGATCGGTTCGCCGGGCTCCGGAAAAACAATGATAGCCAAAAGGCTTCCCACGATTTTACCATCCCTTACCTTTGACGAAGCGCTGGAAGTGACGAAGATACACAGCATTGCGGGAATGCTTCCGCAGAAAACCTCTCTTGTCACCCTGAGACCCTTCCGTTCTCCTCACCACACCATAAGCGCTGTGGGGCTGGTCGGAGGAGGTAAATATCCCAGACCAGGTGAAATAAGCCTGGCCCACCATGGGGTGCTGTTTCTGGACGAGCTTCCTGAGTTTACAAAGGATGCCCTTGAAGTGATGCGCCAGCCTCTGGAGGATGGTGTTGTGACCATATCAAGAGTCAACGGGAGCCTCTCCTATCCCGCCAGTACCACACTGGTCTGTGCGGCGAACCCCTGCAAATGCGGGAACCTGCTGGACGCGTCAAAGGAATGCAGCTGCAGCCCAAAGCAGGTTCAGCAGTACCTGGGGAAAATCTCCGGTCCCTTGCTGGACCGGCTGGATATCCAGCTCGAAGTTGCCTCGGTGAAGTTCAAGGATCTTGACAGGGTCCAGCCCGGAGAGAGCTCCGCCGTGATAAGGGAGAGGGTGAACAGGGCCAGGAGGGTTCAACTGGAGAGGTATAAAGGTTTGAAAGTATATTCCAACGCACAGCTTCAGCCGGCAATGCTTGCAAAGTTCTGCAAGCTCGACAGCAAGGGAAAGGAACTCTTGAGAAACGCTTTCGACAGGCTGGGCCTCAGTGCCAGAGCCCACAGCAGGATATTAAAGGTTGCCAGGACCATTGCGGACATGGAGGGAAAAGAAAACATCAGAGATGTCCACGTTGCGGAGGCAATACAGTACAGGAGCCTGGACAGAAGGTTCTGGAACAGGTAGGGCAAGGGGAACAAAAGAAAGACACCATATTTCAGACAATACATTTTTACGGGCGTAATAATAGAGGTCTATACCTGATGGTACAGACCTGGATTTGATAACAATAACGGTTTATATATGGAAAGGAGAGCAGCGATGTCAAAGTCCATTATAATCATAGGTGCCGGTATGGGGGGAATGGCCGCGGGAATTTACGGACGATTGAACGGATTTGAAACCCGCATTTTTGAAAGGCACTATCTTCCCGGGGGACAGTGCGCCTCTTGGCAGAGAAAAGGCTATACCTTCGATGTATGCATACATCACTTGATGGGCTGTTCCCCCAAAACAAGGATTAACCAGATATGGTCCGAGCTCGGCGCCATGCCGAGAGAGCTGGTTTATACAAAGGATTGCGTGAGTGTTGTCTCCTCTCATGGGAAGGTCTTTAACGACTATTACGATCCCGGTAGATTGAAGGAACATCTGCTGGAGCTGGCACCTCAAGATGAAAAAGTTATAGAGGATTACATTAAGGGAATCCGGTTATTGGCAAAATATGATTTTATGGGCGAAGCCGTGCTGGGAAATGTGACGGGGATTCTAAAACAACTGCCCGGAATTTTTAGAAGCATCAAGTGGTTTAAGCCTACAATGAGTGATTTTGCCCGGCGGTTTACAGACCCGTTCCTCAGAAAGGCATTTCCCCTGCTGGAATATTCCAATCCAGCGGTCCCTTTCTTCCTTCATCTGGCCAAACACGCTTCCGGGAGCATCGGAGACATCGCCTGGCCTGTGGGCGCCAGTTACGGTTTTGCAGATTCCATCGCCCGGCGCTATGAGGAACTGGGGGGGAAGATCCATTACAGCAAGGGCGTGAAGAGGATCATCACAAAAGAGGGGAAAGCCGTAGGCGTCCAGTTGGAGGATGAAAGTGAGGAATTTGCAGATATCATCATTTCCAATGCGGATGGACGGAAAACCCTGCTTGAGTTACTTGAAGGGAAATATATGAATGAAAAGCTGGAAGAGTACTGCAAAGAACCTCCGGATGAAACCAACTGGGCGGTCCATGTGTTCCTTGGCGTTAACCGGGACCTCTCCAAGGAACCTTCCAGCCTGGTGATGCTGCTGGAGCGGCCCGTCACCATTGCGGGACATGAGACCCAAGCCCTGGAGATGCAGCTTTACGGGTTTGATAGAACCATGGCGCCGGAAGGCAAGGGAGCAATAAAAGTGGAACTGGTATCGAAGTACTCTTACTGGAAGGAGCTTGCAAAGGACAAGGCCCGCTATGAGGAGGAAAAGCGGAAGGTGACGGACCAGGTGGTGGAGCTGCTGGAAAACTATTTTCACGGCATCAAAAATCAGATTGAGGTAGTGGATGTTCCTACCTTGCTCACCTGGGAACGTTTCATGGGAGGAACCCACGGTTTTGTCAATATGCCCAATAAAAAACTGGATATCGTCGGCAGCATGGTTAAAAGCAATGAAATTACCGTACCCGGCCTTGAAAATTTCTATTTTACAGGTGTATGGGCCACTTCGGCCGGAGCCCTGTTTATTAATGCCCTTTCGGGAAGAAAGGCCATTCAGCGGATATGCAGGAAAGAAGGGCGTAAATTTTCCGCCAAAGGATAAAGGAATGCATATATCTCAGCAAGCAGACACTCCTTTTAAATAAATTTGTACATTTTCCAGTGCCTGCTCTATTTCCTGCGTTTCTGGCATACCATACTTTATGGTTTTTTCAATAAGCTTGCATATTTCTGCTGCAACCACATCTTCAATTTCCTTTTCCGAATACCTTGTTAGGTTGCAAGTAATGGGCAGTTCTCGTTTTCGGCATTTGGGAAACTCGGAAAGGGCTTTGGGAAGCCATGGATAAAGTGAGATCATGTCATAATTCCGGTACACCTTCAAATTTGGAGATTGTCCCCCCAATATGGTATGGGGAATGGCAATGTCCGCTCCACAGGCCCATTTCATGAACCGGAAGGATTCTTCGGGATACCGGCTATTGCGGGTTATGCCCAAAGACCAGCCTGCAAGAATGGGAGACTGTCCGGGAAGCCTGGCGAACCCAAATTTACTGGCTACCGAAGATTTAAGGCGGTCCACAATGGGAGTGGCATAATTAAAAAAGGTGTACAACATAGCAGTTTCACCGTGGATGAACTTATCTACGTTATCCATAGGACGGTCTGACAGCACCGATGGATGGGCATAAGAAACAGATTCCAGCATGTTTTTCAATGCGGTTTTTGCTTGCTGCGTGTTGATGCAGGGGATGCCGTTTGAATTGAACAAATTGCCGCCGTATGCCCAAAGCCTCGGGAAGAAATCGCACATGATCTGTTCGGTATAAGGTAAGGACATTGCATGTCCGTATTCAACCGGAGAATCGGGATTGAATCTTTTGGTAAAATAACGGGCGATGGTATTAAATTGAAGCCAGTTGGATGGGGTTTTTAGAGAAATGAGAAAGCGCTTTTCAAAATCATTCATCAGGTTCTCGTCAGTGAAAAAATCTTTGCGATAAAACAAGAGCTGAGTGCAGGACATATAGGGCATTGCATAATAGTGCCCACCCACTTTCCCAAAAGCATCAAAAAGGGTCGGTATGAAAAGAGCCTGAGTAACATTGTGGCTGCTGCAGTAATCATCTATACACAATAAAAACTTTCTCTCCACAAGATAACGGAGCCAGGGAACATCGAACAGGACCACGTCAATATCGCAGCCCGGGTCAGATAGGGCTTTGCAGATATGCTCAAAGGAGTGCTCCGGCAAAACCTTTCTGATATTAGCTTTGATATTCTCTTTCTTATAAAAGTCAATCAGCAGGTGTTGGAGGCCATTGACCGAGTAATAGTCATCCAGCAGCAGGACATTGATTTCTCTAACGGGAGAAGCCGGCTTTAAGGCGACTGGTACAGCAGGAACAGAAAAAGGCTGTATATCGTCGACAACATCCTCAATGATGATTTGCTGGTGTTCAAATACAACGGGGGACTTCATGTTTGACAACAGCAGCCTGACGGCAGATTCTCCTATATCAAAAGCGGAGCGGGAATTCTTTATGATTGTAGGATCGCAGTAAAACACGTCGTCGGCGGAATCTCCGGAAGTGATTATCTGGACATCAATTCCGGGATGGATGTGATTGATGGAGAATGCGTAGCGTAGGCCTTCTGCCAGCCTCAAAGAGGTAGTCAGAACCACATCGGGAACCTTCGGATTCTTTTCCAGAAGCTGTATCCCGGCCCTGAAACCACTCTCGCGCAAACAGCTTGTAAATATCATACTTTCATCCCCTACGGCAAGGTTATTGCTTTCGATAGCTTCAATATAGCCCGACTGGGCCGCTTTGTTCTCATTATAGTCCAAGGGACCCCCTACCAGGGCGATATCCTTTTTACCGCTTGAAATAAGGCGGTTTGCGAGACGTTTAAAAAGATTATAATTGTCACATCCCACAAAATTGCATTCAAAGCCTTCCGGCTTACGGTCTATAAGCACAAAAGGAATTCCTGACCTGGAAACGGACTTGAATAATTCCAGGTTATTGGGCTGGCAGGAGTATAAAATAATTCCGGATACCTTCTTGCCTAAAAAATCCATCAAAGCTTTTGTTTCTGCTTCAGGCATACCGTCGGACAGTTCAAAGAGAAAATTTTTCTGATTTTGAGTTAAAAATCCCTTTATGCTGCTAATGATTTTTTCCAGGTAAGGTTCGGCGATATCCGGAAAAAGAATGCCCACATCCTTGTTATTTCTGGCTCTCAGGTCGCGACCGGAATTCTGGACGATATAATTCAGCTTTTTTATCGCGAGAGAAATGCGCTTTGCCTTATCCTCGGCAATCCTTTTCTTATTATTTATATAGTATGAAACTGTAGCAACGGAGACGCCTGCTTCTAAAGCCACATCCTTCATAGTAACCATGTTTTATTCGTAACCTCCAGGAATTTAATTGATTATATTTAATCATATTATTATAGAAAAATCAATTAAATGCTTTATATACAGCATATTTAATCGATTAGCTAAAACATTAATTTAATCCGTTGACTTCAAAAATTTCAACATGCTATACTTTAATCACAGAAAGGCAGGGCTTACATGCCGAGGTTATGGAGGTAATATGAAAATAGATAGAATTTTTTACAGCAATTCCGTACCTTTGCCTGCAACGATAGAAGTTCCCGATACCTTTGCAAATCCAGGAGTAAAATTTCCTGCTGTAATTTTGTGTCATGGGCATTCGAGACATAAAAATGACGGATTGGACGTATTAGCTGAGAATTTACTGGAAGAAGAAATTGTTACAATACGTTTCGATTTCAGGGGTTGCGGTGAGGGGGCAGCCAACAGGTATCACCTGTACTGTGCCAGTGAATGGAGTGACGACCTGCAAAATGCCCTGTCCTTTGCCCAGTCTCTACCTTATGTGGATGACAGGCGTATGGGAGTGGCGGGTATAAGCATGGGAGCGGCTACGGCGGTGTATGTCAGCGGGATTGACGACAGAATCAGGAGTGCTGTCTCCATGGGTGGAATTTCCGACTGTGAAGCGTGGCTGAAGGGAGTATGGGAACGCAGCGGCGGAAGCTGGCAGGAATTTCTGGAGGTTGTAAAGGAAGACAGCATTGTGTCGGCGGCTACAGGTATGTCAAAGGTGGTCAATGTACTTGAAATGTACAATTCAACAAGTCAGGAAAGGGCCGGAGCAGTTTGCGAGGCCTGTACGGATAAGGATGTGAACTGTTATCTGACGCTGGACTCTCTTATGAATCTTTTGAAATACAAACCCATTGAAAAATGTCAATACATTCATAATCCGATTTTTTTCATACATGGAGAGGACGATGTACTGGTACCTCCTATGGAGTCGCAAATCATGTATGAGAAAGTTCCTACCAGGGAAAAACGAATAAAGCTTTATAAAGGGGTAGATCACAACATACCGAGGGCCGCAGGCCGTGAAGCAGTGTTTAAAGACATCGTCGGATGGTTTAAGGACAGTCTTTAAAATAAAAAAGGAGGAGAAGGATAATGAAAAGATTCTTATCGGTTCTAATGGCATTTATGATTTCTACCAGTATTGCAGGATGCGGTTCGCTGCCAAAACAGGAAGCCTCCCCGTCCAAAACGGATACTCCGCCTGCGGCGGCGGCTCCACAGGAAAAGACAAAGAAAATCGGAGTTTTGTATTGCCTGCTGAGTGCGCCGGCTGTTAAGGTATTTGCCCAGGGAATCGAGGCCAAGGCCAAAGAACTGGGAGTTGAAATCGTGGCACTGGACGGAGAGTGGAATGCTCAGAAGCAGACCGACCAGATGGAATCCCTTATTACACAGAAGGTCAATGCAATTATATTGAATCCGGTCGACAGCAAATCCATCATACCCGTGGTAAAAAAAGCAAAGGAGGCCGGAATTCCGGTTGTTATGGGCGCAATGGACATAGCACCTGAGGGAAAGGACTACGTAGTCTCCTATGTAGGAGCGGATGAAATGGATGTAGGGCGTGCAGCAGGGGAGCTTATGAAGAAAGCCCTGGGGGAGGCCGGAGGCAAAGTGGTCATTGTGGAGGGGCAGGCGGGAACGGATCCCCAGATTAACCGTACCAAGGGGTTTGAGGAAGCCGTGGCCGGTTCGAAAATTGAAATTGCAGGAAAGCTGCCAGGAGAATTTGACAAGGCCAAGGCAATGACGGTGACGGAGGACGCCCTGACAAAATACAAGGATTTGAAAGGGATATTTTCTCAGGACGACACTATGTGCGTTGGGGTGGTTCAGGCGATGAAGGCTATGGGACTTACGGGAAGCGACATAAAGGTTGTGAGCTACAACGGAAGTAAAGCAGGGGCGGACATGGTAAAATCGGGAGAAATAGTCGGTACCGCCGTACAGCCTCTGGCAATGGAAGGTTCTACGGCTCTTCAGGTAGCTGTGGACGCAGCAGATGGAAAGACGGTTGAAAAATGGTATAAGGACAAGATTGAACCCATCACGAAAGATAATGTAGATAGCTATGACCCCAGTTTGTTATGGTAAGTAATAGCAGAGCCAATATTTCTGCAGGCGGTTAGCCGCCTGCAGAAATATTGCGTAAAATAGAGGGGATGACTTATATGCAGCAAATTGCAGCTATTCCACCAGGGTCCATATTAAAACTGGAAAATATCTCAAAGGCCTTTCCAGGGGTGAAGGCATTGAGCTCAATCAATCTGGACATACAAAGAGGAGAGGTGAGAGGAATCGTCGGTGAAAACGGCGCCGGAAAATCCACCTTAATGAAAATTCTGACCGGTATATACAAAAAAGATGAGGGCCGCATCATCATCGACGGAGAGGAGGTGGAGATAAAGTCTCCGCTTCATGCCCAGCAGTTGGGGCTGAGTATCATCTTTCAGGAATTCAATCTTGTGAATTCCTTGAGCATCGCTGAAAATATTTTTGTGGGAAGATTGGTCAAGTCGGGAATCTGGGGAGTGGACTGGAAAAAAATAAACCGGAATGCGGCGGAATTGCTTGAAAGCGTGGGCTTGAGGCTCGATCCCACAACTAAAGTCGGGCAGCTGAGTGTGGCACAGAAACAAATGGTGGAAATAGCAAAGGCCCTTTCCTTCAGATCTAAAATCATCATTATGGACGAGCCTTCTGCAACCTTGACTGCCAATGAAATAAACAATCTGTTTAACATTATAGACAAATTGAAGGAAGAGGAAGTTACGGTCCTCTATATTTCGCACAGGCTTGATGAAATTTTTCGCCTTTGCGACTATGTAAGCGTGCTGCGGGATGGCTGTGTGATAGATACCTCTCCTATAGGACAACTTACCAAGGACAGTGTCATATCAAAAATGGTAGGAAGAAATATTGAAAACGAGTATCCCAGGCGCAGCGGTGGTCCGCAGCAGCAGGAGGTTTTAAGCATAAGAGACCTTACGGTGCAGGGCGTATTCCAAAGCATTTCCTTTTCGTTGAAAAAGGGGGAACGGTTGGGAATAGCAGGCTTGGTAGGAGCCGGCAGGACGGAAATCGTACGTGCGATTTTTGGGGCGGATAAAATCAGCAGCGGCAAAATATTTATCCGGGGTCAGGAAGTAATTATAGATTCACCGGAAACGGCAATAAAGAGGGGAGTGGCCCTCGTGACTGAAGACCGAAAGCAGCAGGGCCTGATTCTGGCTGAATCGGTAAGCTCGAATATGACGCTTGCAACGCTGAAAAAATTCAGCAGACTGGGGTTTATCAGCCGCAGACTTGAAAAGCAGGTCAGCCGCGGCTACATCGAGCGCCTGGCAATCAAGACTCCATCAACGGAGCAAAAGGTCGTCAATCTGAGTGGAGGGAACCAGCAAAAGGTTATTATCGGAAAGTGGCTGCACACGGATGCGGAGATACTGATTCTTGACGAGCCTACCAGGGGAATTGACGTGGGTGCCAAATATGAGATATATCAACTGATCAATAAGCTGGCGGATAGTGGAAAGTCCGTCATAATCATCTCATCGGACTTATCTGAGGTTATTCACATGAGCGACAGGCTTCTGGTTGTTCATGAAGGCAGGTTGAAGGGTGAATTGACAGGAGAGAGCATGAATGCGGAAACCATTATGAAAAAGGCAATCTTGAAGGAGGGCGACTAAATGAACATCCGGCACCTGCTTTTTAAATATACGAATATGATAATACTGGCAGTGTTTGTCCTCACAGCCGCACTTCTTATACCGGATTTTTTCACCCTGCGTAATGTTCTCAATGTAGTCCGGCAGATGTCAGTACTTGGAATGCTTGCCCTGGGGATGTCCTTTGTCGTTCTGGCGGGCAGTATGGATCTTTCGGTGGGGGCCGTCATGACCTTTACCGGTCTTATCGCAATTTCATTCCAGGATATGATGCCCGCAGGACCATCCATTTCCGCGGCATTGCTGGCGGGGGTGCTCATTGGCCTTACAAACGGATTGATTGTAGTGCTGACAAAAGCGAATTCAGGCGAATCCCTTATGATAACGCTGGGAACGCAAATGATTCTTATGGCCGCAAGCCTTGTATACACAAAAGGCTTTGCTCTGAACGGAAGCTCTTCGGCTTTTTACAACAGCATAGGGACGGGTATGCTGTGGAAGATAATTCCTGTTCCTGTGGCCATTTTAGGCTGTATGGCATTGGGACTCAGCCTGCTGGAAAATAAGACACGGCTGGGACGAAGTATCCATATGACGGGATACAACTCCGAGGCCTGCAGGTTGTCGGGAATCAACACCGGAAAGATTAAAATCTTCTGTTACGGAATTTCCGGTTTCATGGCAGCCTGCGCCGCAATCATCCTTTCATCCAGAACTCTGGGAGCCACACCTACGGCGGGAACGGGATATGAAATGGACGCAATCGTGGCCATCGTAATGGGTGGCACCAGTCTTTCGGGAGGGGTCGGAAGTATAGGAAAAACACTTATAGGCATACTTACCCTGGGAGTATTGGGCAATACAATGAATCTTTTAGGGTTTCAGGCCTCGGACCAGATGTTGGTCAAAGGGGCGGTGCTGATATTTGCAGTATTTGCCGATGTGTGGAATAGGAAACAGCTTGTAAAGGCATAGGAGGAGTAAAATATGGTGCTGGCTAAGGAATTTATAAGAGAACAAAAGATGACGGTTTTGCTCTTCTGCATGGTAGTAATTATGAGCATTGCCTCCCCTTCTTTTCTATTAGGCGCGAATATTATCAATATTCTTGTACAGACTTCCATTTATGGGATAATGGCATGTGGAATGACCTACGCCATCATAGGGGCAGAATTTGATCTGTCTGTGGGCTCCATTATGTCGCTGGGTGGGCTTATAAGCATATTGCTGGCTCCTGTGACGGGGCAGATTTTTGCCATTATCATAGCAATTGCGGCAGGGTGCATTGTGGGGTTGGTCAATGGTCTCCTGGTGTCCTGGGCAAATATAAGCTCTTTTATTGTGACTATCGGAACAATGGGACTTGTGAAGGGTATTTCCCTTAAAATATCGGGAGGCAAGCCCATAATAAGCGGAAATCCCTGGTTCGGATACATTGGAAGCGGTACTTTTCTGGGTATTCCCAATCTTCTGATATTTTTTGCGCTGGCCATTGTCATATCAGCCTACTGCCTTTCGAGAACCCGGTTTGGCCGTAATGTGTACACTGTGGGTGGAAATATGGAGGTCGCCCACAACAGCGGAATAAATGTAATATTTCAAAAAACCGCCATATTTGTCATTAGCGCATTAACCGCTGCTATCGCTGGAATACTTCTGGCCTCAAGGCTGAATGCCGGCTCTGCCATACATGGAGACAGTGCGGCCCTGGCTGTAATTTCCGGTGTGGTAATCGGAGGGACAAGCCTTTCCGGGGGCGTAGGAAGCATATATAAGAGTATGATCGGAATCATAATATTTACACTGATCACTAATTCTCTAGACCTATTGGGAGTTTTCTCTTACTACCAGACCGCTATACGGGGTGTGCTGCTGGTGCTGATTATTGGCGTGGGAGCCTATTCCAGATATGCAAAGAAGAATTGAATGTGCTCTGTTGAAAATATGGAGTTGGCATAAGTATTTGAGCATAAAAGAAACCGCGTAAATTTCCTTAAAGAGATTTGCGCGGTTTTATCCATCTAAATCTATATGGATACTTTCCCAAGTTCCGGGCATTACCGGAGATATAGCTTTATTTTACTTCTTCCGTCCAGTTGAATTCGTCCTTCAGCTTGCCTCCCTGGATTCCGGTGATGGTGTCGTAAATCCTTTTTGAGAGCTGGCCTGTTTTACCCTCGTTGATCACTGCACAGGCATCATTCCAGCACAGCTCGCCGATGGGGGATATCACCGCGGCGGTACCGGTACCGAAGGCTTCCTCCAGCTTACCGGCAGCGTGGGCGTCAAAAATTTCCTGTATTCCGATTTTACGCTCAGTGATCTTTATTCCCCAGGATTTCAGCAGTTGAATGGTGGAATTCCTGGTGATTCCGGGTAGTATGCTGCCTTCAAGGGATGGAGTGACCACTTCGCCGTCGATTTTGAAGAAGACGTTCATGGAACCCACTTCCTCAACATATTTCTTTTCTACTCCATCCAGCCACAGAACCTGTATGTAGCCCTTTTCAGCAGCCTCGGCCTGGGCCTTGAGACTGGCCGCATAGTTGCCGGCGGTCTTGGCAAAGCCGGTGCCGCCTTTTACGGCACGTACGTAGCTGCTTTCCACATAAATGTTTACAGGATTGATCCCCTGAGGATAATAGGCGCCTACCGGTGAAAGGATGACAATGAATTTATAGGTGTGGGCCGGGTGTACGCCAAGGACGGGATCCGTGGCAATAATAAAGGGCCTTATGTACAGGGAAGTTCCTTCCGCACTGGGGATCCAGTCCCTGTCAATTTTAACAAGGGCCTTTATGGCCTCCACACAGAACTCTTCATCGATGGGGGGAATGCACATTCTTTCGTTGGTGGTATTGATTCTCTGCATATTCTTATAGGGCCTGAAAAGAAGGATACGCCCGTCCTCGGTATTATAAGCCTTCATTCCCTCAAAGATGGCCTGCCCGTAGTGCAGGGTTGAAGTGGCAGGGTCCAGCGAAAGGGGACCATAAGGGACAATTTTGGGATCATACCAGCCTTTTCCGTCTTCATATTCCATGATGAACATGTGGTCGGTAAAATATTTGCCGAAGCCCAGGTTGTTCTGATCGGGCTTTGCTTTGGGCGAAGAGGTTTTCTGTATTTTAATTTCCAATGACATATGTAGGGACTCCTTTCAAAAATATATACCGGATGTACCGCTGACCGGATAAAGCTTAAACCTGGGACAATTAAAATATAACTTCCGTTAAATTTGTGCTACACCCTGCGTAGATGCCACGCAGGCCCCGCACAAAACCGGAAGTAATATATTTAAGTCCCTTTAATCAATTATGCAACTTTTTCCCTTAAAAATCAATAGCATTGCGCTTACCTACTCGACATAGATCATCTTTACGGTCATTCCGCCGTCCACCGTCAGGTTCGTTCCCGTTATAAAGCCTGCATTGGGGGAACACAGGAACAGGCAGGCATTTGCGATATCCTCGGGAGTGCCTACTCTTCCCGCCGGGTGCTGGGCGTGATCCGTTTCACTCAATGCCGCCTGCCCGGAGCTGCCTGATTTTTTCCAGTTGGAAACGTCGACCCACCCGGGACTTATGGAATTTACCCTGATTTTGTGGGTTCCGAGGGATATGGCCAGAGAGTGGGTCAAGGCGATGATGCCTCCCTTTGAGGCTGAGTATGCCTCCGTACCCGGTTCCGACATGAAAGCCCTGGTTGAGGCGATATTTATAATACTCCCGCCTCCCGTGGACGACATTACCTCGGCACAGTATTTGGAGCAGAGATAGGGGCCTCTGAGGTTTACTGCCATCACCTTGTCCCAGAGCTCACTGCCGCTTTCGAAGAGATTCCCGAAATTTGATATGCCCGCATTGTTAATGAGCACATCAATATTTCCAAACCTTCCGGCAGTCTCCGACACCATCCTCTTTATGCTTTGCTCGTCTGAAACATCCGTTTCGATAAAAAGAGCTTCTCCCTTTTGTGACAGGATGTATTCCTGATTTTCCATACCGGCCGCTCTGTCACATTCGGCAATGACAACTTTTGCGCCCTCCGAGGCAAAAGCCCTGGAGATGCCCCGGCCGATTCCCTGGCCGCCGCCGGTGACGATGACTGTTTTCCCTTTAAACTGCAAACTGCCACCTCCTGTTTAACGTATTACGGTTCCTCCATGGAAAACAATTTATTGCATCTTCATTTTATTGATTATTTTATGTAATTACAATAATTATAGCGGTCAAACTGTAATAAATTTGGAAGGAGGCTTGTATAAATATATAAAAAGTATAGTTGGTGATGGGGTATGCAATTATATTATCATGTGACACATTTGATTAAAGGCAGGGAATGCAGGTTTGATTTTTCCTACCTGAAAGGCGGGGGCATCTGTATCATAGGCAGGGCAGAGGTGGACTACGGTATTGACGGGAAAACCGTGAAGTTTGACGGGGATTCCTGCAAGGGCCTCAGCGACACGGAAAAGAATGAAATTTCCTCCACGGTTTTAAAGCACCTAGTCGAGTGAAGCTTTTCTCCATGGAAAATGCTCTTTGCCGGACTGACAAAATACGGATAAAATACAGTCTTGTCAGATAAAGTGGGGTTTGCTATCATAGTGAGCAGGAGAGCAAGCCTATAATACTGCTTGAGCGGAGGTTTTCCATGTTTGAAAAGTTTTATCCCGACCTGGTTTTGGACAAGGTCCAGGATATCGACCTGGAGATGGCCAGGGAAAAAGGAATCAAGGGGTTTTTGCTGGATATCGACAATACGCTGGTGCCCCATGGAAAGGAAGCCGACGACAGCGCCGTAGCTTGGATTGAAGGTTTAAAGGCCGGAGGCTTTAAAGTTTGCATTGTGTCCAACGCTTCCAATACGAGAGTGATAAAATTCAATGAAAGGCTGCAGGTCCACGCAATCCACAGGGCTTCAAAACCCGGAACCAAGGCTTTTATCAAGGCGCTAAAACTGATGGACCTTGACCCTTCCGAGGCAGCTGTTGTGGGAGATCAAATATTCACCGACATCTATGGCGGAAATAAACTTGACCTATACACAATTCTTGTCATGCCCATCGACAAAAGAGAGCTTTTCTTTATTAGATTCAAACGGGTAGCGGAAAAATTCGTTCTGCAAAAATATAAGAGGGATCACAAAATCAGAAGTTCAATAAGGACAAGATGGAAAAGGCAGAGTGCCAGTAAAAAGTATATCCGTTGAGGGGGTCCTATGGAAATAAATAGCAGCATATCGGGCAGCACAAAAATCCTGGGAATTATCGGCAATCCTGTAGAACATTCCATTTCTCCCTACCTGCACAACACGATCAGCCGCTACCTGGGAATTGAAACGGCCTATGTTCCATTCAAGGTTGAAAAAGACAGCCTGGAAAATGCGGTGAAAGGCTTGAAAGCCCTTGGGATATTGGGCTTTAATGTGACCATACCCTTTAAAAAGGATGTTATCAAGTACCTGGACGAGAATTCCAAGGAAGCCCTTTTGATGGGGGCCGTAAATACGGTGAAGAATATCGACGGAAGATTGTACGGCTACAACACCGATGCCGAAGGCTTTGCCAGGTCTTTCAAAGGGGAGTCGGGAACGGGCTTTAGGGGGAAAAAGGTGGTAATCGTAGGCGCAGGCGGTGCCGCAAGGGGAATTGCCGTAAAAATCGCCATCGAGGGTGCAGAGAAAATCCATGTAATTAACCGTACGCTGGCAAAAGCGGATGACATTGCCGGGATTATCAACAACAACATCGGAAATGCCGCAGAGGCATTGAGCCTGGAGGATAAAAAGGCCCTTTCCGTTTTTACGGATTGTGATATGGTCATCAATACGACTTCCGTGGGCATGTGGCCGGAAACGGAAAATTGTCCCCTGGGAGAAGAGTTCACATTTTCAAAGGGACAGATCGTATATGATGCGGTTTACAATCCCCTGAAAACCAAATTCCTTGCAAGGGCCGAAGGACAGGGCTGCAAAATTATAAACGGACTTGGAATGCTTTTTTACCAGGGGATCTACGCTTACGAAATCTGGACGGGCATAAAGCTTGGGGACGGCTTCCTGGAAGAATTGTACCCGTGCTTTTGCGACCATATGCAAACTGCCATGTCAATCCGATAAGTTTCTTCTCTAAAAAAGGATTTATAAAAAATATGACGAATTAATAAATATAATGCTGCCGGTTTGTTGGAGGACAGAATGAACTTTTCGGAATTATTGAAATATACCGTAGAAAACAAGGCATCGGATTTACATATTACCACCGGAATACCTCCTGTGATGAGAAAAAACGGGAAGCTTGTAAGAATCGGAGAAGACAAAATATTACCCGCGGATACCGAAACTTTCATCCATGAATTATTGAATGAGGACCAGTACGAGGAGTACAGAAAAAAGGGAGAATTGGATTTGTCCTTTTCTTACGCGGGCATAGGAAGATTCAGGGTAAATGTCTTTAAGCAAAGGGGAACTTCCTCCCTGGCAATCAGGCAGGTCAACCTGATCATCCCGTCTTTGGACGAGCTGGGGTTACCGGAAATCGTAAAGGAAATGGCCAGGAAGACAAAGGGGCTGGTATTGGTCACGGGACCCACGGGCAGCGGAAAATCTACCACCCTTGCCGCCATGATCGACCAGATAAATGAAGAAAGGGACTGCCACGTACTGACCCTTGAAGATCCGATTGAGTATCTGCATAAGCACAAAAAGTCCATCATCAACCAGAGGGAAATAGGGCATGATTCATTGTCCTACGGAGCAGCTTTGAGGGGGGCTTTAAGAGAAGATCCCGACGTTATCCTCGTGGGTGAAATGAGGGACATCGAAACCATTGCCACGGCCATCACCGCCGCGGAGACAGGCCATCTGGTGCTTTCAACCCTTCATACGGTGGGAGCCGCAAATACAATCGACCGTATTATCGACGTTTTTCCGCCCTATCAGCAGCAGCAGATACGTATCCAGCTTTCCATGGTGCTGCAGGGAGTGATATCCCAGCAGTTGCTGAGTAGGACGGACAAGCCCGGCAGAGCCGCGGTGGTGGAAATAATGACCGCTACCTCGGCCATAAGGAACCTGATCCGGGAGGCGAAGACCCACCAGATAAATTCCATGATACAGACAGGGCTGCGGTTTGGCATGCAGACCATGGACAGCAGTCTGGCCGGTTTATACAGGAGAGGCATCATCAGCTATGAGGATGCACTGGCCTATGCAACCGATCAGGACAATATAAACCGGGTCCTGGGCAACTAGAGTAGATGAGATGAATTGTTATTTCATCTTTTTCATGAGTATAGTATAATGTTGAAAAATGAGGAATGAGGTATGGTTTATATTGCAGTTTCCTATTTGCTTGTATTAATCATAGGACTGGTCATCGGATCCTTCTTGAATGTATGCATCTACAGGATTCCCAAGGGAGAATCGATTGTGATGCCGCCTTCCCACTGCACCAACTGCGGAAACCGGCTGAGGCCTGTGGACCTGGTGCCGGTGTTGAGCTATCTGCTGCTTGGGGGTAAATGCCGCTACTGCAAAGAAGAGGTGTCCTTCAGGTACCCGCTGGTGGAATTGATAACAGGGCTTGCATTTGTTCTTCTGTATTTCAAGTATGGTCCTACCGTTGATTTTTTGGCCTTTGCCTTTATGACGTCCATACTGATTGCGGTGTTTTTTATCGACCTGGACCATTACATCATTCCCGATGGCCTGGTTTTGACCGCCCTGGCGGGAGGAGTGGCCATCGCTGCCTATAATGCCTTCCACCCTCTGGAGATATACGGGGACGCCAAATGGTGGAATCCTCTGGTGGGGATGCTGACCGGTTCGGGCTTTTTATTTTTAGTTGCACTGGTTGGCATGCTTGTCTATAAAACGGATGAAGCAATGGGCATGGGAGACGTGAAAATATTTGCTCCCATCGGTATTTTTCTGGGTTGGAGAATGACCCTTCTGGCTTTGCTGGTCTCGGTGGTCTTGGGGGGAGTGATCAGCCTCATTCTGATCCTGGCAAATAAGAGAAATAGGAAAGATGCGATTCCCTTCGGCCCCTTTATAGTGACGGCAACTTTTGTTGTAATGCTGTGGGGCTGGGAAATATTGAGGTGGTATATAGGCCGGTTGTCGGCTTGATATAGGTAATGGCAGGTATGAATTTTGAAAACCGGGAGGAAATTTTTATGGCACAAATAAAGAACTATATGGAAGAGATCGTATTTAACCTGATGAACGAGGTATTGAACGATATCAATGTGTGTACCTGTGACAAGTGTATCCTCGATATTGCGGCGATTGCTTTGAACGATCTTCCTCCGCATTACATCGTGACGGAAAAGGGCGAGCTTTATTCAAAGATAAACGCTTTAAAGCAGCAGTTTGAGGTGGATGTCATCGCTGCCATAACCAAGGCTGCAGTTCTGGTAAAAAGAAATCCAAGGCACGAATAAGGGCTGTACATAGAGAGAGATAAAAGTCAAAACGTATTTTTGGTGGGATTTTTGTGGAGAATGTTAAAGTTCGATTAGGGGATATTTTGCTTCAGGCCGGGTTAATCAGCGACAGTCAGTTGAATGAGGCCCTGGCGAAGCAGAAAATCCTGGGAAAAAGACTCGGGCAGGTTTTAATTGACGAAGGCTATATTTCCAGGAATCAATTGGTCCAGATCCTCGGCACGCAGCTGGGAATCGAAACGGTCGACCTGAGCGTTTCGATGGTGGATCCTAAAATTGCAAAGCTGATTCCGGAGAATGTGGCGAGGCGGCACGGTGTTATCCCGGTAAGGGTTACAAACGGCTTCCTGATTTTAGCCATGCAGGATCCTCTGGACAGGATTGCCCTGCAGGATGTGAACCTTCTTGCCCAAATGCCTGTAAAGCCTGCTCTGGCAGCTCTGGAGGGCATCAATTCGGTGATTGATTATGTCTTTAGCCACGATATGGTGGCAAAGGCTGCGAATGACTATGTGCAATTCCAATCCGGATCCGTCGAAGGTCTTGACTCTGAGTTCCTTGACGTGAATTCCGCGCCTATCGTAAGAATGGTCAACTCAGTTCTGGAAACGGCTGTGCGGAGTGGGGCAAGTGACATCCACATCGAACCCGGCACCGAAAATATGAAGGTGCGGATCAGAATCGACGGCGTACTCCAGGACATGCTCGTGACAAGCACCAAGCCTCACAATGCCGTTGTCAGCAGGATAAAGATCATGAGCGGCTTGAATATTTCTGAAAAGCGTCTTCCCCAGGATGGAAGGATTATGGTCAAGGTTGACATGAAGGATATCGATTTGCGTGTGTCGACCATGCCCACCAACCATGGGGAAAAAATTGTCATGCGTATTTTAGACCGCACGGGCTTTATGCTGGGCAAGGAGCACCTGGGCCTCAACCAAAAGAATGTACAGGTGTTCAACCGCCTCATTTCAAAGCCTTACGGTATTTTACTGGTCACCGGTCCCACGGGAAGCGGTAAGACCACCACCCTGTATTCAATGCTTTCCGAGTTGAACGACAAAAGCAAGAATATCGTCACCATCGAAGATCCGGTGGAATATGACGTGGAGGGAGTCAACCAGACACAGATCAATGTGAAAGCGGGACTTACCTTTGCGACGGGGCTGCGGGCCTTTCTGCGCCAGGACCCGGACGTAATCATGCTGGGCGAAATCAGGGACGGAGAAACGGCTGAGATTGCCGTAAGAGCCGCATTGACAGGACACATGGTTCTGAGCACCATGCACACCAACAATTCGGCAGGCGCTGTTGCCAGGCTTGTGGACATGGGGATCGAGCCTTTCCTGTTGTCCTCTTCGCTAATCGGTGTGGTTGCCCAGCGGCTGGTGAGAAAAGCTTGCACTCATTGCAGGACAGGCTACCTGGCCGACGAAAGGGAGAAAAGGATACTGGGTTGCCAGGACATTGAGGAATTGACCCTCTACAGGGCCAAGGGCTGCGATTATTGCAGCAAGACCGGCTATAAGGGCAGGGTTGGCGTTTTTGAAGTATTTGAAGTTACAAAGGAATTGAGACTGGCCATTGATGAGAGGCTGCCTACGGAGCTCCTGACGGAAAAAGCCCTGGAGCAGGGGATGGTGACGCTGTCCCAGGATGCCAGAAGCAAGGTTCTTGATGGGACGACTACCCTGGATGAATACCTGAGGGTAACCTTTTCATATTGATCCAATCGGCGGAAGATGATTTTAAAAGGAAGGGAGGGAACAAGCCATGCCTGAGTTCAGGTACAGGGCTGTAAAGCAGAGTGGTGAGACGGTCGCCGGTGTTTTGAACATGGACAGCCGGGAATCGGTGCGGTTGAGTATTAAGAACGAGGGTATGATACCCGTGGAAATAAGCGATTCTCACCCCACGGACAATCTACTGAATTCCTCTCTTTTCAAAAGCAGGAATAAAAAGCTGAATTTGCGGGAGTTGAGCCATTTTTGCCGTCAACTCTCGGTAATCATATCCTCGGGAGTAAATACCCTGACCGGTTTTGAAGCGCTGGCGAAGCAAAACCGCGACAAGGTAATGAGAGCCGAAATAACCAGGATATTTCAGAGTGTCCAGACAGGAAGGACCATTTCCGATGCGATGCAGGAAAAAGGTTCCCGCTTCCCGGAACTGCTTGCGGGGATGGTGGCAACTGGAGAAGCCACGGGAACCCTGGATGTGATCCTCAAAAACATGGCGGCCTTTTATGCCAAGGAGTATTATTACAGGCAGAAAATAAAATCCGCGGCCGTATACCCCATCATTATTTCAATCATGGCCGTTGCAATGGTAATTTTTTTCATAAGCTTTGTACTCCCTAAAATGATCGATATCATCACTGCCAGCGGCGGGCAGCTTCCCATGCTGACGAGGGTCATCATCGGAATCTCCGACATTGTCAAAAACCATTATATCCTGCTGCTCATTGTTGGGATATCGGCCTATACAGGGATAAAGCTTTTGCTCAGGACCGAAAAGGGAAAGTACTATAAGGACCTGGTATTTTCAAAAATACCGGTTGTGGGAAATACGTTGAGAAGCTTTGTTACCATGCGGTTTGCCCGGACCCTGTTCCTGTTTGTATCCAGTGGTTACCCGATGATTCAGGGACTTGAGTTCATCAAGAAGAACGTTAACAACTCTCTGGCGGAGAAAGCAATCAATTCAGCCATCGACGGCCTCAAAAGAGGGGAAGGAATGGCGGAAAATTTAGATAAAAGCAATTATTTTGACAAGGTCATGATTCAGATGACGGCGGTAGGCGAGCAGACCGGTGATCTGCAGGAGATCATACAGGAAATGGCCGGCTTTTACGAACAGGAGGCCGAAACCAGCCTGGCCAGACTGGTGGACCTGACGGAGCCGGTACTGCTTATCACCATAGGGGCCATTGCGGGTGTATTGATCGTTTCCGTGGCTCTGCCCATGCTTACGGTTTTCAACAACATATGAGGATGTGAAAGTCTATTGAAAAAGCTTTATATAAGCTGTTATGGCGAGAATTTACATATCGTTGACGGCAGTCCTGCAGGGAAAAACCTGTCCTTTAAAGCAAAAGGATACGGACGGATGGCCTTGCCGGGGCTTTTTACGGAAACGGCCCGGAAGCCTGAACTCCTGAAAAAGTTTGGGAAGGAATTCAAGCAGTTTCTGAAGTCGAAAAAGTTAAGGAGCAAAAATGCATCCATCGCCCTGGGACAAAGGGGCATTATCGTACGTTCCATAAAAGTGCCTAAAATGACTCCCGCTGACCTGGACAAGATGTTGAAGATGGAAGCGGGAGACTACCTGACGGTGAGCATTGAGGACTATGCTTTTCAGTACAAGCTGCTGGCAGAAACCGAAGAAAACGGCCAGAAATACTACGATGTCCTGCTGGTTGCCGTATTGCACTCCCAGATAGAACAGCTTGTGGCAATTACGGAAAGTGCCGGATTAAAGCTGGACTATATCGATGTGCTGCCCAATATACTTTTCCGTCTCTTCAAACAGACAGGCTACAAAAATGCCATGCTGGTCCAGAGCGGAACGGATGGGACGAGCATGGCCATTTTCAAGGACCACAACCTTTTCATTTACACCGACATACCCTTCAAGTACGACAATCAGGGGGGAAATGACTACTCTACGCTGTTCAATGAATTAAGAGGTTATCTGGACTTTTTCGCTTCCAGGAATTTTGGCAATTCCATCGACAACATTCTGATTCTGGGGGAACTTGCAGGAGTGGACGGGCTGGCTGAAAAGCTTAAGGATTACTTCGATGTTCCCGTGGCCTGCGGTTTTAAGCCCTTCTCTTCCGCGAAAATAAAGGGAAGAGGAAAAAGCATCCGGGACAGCAGTTACCTTTTTGCCGAGAATTTCGGACTGATGCTGAGAGACAGAAAATGAAGGAGACCAGGGCAGGCAAAATTTACATTTCGGGAAGATGAGGAAGGAATAAAACTTGAGCGCTAAAAACATACTTCACAGGGAAATCAATTTTTTACCCCAAAGAATAATAAATAAGCGAAGGAATACAAAAAGGACCATACTTGCCGTCTTTATTTTCCTGTTGTGTGCAGGTGTTTTACTTGCGCCTGTTTGGTACCTGCGGCAAAAGACCGACGAAACTTTCCCGGTCATGTCGGAATTGGCAGTTAAGGTTAAAAGCAACGATGAGTTAAAGACTCAATTGGCAGAATTGGAAAATCAGGTGCTTTTGAAGCAGGGAGACAACAAGCAGTACGGTATGCTGCTGGAGAATACCGTGGTTATGAGCAGGGTCCTGACGGAAATTGATAAAAACGTGCCTGAAGGCGTGTGGTTTGAGAGCGTGAGCTACGGCAGCGGGAATAAGGAGAAGGCTGCGGGGGCGGAAGGGAAAACCGAAGCGCATGATATTACTCAGGCAATTGCCGACGTCAAGGCTAAAACGGCGGAGGAATTGGCTGCCGCTGGCGGTCTGGCCGAGAATAGCGCGGGAAATTCCGGAGCTCAGGGGAATACCGGTTCAAACGCGGCGGCCGGACAGGCAAATGCCGGGATTCCAGAGATGGCTGAAGAAAACCTGCCTGTGGATATTAAAGGCGGGGCCAGGGAAGCCGAACAGGTTGGAATGTTCATCAACAAATTAAAAGGCCTATCCTATATTGAGAAGGTCACGCTGTCGGGCATAAAGAGGAATGAAACGGAAGGAAGCTACAGCTTCGAACTGCAGGTACTTCTTAAAAAGAAGGAGGGGAAATAGCTTGAAGGACTTTAGTCCCAATCATCTTCAAAAACGTGAAAAAGTTATGCTGACCTGGCTGGGAATTATAGGAGCTCTTGTCCTCTATGGCTATTATCTGCTTGTTCCCGTCTTCAATACCTACTGGGACACACAAAACAGCATCCGGGACATGCGGGTGGAGGCCCTGCAAATACGCCAGAATGAAAAAAAGGTGGCAGAAGCGGAGGAGAAGCTGAAGCAGCTTGAAGAGGAAAGGCTGTCCTTTGCCAAAAAGCTCAGATTTGATATGGAAGATGGGCTGTTTATGGTAAAGTTCTTTACGCAGCTTAAAAGAGAAGGGGCTGTGCTTAACGAATTTACACCGGGGACGGTAGCGGAAAACAAGAATTATGTGGTTTTGCCCATTCATTTGTCACTCAAAGGAGAATATAGAAGCATCAAAAAGGTCATGGAATACCTGGAAAATAACGACAACCATACCAGACTGAAGGGCTTGAGCCTGTCGGCCACAAAGGAAAAAGAAGGCGGGCAGGCTCCGCAGCCTGCCGTGCAAAAGACACCGGCAAAACCCACAACACCTCAGGATCTTCTGAACCAGCTCAAATTGCAGGAGCAGCTCGCAGCGCCAATCGGCGCGTCCATAACTGCCGAGATGGATTTTGAAATCTATTCCCTTCCCACCCCTGAAGCAAAGCTGGCCATCGAAGGCATTCAAGGCTGGAGAGCAGGGACGGACAATCCTTTCAACGCGAAATAGTACAAAAGTCCTAGGTTTGTAAATAAGTACTGTAAAAAACTTGTAAAACTTTGGTTTAAAGTATTGCCAATTCATGTCCGATAATATACAATAGGTGTATTCGATGGTAAATTAGTCCTATCAATGATAGGACTATAGTCTTATATATATCATTTATCACATAAACAAAAGTAGTACAAAAAAACGGGGGGAATTAAAATGTTTAAAAACAGGAAGAGAAAGAACGGGTTCACGCTGGTGGAACTGCTGGTAGTTATCGCTATCATCGGTATTCTGGCAGCGGTGGTGGCGCCCAATGCCTTTAAAGCCATCGAAAAGAGCAAGGTATCCGCAGCAGAGTCGGACTACAGAGCAATAAAGACAGCAGCGTTGACATACTATTCAGATACAGGGGCATGGCCTGTAGATACGGCTGATAGCGTCGGATTTGTAACCTTACCTACTACTGGAACGGGTGCAAAACAAGTAACTTCTACAGTAAATAGCTCATGGAATGGGCCATATATTGAACGCTGGCCTTCGAAAAATCCATGGGGTGGCTCATATGTATATCATATTCTGGCGTCACCACCCACAGGAGTTGGATTGTCTTCCACGACAAAATACATACAATTGGACAATGTAAACAATGAGGCTATAAAAAAACTGGAGGCAGACCTGGATGGAGGTAGTGATACAACAAGCTCATCTACCGGCGTTGTGAGGTTTGCAGCCAGTGGTACAACCTGCTACCTTGTAATATCCGATCAGTAAAATCAAATAGACTATTTGTGTTTTGGAGGGGTTAATTATGTTAAATGCATTTTTGAAATTCAAAAATAACCGCAGGGGATTTACCCTGGTGGAATTGTTGGTGGTTATCGCCATTATCGGCATTCTGGCAGCAGTTGTTGCACCTAATGCTTTCAAGGCAATAGAAAAGAGTAAAGTGTCTGCGGCAGAGTCCGATTACAAGGCCATTAAAACAGCTGCACTGACCTATTATTCCGATGTGGGCACCTGGGCAACGTCTGCTTCTGCTGCAGATCCGGGCTTTGTTTCAAATGTTGCGTCCAATTCTGCCTGGAATGGTCCCTACATAGAACGTTGGCCTTCAAGGAATCCCTGGGGAGGCACGTATCAGGTTACATCAGGAAGTGCTTTCAGCAGTACCTCGGCAAAATACCTTGTACTTACAGAGGTGCCTTCCACAGCTATAAGTAAGCTCTCATCAGACCTGGGTGGCTCGGAAGTAGTGGCTACGTCAGCGGCTACTACAGTACAGATACTGATTTCTAAATAATTGGCAGTGAAATTCTTTCACGTGAATCAAAAAGAAATTTGTTGAGGTAATACGGGTGAAGAGAAAAAAGAACAAAGGTTTTACCCTGGTGGAACTGTTGGTGGTCATCGCCATCATCGGAATTCTTGCCGCAGTGGTGGCTCCGAATGCTTTCAGGGCGGTGGAGAAGTCCAAGATAGCGGCCGTAGTTGCCGATCTGAAGGCTATTAAAGCGGCAGCGCTGGCATATTATGCCGATACGGGTGCTTTCCCTCCCTGTGATGATGTTTACT
>JAFADI010000272.1 GCA_023424965.1 Bacillota bacterium
GCGATGTTATCGAGGGAACGCCTAAGTCTGGTGCTAATAATGTTGCAGACTTTGAAAGATATAGATCTTTTCTTGCAGCAAAAGAAATAGTTAATGCTGAACGTACTGGTACTGCTTTATCAAAATCGGACCAACGACAAAGAATAAAGTATCATGAAGGCTTGGAAATACAAAAGGCTAATTTAGGCCAGGAGATAAATAAATTGCTTAAAGAAGGGCATTTCATGGAGGGGATAGCAAGAATAAAAGTAAATGAGCGTAATTCTCATAGAGCTGTTTCCTGGTGGAAATGAAAATGTTGACAACTTCGGTGAAAAAGTAATAATTTAATAGCCTTGTCAATATATATTACTTAGTGATACTTGTATCAGAAAAGCAAGAGGGGGATTAATATATGCCACTGGAACTTATTAGAGAGGCTATAAAGGTTAACCAGGTAATAGCCAAAGATTCAGCGCAGACAATTGTTGAAAATGATATAATTGTGCCGGATACCAAGCCTGATATATCTCAGATATTACTTTTTGACGGAGATGCAGTGGTTACAAATACGGAAATTTCCGGAAATAAGGCGGTCATATACGGGATTGCCGTTTATAAGATTCTTTATGTTTCTGACGATCCTGAACAGACGGTAAAAAGCATAAACACAAATGCAAACTTCACCCATGAGCTTGATATCGAAGAAGCCGGTGAAAATTCCAAATGCAAAGCCAATTGCGATATTGAGCACATCGATTATAATATACTCAATGGCAGGAAGGTAAATGTAAAGGCCGTAATAAAGTCGGACTATAAACTTACTTCCGAAGGGGAGCAGGAAATCGTAAGCGACCTCAGTGGGATTGAAGACGTACAGATCCTGAGGAACAATGCCAACATCAACTGCTACATAGGAGCCAACGACACGGACTATACGATTGCGGAAGCCCTTGAAATTCCCACGGGTAAGCCTTCCGTCGTAGAAATTTTAAGAAATGACATAAAAATAAGCGGGAAAGATTACAAGGTCACAGAAAACAAGGTTGTTGTTAAAGGGGAATTGAACGTAGCCACTCTTTACATTGCAGATGATGAAACAAGAAGCATTCAGACCATGGAGCATGAGATTCCCTTTACGCAGTTTGTGGACCTTTATGGCGCCCATGAGAGTGCTTCCTGCGATATTGACTACCGTGTGGTAAATTCCAGCTTTGAAGTGGCGGAGGACAGTGACGGTGAGCTGCGGGTGGTGAACAGCGAAATTAACCTTGCCATTTCGGTGGAGGGCTATGAAAAAAAGAATATAGAAGTTATCGATGACGCCTATTCCCCCCGCATTAATCTGATTTTGGACAAAGAAGCTTTCAGAATGGAGGAGCCCGTCACAGAAAGCAGAAGCCAGATCATCTTAAAGGATACCATTGCCATCAATGAAGGAAGCCCGGACATCTCTGAGGTTTTCAATGTCCTCTGCAAACCCAGCCTGTCAGAATACAGGATAGCAGAGGATAAGGTGGTTGTTGAAGGGGCCGTCAACAACAATGTACTCTATCTCGCGGGCAGCTCCGAGCAGCCTGTTTGCTGCCACCAGCAGGAAATACCCTTTAAGCAGTACATTGATGCAAAAGGTGTCAAACCCGAAATGCTTTGCGAAATAAGTTTATATATCGACCACTGCAATTACAGTATGGTATCGGCAAATGAAGTTGAAATAAGACTGGTTATCGGGGTGAACTTAAAGCTTATAAACCAGTCGATGATCCCTTTGATCGTTAAGGCGGAGGATACGCCTGCCGATGAGAAAAGGCTGGCTTCGCAGCCAAGCATTACGATTTATTTCTCACAGCCCGGGGATACCCTCTGGAAGGTGGCGAAGCGATATTATACGACGGTGGAGGATATAAAGCGGGTCAACGGTCTGGTGGACAGGGAAACTCTGGTTGTAGGGCAACAGGTCATCATACCGCGGAGGCTTTGAAATACCGGAAAACCATAGTAAAATATGGAATGTATTTAAATTGAAGACTGCTGTAAAATTAAGTGCTTGAAATTGGGATTTCAAGCACTTTTTATTGAAAAGGCAATGTATTTTGTATATAATATATGCGATACACTGAAAATAGCTGTAAACCGAAGTAGTATTTGAAGATGGGAGCTTTATGAACCGGATTGAACTTAATGCAAGGGCAAAAATCAATCTTTCCCTTGATGTACTGAAGAAAAGGCCCGACGGATACCATGAACTCAGGATGATCATGCAGACGGTGGAACTCCACGACAGGGTCTTGCTGGAGAGAATGGAAGACGGCATTGAAATCGCTTCCAACAGTCCGTGGATACCTTCAGGACCGGGAAATATCGCATATAAGGCTGCGGACTTACTGATAAAAGAGTTTGGTATAAAAGAAGGCATCCGGATAAGCATAGACAAAAAGATTCCCGTAGCGGCGGGACTGGCAGGGGGAAGCTCCGATGCGGCGGCTGTTCTGAAAGGTATCAACGCCATGTTTGGACTGGGCCTGTCTGAAGAAGAGCTGGCGCGCAGGGGGAAAAGCATCGGGGCCGACGTGCCTTACTGTATCCGTGGAGGTACGATGCTGGCGGAAGGCATAGGCGAAGCGCTGTCGAAGATATCTCCCTTGCCGGGCGTGGACATTGTATTGGTGAAGCCCCGTATAAGCGTACCTACGGCATGGGTATATAAAAATCTTGTGATTGATAAAATAGTACAAAGGCCGGATACGGACAAGCTGATTGATGCGGTAAAACAGAAAAATTTGAAGGTTCTTGCAAAAAATATGGTAAATGTATTGGAAAATGTTACAATTAAGAAATATACTGTTATTAGCGATATAAAGGACAGGCTGCTTGAGTACGGAGCCCTTGGAAGCATGATGAGCGGAAGCGGGCCGACGGTCTTTGGCATTTTTTCCGACAGGGCCTCTGCGGCTAAGGCGTTCGAGACCTTAAGCGGCGGTCAGTGGGATGTGTTTTTGACAAAAACTATTTGTGAGGAGAGATGACGGTGGCAGGAAAATTATCGAAAATAAATCTTAATGATTATAAACCTTTAAGGGAAGTAATTTTTAATACATTGAGGGAAGCAATCATCTCTGGAGAGCTGAAGCCGGGGGAACGGCTGATGGAAGTCCAATTGGCTGAAAAGATGGGTGTGAGCAGGACTCCCGTAAGGGAAGCCATCCGGATGCTTGAGCTTGAGGGCCTGGTCAGCATGCTCCCGAGAAAAGGAGCCCATGTTGCGGAGCTGTCGGTGAAGGATATTATGGATGTACTGGAAGTGAGGGCATCGCTGGACGGACTGGCTACGGGACTGGCAGCGGAAAGAATAACCGATGAAGAGATAAAGAGCTTGAAGCAGATACAGACCCAGTTTGCCGTCTATCTTGAAAAAGACAACCTTCAGGGCAGCATAAAAAAAGATGTTGAGTACCATGAATTAATTTATCGAGCCTCCAGAAATGAAAAGCTTATACAGATCGTTCACAACCTTAGAGAACGAGTCCAGAGGTTCAGGGTAATCTATCTTAAAGATTATATGAGCCCCAGGGAACTGATAAAAGAGCATATGAGCATTCTGGACGCCATCGCGGACAGAAACACCGAAGCGGCGCAGAAGTCTGCTGTAATACACATCAAAAAGCAGGAAGAAGCCATAATAAAAGCAGTAAAAGGCCTCAGAAACTAACTGGCCGGTGCTGTGTGACAGGGGGACGGTTCTTTGACATACGGAAGTGTGTCAAAGAACCGTCCCCCTGTCACGTTACTGAATCACCTCATAGCCCTGGGTGACGATGCCGTACCGGATTTCCTGGGGATTGATCCTGCCGGAATCGTAATCTACTTTTACCGTCTGACTTTTCAAATCTATGGAAACATTTTGAATTCCATCCACGGCTTTGAGCCCTTCCTGTATCTTATTTGAGCATATACTGCAAGAGATTGACGGAACGTTGAATGTTGTCGTGTCCATAATTTCCTCCCGTTTAATAAAATCCCCCCATATCTTTATGGTTTCAAATACGGCATTTTTTTATTCCGGCGGGCGGATACCAATATTTTTTGCCCGGCAGGAGCATAATATCTAGTAAGGGAATTAAAATATTTGCGCTGTAAGGTAATTATGCGATATGGGGATAATGCCCGCAGGGGCAAAACTTTATCAAGAGGATTTATCCTTGTCTTTTTGTGCGCTCTTTTTGTGCGCACAGCTTTTTTTTGCTTTTATCTGTGGTATGACCCCGCTTTCTTTTCAAGGAGCACGGATTGTGCCAATTACATCAATGGGGCAAAAAACCTCATAAACTACGGCGTGCTCTGCGAACAGGCCGTATATCCTCCATTTCCAGGAACCTTTCGCACTCCCGGATATCCTCTTCTGGTGGCAGGCATTTACTGGATGTCGGAATTCTCGAATGCTGCCGTCATTGCGGTGCAGATAATTTTAGGCGCTCTTACCTGTGCCCTTATGTACCGCATCGCTTTAAAATATGCATCAGGGCCGTCGGCGCTGGCCGCAGCGGGGATTCTTGCCCTGGATATTGTTTCGGCAAGCATGGCCAATGAGATTCTTACAGAGACCTTTTTTACCCTGGTACTTACCCTTGGGGTTACGGCCTTTGTAAATTTTATGGAAACCCGGAGGATGAGCAGTCTGGTGTTGTCGAGCCTGCTTACGGCTGCGGCGGTGATGACAAGGCCCATTCTTCTCTACTTTCCTCTTTGCAGTGTGGTGGTATTTCTTTACTGCTTCAGGAAAAATATTAAAAAAGCCTTTCTCTACTATGCTGTTTTCAATCTGGCATTTTTGCTGGTGGTGAGCCCGTGGGTGATAAGGAATGTAAGGCTGGGTTACAATGGCTTCGCCTCGGTTCAGGAAATGAACATCTATATTTACAAGGCGGGATGGATAGAGGAAAGGCTCAAAGGGAATGCTGACTATAATACCATCGACTTTTCCGGGAGATTCAGGAAGGTTGCAGAGCTGCTTAAAGAGCGCGGGATGGAAAATACCCAGAATAACCGGGTTAAACTCTATAAGGAATTGGGAGCAAAGACCCTGAAAGAACATCCCCTTTTGCTGGCGGAATACCAGCTTATATATTCCTTCCAGGTTTTCACCTCCCCGGGTGCAGAGCCCATCCTTGGCCACATTCAAAAGGTGAGGGGCAAAGAAATGCCGGAAGTGGTAAAAAGAGCAGTCATTACAGGCTACGGGTTTATTTTAATACTCCTGTACATTGCATTTACGGCAGGGATCTTTCAGAAAAGCGTATGGAGCAGGGAGCGGGGTCTTTTGTTCATACTGCTGCTTTTTTGCTACATGGCCGCATTATCCGGCGAGTGGGGAGCGGAAAGCCGCTTCCGGGTGCCGATGATGCCTTTTATAGCCGTAATGGCTGCCGTAGGGCTGGACTATTTTACGCAGGCTGTAAAGAAAATACATAAAAATGTTCCATGAAAATCATACTACATAAGTTGCAGTAAAACCCTATACAGAAGGTAATTTATGAAAAAAATATTTTTAAGAGGAATTTTTGAAGGAAGATCGGAGCTTATCGAACAGTTTTTAAAGTATGCCGTCGTGGGGGGCATTGCCGCTGTTGCGGACATCGCCGTATTTTACCTTTTGGCCGGTACCCTGGGAATAAACCATCTGCTTTCCAACAGCACCTCCTTTATTTTTGGGCTTCTGGTCAACTATTTTTTAAGCAGGCAGTGGGTATTCGGATACAGCAGGCACAATTTCGGCAGGGATTTTACTCTGTTTGCGGTGATAGGCGCCATCGGGCTGGGAATAAGCAATGTCATTTTGTACATACTGATCGACCTGGGATTGCTGTTCAAGCTTTTAAGCTTCCTGGGAAATGACCTTGTAAAGCTTTCGGCCAAATGCACTGCGGTATTTGTGGTGCTTTTCTGGAACTTTTTTGCGAGAAAGCTTATCGTATTCCGCGTTGCTTAAGGAGGAATGTTTATGAAGGAAGTAGTTATCATGGGAGCAGGCCCCGCAGGCCTGTCGGCAGGGCATAACCTGCAGAAGGAAAATATACATACGGTGCTGCTTGAGGCCGACAAACAGGTTGGAGGCATAAGCAAAACCGTTGAGCACAAGGGCTATTATTTTGATCTGGGAGGGCACCGGTTTTTTACCAAATTTGACGAGGTTGACAACCTGTGGAGGGAGGTGCTGGGGGACAGCTTCAGAAAAACGCCCAGGCTTTCAAGAATCTACTACAACAACAAATTTTTCAACTATCCCCTAACTGCCATGAATGCCCTGCTGGGAGTGGGAATAAAGGATACGGCTGTCATCCTGTACAGCTATGCCAGATCAAAGGCCTTTCCCTATAAAGTTGAGGAAACCTTTGAACAGTGGGTATCCAACCGGTTCGGCAAAAGGCTGTACTCAATTTTTTTCAAAACCTATACGGAAAAGCTCTGGGGCCTGCCCTGCGAACAAATCCAGGCGGAATGGGCGGCACAGAGGATAAAAGGCCTCTCCCTGACCACCGCCATTGCCAATGCGGTATTCAAGCCCAAGAAAAGCAACATAAAGACATTGATTGACGAATTTGACTATCCCGTTTACGGCCCCGGTATGATGTACACCGAGATGAAAAACAAGATAGAAAAAATGGGCGGGAGTGTCAGGCTCAAATCCAGGGTGACAAGGGTCAACCACGAAAATTTTCATATCAAGAACGTGGAATATGTTAACGGAACCGGCAAGACAGAAATCCAGGAAGGAACCCACTTTATATCCAGCATACCCGTAACCGAACTGGTGCAGGCGATGAACCCCCCGGCGGACCGGGAAGTGCTGGAGGCGGCAAAAAAGCTCCGGTACAGGAGCGTAGTAACCATCGATATCGTGATCAATAAAAAGCAGGTTTTTCCGGACAACTGGATATACATACACTCGCCGGAGGTAAAGCTGGGAAGAATCCAGAACTTCAAAAACTGGAGCAGGGACATGATTCCGGATGAAAACAAGACCTCTCTCGGGCTGGAATACTTTTGCGACGAGGGGGACGAGTTCTGGAACATGCCGGATGAGCTGCTTTTTGCTCTGGCGGCATCGGAGGTGGAAAAGATTAATATCTGTAAAGCCGGGGATATAGAAGATTACATCATTGTACGGGTTCCGAAGGCCTATCCCGTTTATATGATGGGTTATAAAGACGATATATCAAAAATCGAGAGCTATTGCAAACGGTTTGACAATTTGCAACTGGCAGGAAGATATGGGCTTTTCAAATATAACAATATGGACCATTCAATCATGACGGGCCTTCTGGCGTCTCAAAACATCCTCACCGGTAAAACGGCGTATGATACATGGAGCATCAACACCGACGACGAGTATCATGAAGAGAAGTCGGGAAAAAATTAAATTTTGTTGTTTAATGTGCATAACATTTGGTATATATATACTTGGCAGGAAAAATAATTGTTTTTTTTGTGTGCTTAACGCAATAAAAACAATTATTTTAATATCCGGGGAATTATGCTTAAGACTGTTTTGTAAAAAAAAGCAGGATTTTCCCGATATTGACAAAAGGAGTCTGTGACAGTAATCCATTTGAAAGAATTTAATAAGGCGGATTCTAAAATTTCTATGATGGTTGTGATGTCTGCACAAAATGAGCCGTTTTTGCATAAATGCGTTGATTAAAAGCTGCCGCAGCATCAGGACATGCATTTCCGGACGGGCCTGTAATTGCATTTTCCCTTATTTATCACACAAGAAACTTGTTGCTATAGATCGATAACCGGGTTTGAAGGTAAAAATGAGTCAGGGAAGTTATCGATGGAGTTCGCGAAGTAAATGGATAAAAAGGAAATTTTTATTTTTACATTTCCCTCCCTACAGAAAGGGTCGAAAAATGCCGAAATATAGTATTGTGATTGGCTCATGCTACGAGGATATTGATTATGCAGTAGACAAAGTTCTGGAATTTATAAACAGACAGTCAGCAATGGGGGGCCGCAGGTTTTTGTTCAGTATAAATCTCACGCTCAGAGAGCTTCTGAACAATGCCGTTGAGCATGGGAACCGGTTTAATACGGATAAGAAGATTACCTGTGAGGTATGCCTGACAGATAGCATTATAGAAATCAAGGTGGCGGATGAAGGAGAAGGTTTTACTCTCGACGGTATCGGAGATGAAGATTATCCGGCCGATTTGGCGGATACGCGGCACAGGGGCTTGAAAATCATAAAAAAAATGGGATTTGAGCTTTGTGCCTGTAAAAATGCCATAACGGCAAAAGTTGACTGTATTAAGCTCTGGAATAAGGAGGAGTAACAATGGAACTGGTAGTGGAAAGCAATAATATTGTTTTACGCCCTATGGCAGATATCGTTTCCAGCAGGGTGAAGGAGATGGTGGACAACGCCAAAGAATTTCTGGAAACGCATAATAAGGTAAATGAAGTCATTCTGGACCTTCATCATGTAAAGATTATCGACTCCATCGGAATAACCTTCGTTGTGGGCCTATATAAAAGTACGGCCGTGAAGGGGAAAACGTTCAAAATTACCGGTATGAACACGGACATCCGCCAGCTTTTCAAGATAATGAGGCTGGATGAAATTTTTGTTATTGAAGATTGACCGGAGAATTCCGTGCGCTTAATGGAACCGGCTCATTAAAGCCATATGGGGGTGGAGCACTTAATGCTGCAAAATGAAGAGTTTATACAGGAGTTTGTCGAGGAGGCCTCTGCGCACATTGAAAATGTGGAAGCAGGGCTTTTAAAACTTGATGAAGCCTCAATAGACCTGGACCTGATCAATAATATTTTCCGTGCCATACATAGTGTAAAAGGGACGGCAGGTTTTTTCGGACTGAAAAAAATTGTTGAGCTTTCCCATTCCATGGAAAATATATTCGGTGAACTGAGAAACAGCAGGTTGACGGTAAACAAAGAAATGATCGACCTTCTCCTTGCCTCCAACGATCTTTTGAAAAACATGGTGGGCGATGTAGGCAACAGTGAAGACAGTGATATATCGGGGTATGTAAGCAAATTGTCGGGAGTGCTGGCCGGCGAAAAAAAAAGCAGCGCCAATTCCGGGAACGGTCCGGAAAAAGACGGAGCCGTGACACCGCAGGTCCAGGCAGTAAACGACACCACGGAGCAGGAATTGATTGAAGAAGGCATCAGGCACGGGCATAAGCTTTATAAAGTGAGAATTGATCTGAATCAGGATCTCGGAGCGAAAGATATAAGTCCCATCGGATTTTTCAAAAAGATTCAATCCATCGGCACCATTATTGAATCTACCACGGATGTGAGCAGAGTGGGTACCCTGGAAGAGGTGCTTGACTCCGATATTTGCCATGCCTTCATTTTTACTACGGTGCTGGAGAAAGCCCTGCTCTCCATGGCCCTGGAAATTCCCGAAGACAGGATACAGGAGCTTGATCCGGGCATGAAGGCGGAGGAGTACAAAAAGCTGGTTTCCGATGCCTGCGACTGTGAGGTGCCGCTGGACATTGAGATTCCAAAGCCCGTTAAGGCGGAGCCGGAGAAGGAGCCCCAGGAAAAGGAGGCAGTGGAGAAGAAAGCCCAGGCGGTGACTGTTGAAGACAGCATCAGGGTACATGTTTCACTCCTCAACAATCTTCTGAACCTTGCCAGTGAGATGGTACTGGGAAGAAACCAACTGCTGCGCAGCATGGAGAAGCACAGGAAGGATATACCGGGGATTGATCCCATCCTGCAAAATATAGACCGCATCACCACAGAACTGCAGGAAAAAGTCATGCAGACGAGGATGCAGCCTGTCTCCAATGTTTTCAACAAGTTTCCCAGAATTATCAGGGACCTTTCCAAGAAGCTGAGCAAGGAAATCGACTTGCGGATTGAAGGGGCGGAGGTTGAACTTGACAAATCCATTATTGAGGCCCTGGCAGACCCTTTGACCCACCTGGTGAGGAATGCGGCGGATCATGGGCTGGAGGCGCCCGCGGCAAGAGAACGGCTGGGAAAAGCAAAGACAGGAAGCATAACGCTTAAAGCCTATCATGAAGGCGGATATGTCAATATCGACGTCGTGGATGACGGAGCGGGAATAGATTCGGAGATCATAAAGAAAAAGGCCCTTGAGAAGGAGCTCATAACAAAAGCCGATGCTGCGGCAATGGGAGAGCAGGAAGCACTTTTGCTGCTTTTCAAGCCTGGATTTTCCACGGCGGAAAAGATAACCGACGTGTCCGGCCGCGGCGTGGGCATGGATGTGGTCAGGACAAACATAGAGAAGCTGGGCGGCTCCATCGAAATATTTACAAAGGTGGGGCAGGGCACTACCTTCAGGCTGCTGCTCCCGCTGACGCTGGCCATTATTCCCTCTCTTATTGTAGAAGTCGAAAAGCAGAAATTTGCCCTCCCCCAGGTAAATCTCCAGGAAATTGTGAGAATAAAGCCCGGCGATGCGGCAAGAAAAATTGAGTACATACACAATTCCGAGGTTCTGAGGCTGCGGGGACGGCTTTTGCCCATCGTACATCTGGCCGATGTCCTTGGCTTGAAAAGGACCTATGTGGACCCGGAGACGGGCGAGAGAAAGGAAGAGAAGCGCAAGACGCTGTTCGACCAGCGGAGGAAGGCCTATGAGGAAGAGGCTGAAACCCGGGACGGCTTTGACAACAGGCGGAGAAACCTCATAAACATCATCCGTATCCTTGTGCTGAAAATAGGTTCCAGGAAATTTGGAATTGCCGTCGATGCAATCCACGGCAGTGAGGAAACCCTGGTCAAACCGCTGCCGGTATTTTTAAAGGACTGCAGAAGCTATTCGGGAGTTACCATCATGGGCGACGGCAAGGCGGCAATGATTCTGGATCCCGAGGGAATCATCGTAAAGGCGAATCTGAAGTTTGTCGAAGCAAACGACGGCAAAACGGAAAGAGAACTGTCCGAGGCGGATGAAAGCCTCAGAGAGCAGCAAAATCTGCTCATATTCAAATGCTCCGGGCCTGAAACCTTTGCACTGGATCTTTCAATGGTCTCCAGGGTTGAAGAAATAAAGGCTTCCGATATCGAAGCAATCGGGGAAAAAGAATATATCAAATTCAGGGGTAGCTCCCTGCGGGTCATAAGGCCGGAGGCTTTTCTACCCGTGGGAGGCAACAGGACGGATGCGGACAAGCTCTATGTGATCATTCCCAAACTGGTTAAGCATCCCATCGGAATACTGATACAGAAGATACACGATACCGTGCAAACCAGCGTAAAGCTCAACCAGGAGGATATAAAAGCAAAAGGCCTGCTGGGCTCTACGCTTCTGAACAACAGGATAGCACTTCTGATAAATATATATGAACTTTTTGAACTGGCAGATCCGGAGCACTATGCCGCCTCCATCGGGAAAAAAATTACCGACAGGAAGGTTGCCCTTGTGGCAGAAGACACTCCCTTTTTCCAGCGCATGGAGGTAAGCTATCTGGAAGGGGCGGGCTATAAGGTGCTGCTTGCAAAGAACGGGCAGGAAGCCCTGGAGCTGCTGCGCGAAAATTCCGTTGATATTGTCATAAGCGATATAAATATGCCTGTCATGGATGGGCTGGAGCTGGTAAGGAATATACGGGCCGACAAGCAGCTTTGCAATGTACCCGTCATTGCCGTGACTTCGATGACAGGAGACTTGCAGAAAAGAGAGGGCCTGGCGGCAGGCTTTGACTTTTACGAGTTTAAACTGGACAGGACTCAATTGCTGGACAAGATTGAGCTGGCCATCGAGGGTAGGAGGAAAGCCATATGACTGGAAAGGTGCTGACATTTTACCTTCGGGACGCGTTGTTTGGTATTGACATAACGCTGGTTAAAGAAATCAACCGCAATGTGGAGTTTACTTCGGTACCGGGCGCTCCGGAGTATGTGGCGGGGTTGTTCAACATGCGGGGGCAGGTGGTGACGCTTTTCGACCTGGGAAAGATGATCGGATTCGGGACCGGAGAATGGAAGCAAAGCTCTGCATGCATCATATTGAAGCCCTTTTTGGGGGATGAAAACCAGGTGGGTTTCCTGATTGATGCCGCAGGGGATGTGGCGGACATTCATGAAGAGCTTTGTGAGCCTGCGCCGGCCAATGTGGGAGGCGTGGAAAGCGAGTATATCCATTGTGTCGGAAAGCTTAAAGGAGAGTTGATTATAATTATCGATCCCAAAAAGGTTTTTGCAAGATAGAGGGCGCTTTGAATTTATTTATGAGTTAAATTATCTGAGGAGGAAGTACAATGTTGAAAAACCTGAAGCTGAACCAAAAAATTATAGCGGCTTTGCTTGTCGCAAGCCTTGTTCCCTTCATAACCATCAGCATATTTTCGTTTGTTGTGGCCAGCGGAGCACTGCGGAGTGAGAGCGACAAAAAGCTGGACCTCTTTGAGGAACAGAAGATCATAGACCTGAGAACGTTGTTTGAAGGCCGCAAATCCGATTGCCAGGTTCTTGCGTCCACCACCGATATTTATGAATCCCTGAACATTTTAAGAGGGGCGGGCGGGAACATCAATGCACCGGAGTGGCAGGCAAGGGAGGCAATGCTCGAAAAATATTTCAAGAAAATAAATGTCATGTACAACAGCCAACTGGTGAATTTGTTTGACAGGAATGGCAAAATTATTTATTCCACGGATAAAACCATCATAGGTACCGACCTGAGCGGCAGGGATTATTTTAAGGCGGCCATCGGCGGAAATGTGAACAATTCGAGCTTCTTCTTTTCGGACATTGTAAAAGACAACATCACGGCTTTCGCGGCACCTGTTTTTTCAAATGGGGAGAGCGGAGAAATTATTGGCGTGTTCTCCATTGTACTTAAAACTTCAGACGTAACGGCCCATATCATTGAAGGAATGGATATCATCGGAGAAACCACCGATGCGTACCTGGTGGGAAGCGACGGCTTGCTGATGAGCAAACCCAAATATTCCGACCTGGAAGCATTCAAAGACAAAATCGACACGGTGGCCATGAAAGAACTTGCGCCTGCCATAGGTTCCAAGGATGTCAAATTTAAGGCTGTAAAGGAGTATAAGGACTATAGAGGCCAAATGGTTGTAGGTAAATACCATGTGGTACAGTTAGGGGATATTTATGCGGGGATGATCACCGAAATTGATTCCAAAGAGGCTTTCAGCTCCAGTAACAGCCTCGGAGTGCTCATGCTGATCATAAGCTTCATATCCATCGTACTTATCATCATTGCGGGCATCCTTTTCTCCAGAAAGCTGTCGGACCCCATTGTCAGGCTTAAGGAGCTTATGGCGGTGGCCGAAAACGGTGACCTTACGGTAAAGGGAAAAGTGGACTCCAGAGACGAAATCGGGCAATTGACGGAATCTTTCAATGTCTTCATCGGCAAGATACGGGACATGATCAGCCATATTTACGACAGTGCCGTGGGTTTGAACAAATCCTCCGATGGCCTTTTAGGTGTCGCTGAAACCATGGCGGCCACCAGTGAGGAGACCAGTGCAAAAACCAGCGTGGTAAGCGCCACGGTGGAGGAAATATCTGCAAGCATGCAGCAGACTGCGGCAGCCATGTCCGATACCAGCGGCAACATGAATATCATCGCCTCAGCAGTCGAAGAGATGTCGGGCACCATAAGGAATCTAGCATCGGCATCGGAAGAGACCTCGGTGGGGGTGGCCCAGGCGGCCGACCTGGTGGTCCAGATATCCGGAAGCATAACCAATGCATCGGATTCGGCCAGGGAAGTGTCCTCTTCCGTTAACAGCGTTGCGACTGCGGTGAAGGAAATAAACATATCCCTCAACGAAATCAACAAGAATTGTGAGCGCTCCATCAGCATCACCGCTGACGCAGATGGAAAAGCGAAGGATACCAATGAGATCATCGAAAGGCTCAACCAGTCTTCAAAACAGATCGGTAAAATTATAAACGTCATCAACGACATTGCGGACCAGACCAACATGCTTGCCCTGAATGCGGCGATTGAAGCTGCAGGAGCCGGAGAAGCCGGAAAGGGCTTTGCGGTTGTGGCAAATGAGGTCAAGGAGCTTGCCAAACAGACGGCGGATGCAACGGAAGAGATAGGCCAGCAGATAGAGACCATGCAGGGCAACATGTCGGGAGCCGTAAGGGCGGTAGAGACAATTACCGAGGTCATAAAGGAAATGATATCCATTACCAATACCATTGCAGCGGCAGTGACGGAACAGTCGGCTACCACCGGCGAAATTTCCAGTGCCATTGTCCGTGCTGCCGAAAAGGTGAATGTGATCTCCAGAGAAATCGGGGATATCGCAGGCAACTCGCAGGATGCATCGAGAAGCATCAGCGAATCCTCCAAGGGGGTAAGAGAGATTGCCCGTTCTGCGGCAGAGCTGTCAACCGCCTCCAACGAGGTTGCGAAGAACACCGAGAAGTCCTCTGCAAAGCTGCATGAGGTAGCACTGACTTCCACCGAGGTGTCCAAGGGGTCCAATGAGATTGCCCACAACATCCAGGAGATCAGCGTGGCGTCCAACGATACTTCCACGGGCGCCGTGGAAACCAGCAATTCGGCAAAAGATCTTTCGGATATAGCGAAAAGGCTGGAAGCGCTTGTAAAACAATTCAAGGTATAAGGCAGATCAATTGGAGCTTTGAGAAAAAAAGGCGAGGCTGGTGCAGCATTGGATAAATTAAGAGTACTAATTGCGGATGATACGGTAATATACAGGAAAATCCTTGCCCGGGCAGTGGAGGAAACCGGCCTGGCAGTGGTGGAACGGTCTGCATCAAATGGAGCCATCGCTATGGAATGGCTGGAACAGGGCCAGATCGACGTGGCGCTTCTGGATTTGTTTATGCCTGAGATGGACGGCATCGAGACTCTGAAGGCAATAAAAAAGAAGCATCCGTCGGTGGATGCGATCATGATAAGCAGCCTGTCCACGGATAATGCGCAGGTAACGCTGGAAGCGCTCAAGCTTGGCGCCCTGGACTTCATCATCAAACCTTCCGAAGCCAGTTATGAAAAGAGTATGGATAAGATCAGCGGACAGCTGAAGGTGCTGTTTGCACAGATAAAAATAACGAAGTACAATACCCAACCACGGGTGGTTCACCCCGAGAAGCCGGTGGCAAAGCCGCCGGCTCCGGCCAATACGGAAAATAAAATCATAAAGGACGCAGCCAGAGCTGCCAGATTCACGGCGGATGTGGTTGTAATCGCGTCTTCCACGGGGGGGCCGGCGGCGCTTGAAAACCTGTTCGCAGGGTTCCTTCCCGGCTTCCGGAAGCCGGCCCTGATTGTGCAGCATATGCCCCCGGAGTTCACCAGGATACTGGCGGACTCCCTGGACAGAAAATACCCGTTGAAAGTTATCGAGGGAAAAGAGGGGGATCCGGTCAGAAATGGGCAGGCAATCATCGCTCCCGGAGGATTGCATATGGAAGTTCAGCCTTCGGGCGTGGATAAAACCGTGAAATTGAGCAGCAGTCCCTATGTCAATGGAGTGCGGCCCGCGGCGGATGTTCTTTTCAGTTCCGTTGCAAAGGCCTATGAAGGGAGAAATGTCCTGGCGGTGGTGCTTACAGGCATGGGAAATGATGGTACCCGTGGAGTACAGGAGCTGAAGGAAAGGTGCAATTGCCTGTGTATCGCCCAGAGCGAAAGCTCCTGCGTGGTATACGGCATGCCCAGATGCATCATAGAAGCGGGACTGGCGGATGAGGTCCTGGATTTGAGAGATATCGCCGGACGCATCCAGCAGTTGATATAAATATAGAGAAGCTTCTGACGCTTCCCGGGGCAAGGATATAATTTATTTACCAAATGAGGAGAAAAAATGAGTCCTGGTTTATCAAATAAAGAGTTTCAGCTAATGCAAAAGTTTATACAGGAGAGATGCGGAATTGCCATTGGAGAGGAAAAAGCATACCTGATTGAAAGCAGATTATCCAAGCTTTTGATCGACTCAAGCCTCAGCAGTTTTGAAGAGCTGTACGGGAAAATTGTTACAAATGCCGACCCAGGCGTAACAGAGCAGGTGATTGATGCCATAACAACCAACGAGACCCTGTGGTTCCGTGACAAATCCCCGTGGGATATGCTGGAAAGCACCCTTTTGCCTCAATACATAAAGGAGATGAGGGAAGGAAGGCGCTCCCAGGTCAGGATCTGGAGCGCCGCCTGCTCTACGGGCCAGGAAGCCTATTCAACGGCAATGTGTATTGATAATTACCTTTCCAGGAATGGCATAAAGGATATAAGCCTTTCCCAATTCAAAATCGTTGCCACGGATATCTCCCGTACCGTGGTGCATATGGCTAAAATGGGCCGTTATGACAGCATATCCATCATGCGGGGGATGGATGGCTACTATAAGGACAGGTATTTCAAAAATGAAGGAAGGGTATGGACGATTGCGGATGGAATAAAGAATGCAGTTCAGTTCCAGCATTTCAACCTTCAGAACAGCTTTCTGCTGATGGGCAAATTCGATATCATCTTTTGCAGGTATGTGATCATTTACTTTTCGGAAGAACTGAAAAAGGAAGTCATGAAAAAAGTGGAGGCGGCGCTTGAACCTGACGGAATACTTTTTCTTGGAAGCTCTGAATTGCTGCCGAAGGACAGTGAGCACTTCCAAACCAGGCAATTCAAAAACGGTGTCTACTATTCAAAAAAATAGAAATAGGGAAGGGGTGAGAGGTCCATGAAGATATTGTCGGTGGATGATTCGGCGATCATAAGGAAAATTATCAGAGGTGCGGTAGAAGTGCTGGATTTTGAGCTCCTGGAAGCTTCCGACGGGCTGGAGGCGGTGGCGGTCCTGGAAAAGGAGTATAGGGAGATTGCGCTGATTCTCCTGGACTGGAATATGCCGGGTATGAACGGATTGGAGTTTTTAAAGAAAATCAAGGGGTCGCCTGAGTTTGCAAGAATACCGGTGATGATGGTGACGACGGAAAGTGAAAAGGAAAATATAATTAAGGCAATTCAGGCCGGAGCTGTACATTATATGACGAAGCCTTTTACAATTGAAGAGCTTATCAAAAAAATTATGCAGTGTCTGGGAAAGGATGTTTGAGAATGAATAGGGCTTGCGACGAAAAGGGAGAAACCTTTGACAAGGTCTTGCTCGAAAAAAGCTTCACCAATGCTTTTCTTGATGTTTTGAGCACAATGGCGGGAATCTATGGAGAAGAGATGGCTGACAGCGAAGCTTCCAAGGAGAAGCCGGGCGGCGGCATAACCGGGGTGATGATACTGACAGGAGAAAAACAATCCTTTGCTACCATCACGATACCAAAAGCGGCTGCCTTCCACATCGTTTCCTACATGACGGGCATTGACGGTTCCGGGCTCACGGAAGAAGACCTCAATGACGGAGCTGCCGAGCTGATCAATATGATCTGCGGCAGGGCAAAAACCTTTCTGGCGGAAACGGAGTATCATTTTCAGCTTACGACACCCCTGGTCATCTCCGGCGAAAATTACTCCATCCTGCAGAAGAAGAGCGTGGTGAGACTGAAAAAGAAGTTCAGGGTTGAAGAATATATTCTGATTCTGGAATTGTCCTTTCCGTAAAAATGAAATAGAATAGACTTAATAGGTGTAAAACCCTAATTAAAATTTAAATGGGGGAGCAACAAATGATTCAAAGAATACTTATAGTCGACGATTCGCCGATTATCCATAATTTATTGAGAAAAACCCTTGAGAATAATGGCTATCAGGTTTGCGGCGATGCAAAAAACGGCAGGGAGGGTGTGGAATTGTTCACGTCTCTTAATCCCGACCTTGTATTTATGGACATCACAATGCCTATTATGGACGGCCTTGAAGCCGCAAAGAAAATAAAGGGAATGAGTCCTGACTCTAAAATAATCATGCTCAGCGCCATGGGAGATGAAGAAATCATGGCCCAGGCGAAGGAGATTGGAATTGATATATTTTTAAAGAAGCCCTTCGATGATTATAAAATTGTAAGTGCCATTTCTAAGCTTGTATAGGGAGAGGTTACTATGGATTTAAGACTATATGCTCCTTTCAGGGACAGTATAAAAAATATCTTGAAGCAAATGGCCGATATTGATGTGGAATTCGGCGGAGATTTCTATCCGGAAAGCAATGATATATTCTCCCTCGGAGTTTCAACCATCATATCCTTTGCCGGAAATATCAAAGGAAGGCTGCTGCTGGATTTTGACGAGCAGCTTGCATTGACCGTTGCAAAGAATTTGAACGGGCAGAGCTTTGACTCCGTGAGGGAATATCTGGTGCTGGCGTCGATCTCCGAGGTTAACAACATCGTATCCGGGGATGGAATCACCGCCTTGAACAACTCCTATTCCCTCAGCCTGAGGCTTGCGCCCCCCATTGTTTTCGCAGGGAAGGGAGCGGCGATATGCATTCCCAAAATATCCTCCGCTTCCATTGACTGCAGCACAAGGTACGGAAAGCTCAAGCTGAATGTTGCATTTGAGAGGGGGTTGTAATGCGATGGATATCAAGTTTATTAATCCTTTCATCGAGGCATTGAAATCCGTTCTCGAAAGCTTCGGAATAACCGATGTCCGCAGGGGCGGCATACAAAAGAAGGACATGATGCATGTGGACATGGATATTACTTCCATTATCGGTATCGTGGGAGACGTAAGAGGAAATATCGCCTATTCCCTTACGCAGGAAGCAGGAAAGAAATTGGCTTCGATAATGATGATGGGTATGCCTGTCACGGAATTTGACGATATTGCGAGGAGTGCCATCGGCGAAATCGCAAACATGATAACGGGCAGGGCCTCGGCCATCCTGGCTGAAGCCGGGGTAATCACCGACTTGACCCCTCCTTCCATCGTGTTTGGGCAGGATATCCTTTTCGTCATCAGTTCCGTCCAGACCATCGCCATCGATATGGAAACGCAGTTCGGAAAAATACAGATTAACATAGGCCTTGAAATATAGTGCAAGGTGAGGAGCAACAAACCTCTATGGATGCTATTTCCATGGAGGTTTGTTGCTTTTTAGAAGACTTTTTATTACAATTAACGTAAGAATATCAGGGAGAGTTTTTTTGAATGAAGAATTGTCCCTTGTCGACGCGAATGCTGCGGGACGCCGGAGGATCGGATATGTGGTTTAAGGAATTTTTGAACAAATATAAATCGGGGATTTCACACGAATTCCTTTTTTATTTTAATGTGAGGGATGTGGTGGACAATTACAGGCACATCGACAGGTTCCTTTATGAGGAGTTCATAAAGCAGCGGGGCTTTGCAATCGTCGCTTTTTATGACGTGTCGCGGGGGCTCACCTTTATGGATCCGGGCATGGAAAAGGAGTTCCACAAAATAACTTCCAATGAAGCAGTAAACCTGCTGCATACACTGCCTTCCAAGATTTTCCCCTATATCGATCTGGCGCTTAAGGCTACCAAGATGGTGCTTTTTATCGACCACACGGAAAAAATCATTCCCTCGGTGGATATAGGAAGCATGTCTCTGGAAGAGAGAATGGCGCTGATCTGGATTTCCGAGTGGTCGGTAAATCCGAAAATATCTACGGTAGGAAGTTCAATTTTTATGCTGGCGGATAACCTCGCAGACGTGAGCAGGGAAATCCTCAAGTCCTCCTACCGGGTGGAGCCCATCCTGGTGGAGCTGCCCTGCGAGGATGAGCGCATGGAATATATACAATACCTGCTCAAGGATAAAAATGTAAGGTCCGATATAAGCACGGGGGAATTTGCCAAGCTGTCTTCGGGATTGAACAGAAAGGCCATCAAGGACATAAAGCTGAAAGCGGAAGCGGAAGACGTACCCATAAGCTTCGAGTTCATAAAGGAGAAGAAGCACTCGGTACTGAAAAAGGAGTATGGAGATGTGCTGGAATTCATATATCCCGAAATTGGCTTTGAGGATATCGGAGGAATGGACCGGGCAAAGAACTATCTTCTGAAAAACATCGTGGAGCCCATAAAGAAGGGGGATCTCAGGAGGGTTCCCATGGGAATACTTTTGTGCGGTCCTTCGGGCACCGGTAAAACCCTGCTGGTGAATGCCCTTGCCAAGTCCAGCGGATTTAATTGCGTAAAGATCGATATGTCAAGGATATTGGGACAGTATGTGGGCGAGAGTGAAAAGAACTTTAAAAAGTGCCTTCTGGGAGCCCAGTCCCAGCAGCCCGTCATTGTATTTGTGGACGAAATCGACACCGCCTTCCGAAGGGGTGAAAGCGGGGACAGCGGTGTAAGCAGAAATATTTTCAGTGAATTTTTACAGTTTACCAGTAATACAAATAATAGAGGGAAAGTTATTTTCATTGCCGCCACCAACAGGCCGGACCTGCTGGACTCGGCATTAAAAAGGGCCGGAAGGTTTGACAAGAAGATACCCATTCTTTTGCCGGAAAAGGCGGAGCGGGCGGGTATATTCGAGATCATGCTGAAGAAATATAAATTTGAAACGGACATAGAGGACTTCCTGCCCTTTGCGGAACGTACGGAAAACTATACCGGCGCAGAGATCGAGACTGTCGTGAGGAAGGCCTACGAACTGGCAAACGAGGACGAGCGGGAGGGCACGGTCATCACAAACGCGGTATTGAGCGAAGCGGTTTCCAAATGCAGGCCCAGTACCCAGCAGGTGGAGTTTATGACCGAACTGGCGGTGAAGGAATGCGACGATATCGACTTGCTTCCGGAGAAGTACAGGGAACTGCTTGACAACGATTATGGGATGGATGAGGATGTAATCCATTTTTGAGATTACGCCAGTTTTTCCTTTACAGTTCTGCGCCAATATTATAAATTATTATTATAGCAAGCGAAGCTTAAAAATAATGATTTCTTTACATGCCATAAATTTTTGAGGAGGAATGGATAAATGGGTTTATTTAGCAGGCTTGGAGCTATGTTCAGAGGATTTTTCGGGCTCTTTGTAGGAGGTTTGGAGGAGAGAAATCCCGAAGCTCTTTTTGAAGACATCAAGAACCAGATCGACAAGGCAAGAAAAGAAGCGGAACAGCAGATCATCGAGATTCAAACCAATGCGGAGCTTATAAAGATAGAAATGCGGAATGCGGAAAAGAACCTGAATGCCATAAGGACCAGAATCGAAGCGGCCCAGAAGCATGGAGACAAGGACGTTCTCGTAGAACTCCTCATGCAGGAGGAAGAGTACCAGACGGTATTTGAAGCCCACCAGGCAACCTATGACAGTGCCATGGCGGACGTAGCCAAGATCAGGGAAGACTACAAGATCTTCGAATCGGAAATGAGCGCCAAGCTTAACGAACTCAAAACCCTTAAATCCCAGGCCAAAATGGCCCAGCTTAAAGAGAATATAAACTCTGTCAATGCAAAATATACTTCCAAGGACAGCAGGGTGGGCAACGTAAACGAGAGCATGGACAGGGCCAGGGATCTGGTGAACAAAAAGACCGCCAGGGCCAATGCCGTTGAGTCTTTAAACGATAATAACATGGAGATGAAGCTCAAAAGGCTGGATATGAATTCGGCCAGAGACAGGGCGAAAGCCAGGGCGGAGGCCATGCTTGCAGGGGACCAGGGCTTTGAAGTGAAGGAAAGGTCAGAGAACAAGGCAAGCAATTAACAAAACAATAGACAGGATGCAGGTGGTGGGCTTCGCCCACAGCCTGCTGATTTTTTGCGAGGTCAAATTATGGTCGTGAGAGATGCACGGGAAGAAGACATAGAACAGATTGCGGGTATATATAACTGGGCGGTTGCAAATACTACCGCAAGCTTTGATATCAATGCGGTAAGCCTGGAAAACCGCAGGGAGTGGTTCAGCCACTACGGAGGGAACCATCCCCTGGTGGTCGCCGAAGAGGACGGCAAGGTGGTGGGCTACAGCAGCCTGTCCAAGTTTAGGGACAAGGAGGGCTATGCCAGAACGGTGGAGCTTTCGGTATACATTGACCCCTCCTGCCATGGCAGGGGAATCGGGAGGATCCTTATGGCCGAGATCATCGAGAGAGGCAGAAAACTTGGCCATCATGCCATTATGTCCGGAATCACCGGGGGGAACGACATCAGTATAAAAATGCATGAGAAGTTCGGCTTCACGCCCTGTGGTCATATGAAAGAAGTGGGACACAAGTTCGGAGCCTGGCAGGATGTACTGTTCTACCAGCTAATTCTGTAATGATGAAAGTTTGGGGATTTCAATGAAACTCAAAATGATTTTAAGCTCAATGTTCAGATGGGGTAATCTTGCGATACTGTTTACAGGGCTGATTGCAGCGGCGATACTTTCAGATGGCAGCATAACTGCGTATGTTTCCGGAGCGGTTTTATATGCGGCGGCCGTTGGTCTTTACGCCCTTGGAGTTTTCAGCAGCCTTTTCAGCAAAAAGTTTCATGAAGAATTCAATCAGAAAGAAAAGCTCAAGCTCATACGCTCTCTTGACAGGGACTGCCAGAGGCTTTTCTACGAGGCAAGAAAACAGCTTGCGCCCCAGCAGCACCAAAAGCTGAAAAAGGTTATTGAAGATAAAAATGAAATTTTAAAGTCCTACTTCAGAGGAGAGAAAGGCTATATAAAAGAGAAAATAACCGAACAGACCCTCAAGCTCGTAATCGCCTATATACGGCTGCTGACAAACTACTGTGCAAGAAGCAAGGAGCTTGCCCGGGTTAATCTGACGGAAGTGGCCAACAGAATAAGCATGAACCTGCGGAAGCTGAACTTTGCCAAGGATCCCCACACCACAGAAGATATAAAGAAGGTGGTGGAGATGGATGAAACCCTGATCAAAAATCTTAAAGAAGAAAAGGTGGAGCTTGAAAGGATCGGGGCAAAGCTTGAATATATGGAGGGCTCGGTCAATATGTTCAAGCACCAGGTGCTTTCGAGCATTGAATCGGAAGAAATGCTTGAAAAGATCGAAACAGCGGTTAATGAGGTATCTGCACTGGACAGTGTGCTGCAGGAAAGAAGAAGAAACAGGATCAGATAACTTCTCTCATTTCACATGCCTTGTGCTTCTCGTGAAACGTCCCATAATTTCTGCATTTGTATCCTTGGGTATAGGAAGACGCCAGTTTAAACTATATCACCAAAAAAAAGGGAAATGCAGATTTTTGTCGAATACGTAATATACACCCCAAAAGCATGATCAAATTTTATACATCCAATTCACCTGTGGAGGCGTAGAGAACTGTACCCGGCGGGCTTTGCCGGGGAATCAATGCACCTCTGTTTGCTGTAGGGCCGACTCAAATCTTGCTAAGGAAATGGAGCATACCTGATGGAACAGGATATTGTTTTTTCATCAGAACAGATAACGATAACAAAAAGAACTGATGGATATTACATCGAGTCTTTCAAAAACGGCATGTCCCTGGAACAGTTCAACAACATCATGGGAAGCCATCCGGAGATCAAAGTTACCAGCTTTATGGCCATTAAAAATGCCCTTCTTTTTGCCCCCAGGACGCCTGTCCGGTTCGGAGAAACAAAAGAGCGGGTGGTGGTGGAAGTTTCAGGAGATGAATTAAAGGCATATGTCACACTTTCCGTGATGGAAGCGGATTTTTCCGGGGAGAGAAGAATTGCACTGCTCAGGGAAATCATGCAGAAGCTCAATGAGAAAGGCGTTACTTTCGGAATAAAGAAGGATGTGCTGATAAACAACCTCTGCAACAACAGGCAAATTCTTGTCGCCGAAGGAATTCCCCCCATAAATGGGGAGGATTCCGTCATCAAGCTTTACGAATTGAAAGAAGTGAAGCCGGAGGTGAAGGAAGACGGGAATGTGGACCATTATGAACTGAATCTGATCAATAAAGTCAACACGGGAGAGTGGCTGGGAGAAAGAACGGATCCTACCAAAGGCATTCCGGGAAAGTCTGTTAAGGGAAACACCCTGCTTGCCATGCCGGGGAAGAAGTATCCCCTCCTGTATGACAGAAATTCCGTTCAGGAGAGCTATGAAAACGGAGTGACGGTGTTAAAGGCCACCCGGTCCGGAGCGGTACATTTCGACGGCGAGAGGGTCGGAGTGTCCAATCATCTTGAAATCACAGGCAATATAGACTTTAAAACGGGGAATGTGGACTTTGACGGCTATCTGACGGTGAAGGGAACCATTGAAGATAATTTTTCCGTCGCAGCCATCAAGGACGTTGAAATATTGGGCGACTACGGCGTGGGAAGCGTAAGGGAAATCATAAGCAAGGAAGGCAGTGTCTATATAAAAGGCGGTATTGCCGGAAAGAGCAAGGCAGTTATCAAATCCAAAAAGGACATCTATACAAAATACGTTTCCGATGCCACCATCATTTGCGATGGAAGCGTACACATCGGATTTTACTGTCTGAACAGCAGCATTATTGCCAAGGAAGTTATTCTGGATTCTTCCAGGGGGCAGATCATCGGAGGAAATATCCAGGCGGATATCAAGGTTGTAACCTCCATGCTGGGCTCGCCGGGAGAAAAGAAGACAACCGTGTCCGTAAAGGGCTTTGACCGGTGGAGCTTGAGGAACAGGCTTGAAAAGCTTGTGGAAACAATAGAAACCGCAAAAAATGATGTTGCCCGTATAAAGCAGGAAATTGCAATTTATACAAACACCCCGGAGCTTACACGGGAGCAGAAAGCAGTGTACGAGGTCCTCCGGGAACGTTATTCCGATATGCGGTCCGGACTCAAAAATCTGGAGGATGAGAGGAAAGCGCTGGTGGGATATCTCAGGACCCACGGGGAGGGGGAAATCGCCATCCTTAAGAAGGGTTATCCCGGCAGTGTGCTGGAGATCAAAAGAATACGCAGGGAACTGGACAAAGTAATCCTTGGAACCACATTTTATGTCCAGGACGGAGAGCTGAAAGAAATATTATAATAAATAGGAGAGATGCCCTATGAAGTCGATTCTGAAAGCGATCGAGGAACAGAAAAAGAATGAGGACTTATCCGCCAAATTATTTAGATATGCGGGACTGATACAGGCAATCGAGTTTTTCTCCCAAAAATTGAACTTTGATCAGATCATTGAGGCGGCCTTTGATTTTGTGAATGAACTGCTTACACTGGAAAAATCGGCGGTATTCATACTTCAGGGCAACAACTATGTGCTTCGGAAGACCAAGGGCTATGAGGCGGGGATAACCCATATAAAGAATGACAAAAACTTTGAAGACATCGCCGTTTTCCATGGAACGCTTTTGTATGAGAAGGAGAAGCTTTCCAGGTACTTCCACCAGGAACTGCTTGATGCCTACAAGGTAACCACCGTTATTCCATTAATCATCGACAACAGCCTGTACGGCTTTGTCTTCATGTCCAACAAGACCATCGGGGACCTGAACAGTGATGATTATATCATCTCGGAAGCGCTTATGAAGCTGTTCAACAATGCCCTTGAGAATTACAAAAGGTATGAGGAGCTTCAAAAGGCCAATCTGGACCTGGATGAAAAGATTTTCAACCTTTTTGCCATCAACCAGTCTTCAAAGGCCCTCCTCAGCGAGCTTAACCTGGACATCCTGTACAACCTGTCCGTCGATGTATTTTCTGAACTCACCCAGAGCTCGGTCACGGGCTTTTTTCTATATGATGAGAAAAGCGAAAAATATACCCTGAAAGCCTTTAAAGATTTTTTCAACAGGGAAACAGACCTGTATGCGCGCTTAACCCTGAACAAATTTGCCAGGGTGGATACGAACAAGCTCATCATCGAGGCGGCAAATCCGGCGGATGTGATGTATTTTGACAACCTTTTCGAGGAAGGCCTGGATTCCATCGGCAGAATAGGACCCATGTACATCGTAATGCTCCTTAAGAACGGAAAAGTATTGGGCTTTGTCACCCTGGGAAAGACGGTGACGGGCTATGAATACAAAAAAAGCATGTTCGAGCTCATCGAGAGTCTGGCATCCTCAACCTATACGGCAATTTCAAATGCCCAGCTTTTCAAGCAGGTAAACGAGCAGAAAAAGACAATCCAGGGAAAACTTGAAAAATTGATGCTTTTAAACAATCTGATGAAAAACATCAACAGCTCTTCGAAGGTGGAAACGCTCCTTGAGATCACCTTAAAGACGCTGGAAGTGTCCTATGAAGCGGATAAAGCCATCATAGCCCTTTATGACAAGGAAAAGGGAGTATTCAGAATAACGGACAGGCTGAATGTAACGACAAAGAAGAAGGAAATCCGTGTAAATGAGCACTGGTCGAAGGTGATGGAAGGGAGTCCCATATTCCAGACCAGGGAGGAGGGCCTGGAGAAATATTTCGGCGAGGCTCTATTGAAGGAATTGGGAGAAGTTCCGGGCCTGTTGGCGGTGCCCATCTACATCGACAGGATTGAGGCCGAAATTCTTGGGGTGATCATCGTATTCAAATATAAGAAGCTCAATATCGGGGATGAGGAAACCATGCTCACGATAGAAACCATTGCAAACCACATTTCTCCTGTGCTTAACAACCTTTTTATCATTGAGGAGCAGAAGCGGTTTTCACTTCCCAATTACATAGAACTATTCAAGAGGGACCTGAAAAGCTTCATAAACGATGCCCAGCAATATGGACACACCCTTGAGATCATTCAGGTAACAGACGACAGGAGCTTTATATTCAAAGACAATAATATCATCGGCAAGCTGCGGAGCAAGTTTGAAAAGGTCTATCCCTTCTCCTACAACAACATATTCATCATCAACAGCGGCAGCCGGAAGGGTATTGGCGCCCAGGTGAGGAAAACGGCGGCAATTGAAGAGATCGGGGTCAGGGAGCTGGTCTTGGGCAGGGACTTCAGCAGCTACCAGGAGTTTTTCGGCCTGTTCTGACAGCGGAGGCATATTGACATTTGGAAAAGCGTAAGATTATGATTAATTTGTTATCGATATTTCAGGAGGATGTATTTTTTGGCAATATTTTGCGGAGTTGACATTATAGAAATCCGGCGGGTGGAAAAATCAATGGAGGAGCATGGCGGGCACTTCCGGGACAGGGTATTTACCGAAAGGGAAATTGCCTACTGTGAAGGGAAAAAAGCTGTCAAGTACAAGAGCTATGCCGCCAGGTTTGCAGCAAAGGAAGCGGTTTCAAAGGCCTTTGGCACAGGAATTGCGGGGGAGCTGACCTGGAAGGATATTGAGGTGGTCAATGACGGGCAGGGGTGTCCCCGGATCGTACTTTACGGGAAGGCCAAAAGCCTGTATGAGAAAAAAGGCGGTAAAGGCCTCTCTGTGAGCCTGTCCCACTGTGAAAGCACGGCTGTCGCCTATGTGGTGCTGGAGACGGGAGAAGGGATGTGAGCATATTGAAATTCCTGCATTGTGCAGACATTCATCTGGACATGCCCTTCAGTTACCCGGGATTGACACCGGAAAAGGCGGCGGAAAGAAGACAGGACCTTCTGGAGACCTTCCGGAGGATTATCGGGCTTGCAAAAGAGGAAGAGGTGGATGCTCTTCTGATTTGCGGCGATTTGTACGAGCATGATTACGTAAGAAGGTCTACAATCGCATATATCAATGATGCCTTCAAGGAAATCCCGCACATAAAAGTCTTCATCGTGCCGGGCAATCACGACCCCCTTGTGCCCAATTCATTTTATGCAAATTTCCAGTGGAGTGTGAATGTCAGCATTCTTTCCCGCGAAAAGCCTTGTGTTTTACTGGAAGAACTGAATACCTGCATCTACGGTGTGGGGTTTAAGAGCTTTTATGAGGACGGAACGCCGGCATACGAGCTGAACGGCGTGGATACCAGGTACATAAACATACTTATGACCCATGGAACGGTAGACATGAATGTGGGCCGGAGCGTATACAATCCCATGGACAGCGGAAAGCTTTCAGAGCTGGGAATGGATTATATAGCGCTGGGACACTTTCACAACAGGCTTGAGGATATGAGCGGCAGGGGGCTGGTCTTCAATCCGGGAAGCCCGGAGGCCCTCGGTTTTGACGAACCCGGGGAGCATGGTGTCTTTATTGCGGCAATAGAAAAGGATGGACGGCAAGGGAAAAAAACAGATATGAGGTTTGTTAAAACCGGCGCCCGGTGCTATGAAAAGCTGGAAGTGGACGTAAAGGGCTGTTCTTCCTTCGGGGAGATAATGGAAAGGCTTGCTGCCGGAATACCTCTTGAAAACTCCCGGCACAGGCTTGTAAGCGTAAAGCTCTCGGGTTATATGCAGCAGGATGTGCTGCTTGATATGCCAAGGCTCCTGGAGATGCTCAATGAAAAGTTTTTTTATGCCAGGATAAAAGATGAAACGTTGCCGGGGTATGATCTGGAAAAATTGGCTCTCGAGCACGGAATCAGAGGCCTCTTTGTGCGCAAGATACTGGCGGGCATTGAGAAGTCGGAGGACGAACATGAAAAAAAGCTCCTGGCGGATGCACTTTTCTATGGGCTGGAGGCTCTCGACCGGGGAACGGTGAACCTGAGGGAAGGGGTTGCCTATGCGGATCGAAAAACTTGATATAAAGAGCTTTGGGAAAATAAAAGATTTGCAGCTGACATTTTCGCCGGGCATGAATATGGTATATGGCGGCAATGAGACAGGGAAATCCACTCTTCAGGCCTTTATAAAGGCCATGCTTTTCGGGTTGAAGAGCGGAAGGACTTCAAAAGATGGCGCTCTGCCCCCCCTCAAAAGGTACAAACCTTGGCTTGAGGGCGACTATGGCGGTTCAATGGAGTACCGGCTTGACAGCGGCAAGGCTTTCAGGATCGAAAGGAATTTCAACACAAATGCCGTGGCAGTTTATGACCAGTTCTACAATGATGTTTCAGGCAGCTTTGACCTGACAAGGGAAAAAGGACTCCAGTTTGCGGAAAAGCACCTGGGGATGGGTGAAAGCTGTTTCGAAAGAACTGCATTTATAAAGCAGATGGAAGCCAGAGTTGACGAGGACGGAAGCAAAGAGCTGCAAAACAGGCTGCTCAATGTGAAGCAGACCGGCCTGGAGGAAGTTTCACTGCTTAAAGCGCAGGAGGCGTTGAGGGACGCGCTGAAAAATCATGTGGGCACCGATAAAACCTCCACCCGTCCCATGGACAGGGTCATATCCCGCCTGGAGCAGCTTGTGAAGCTGGAAAAGGACTACTTTGACAGGAGAAGCAGTGTTCTCCGGATGGAAAATGAACTGGCGGAAAGCAGAAATATCAAAGCCGGTCTGGAGAAAAAGAAGCTGCTTTTGGAAAAGGCGCTGGGGATTGCCACACTCAAAAAAGAAATGGATGCCGCCGGAGCGGGGAGGAAGGAGCTTGAAGGGATTGCGGAAAGCATAGAGGCCCGTGAGAAAGAGCTGGACGCTGAACGGAACCGGCTGGAAGCGCTCCGGGAGGACAGAAGGCACTTTGAAAAATTCTCTCCCTTCGGGAACGAAGACATTGATGAGATAAGCATGGCCTACCAGGCCTTATCAAGCCTTATCCACGAAAATAAAAGGCTGGCCGGTGAACTGGAAAGAAAAAGGCTCCGGCTTGAGGGAGCGGCTGCCAGGCTTGGGGAAGCGGCTGCCTTCGGCGAGCTGGGAGAAAATGCAGACAGTTATGTGATGGACCTGTATAAGGCATTAAAGGGCCTGGAGGAGGAAAAAGCCCAGAGCAGCGGCAGTTCGATGGAGGAAAGGCTGCGAAGGGCGGAAGCAAAAAACAGAGGCTTGCTCTTTGCTGCTGCGGTATCCGCACTGCTGGCTCTTGGAGCTGCCTGGCGGGGCTTTACAGGCTGGCAGCCTGCGTATATTGCCGCATCCATATTTGCAGTCATGACGGCACTGCTGGCATATTTTAAAGCAAAAAGCGGCGGGGAGCTTCACCGCTTCAAGGATGAAAAGGGACTGGCCTTTGTGTTTTCCGGAGAGCTGACGGAAGAAATTGAAAAGAAGCAAAAGGCACTGGACACCATCCTGGGAAAAGCAGGAGCCGCAAGCATGGAAGACTTTTTCACGAGGAAAACGGAATACGATGGGCACCTTAAGGAACTAGAGCTTACAAAGGGTGAGATCAAGGTGCTGGAAAACGAAATCAGCCTCAACTCTTTCAGGCTGGAAGAGCATAAAGCGTCCATCGTCCGGAAGCTCATCGCGGCAGGGATCGAAGACACGGCGCCGGAAGAGGTGTGTGAAGAGCATATAAGGGATTTCAAGTACGGGGTAAGAAAGCTTGCGGGCCTGGAACCCGGTATCAACTACGCAAGGCAGCGGGAAGAGGACCTGGAAAGCAGGCTGAAGGACTTATACGGGAAGGCCTCTTCCCTTTGCCGGACGGAAAAAGCAGGCGGAACCGACCTCCGGCTTTCGATGGAGGATATGGCGCAAAGAACGGAAGCGCTGGAGAAAAAGCTGGGCTCTTGCCTGGAAGAACTGCAAAACGAGGGGGACAGGGAGCTGCCCTCCGGATTGGTTGTAGGTTTTGCTTTTCTGCCTCCCGGTGAATTTGAACGGCAGGCCGGGGACCAATACAATGCCGTCTGCCGGGAATCAGGCAGTGCAGACCTTAAAATAGCCGAGTATGAAGCAGTACTCAAGAATTTCCATATAAATGATGAGGAGATCGTGGCAATAAAGGCGGAAATAGAGGAACTGGAGAACAGGAAAGCTTACTTGAGCGACATGAGCGGTTCTCTGAGGCTGGCGCTGGAAGTGCTTACAGAAGCGGGGCTGGAGCTTCAAAGGGATTTTGCGCCGGCGTTGAATGAAAAGCTGAGCAGGATCATCAGTGATATCACCGGAGGGAGATACCGGGATGTAAAAGCCGACGACAGGCTGCTGCTCAAGGCGGTATCCGCCGAATCTGCCGGGATTGTTGCCGTTCCGGCCCTCAGCAGTGGAACCGTGGACCAGATTTATCTTTCATTAAGGCTTGCCATGGTGGAATTGCTGGCAGGTCCGGGTGAGAGCCTTCCGCTCATAACGGATGAAATATTTGCCCAGTATGACGACGGGAGGTCCAGGCAGACCTTCCGGTATTTCCAAAAGCTTGCCGGTTCCGGTCAGGTAATTTTCTTCACCTGCAAGCACCGGGAGCTGGAAATGGCGGAGGAAATCTTCGGCGGCGGATTAAATACCATAAAGCTATTATAGAGAATCACGAGGTGGGATCATGCTGTACAAGCCATACCGTTCGTTAATACTGATACTGCTGGCTGCCGTTCTGCTTGCGGGGTGCGGCAGGACCGCACGGAAGGCGGATAATGAAGCCGTTGCGGTTTCTCAGGCAGCACCGGAAAAGAAAGCGGAAGAGCCGGAAAAAAAGGATGTCCCGCCGCCGGAAGAGAAGATGCCGGATAAAAACATGGGTGTGATTACCGATACGGTGGTGGATGTATTCAGGGATGCGGATGTGCAGTCGGAGAGAGTGACGCAGGCCATATTCAACCAGCCGGTGACTCTGCTGGAGGAGAAGGAAACCTGGGTGAAGGTAAATGTGGCCGACGGCTACACGGGATGGATAAAATCAAAACATGTGGATAGGGATCTGTGGAGTATTCATGCCAGGGAGTACCAATCCAGGCTGATCATCACCGCCAAAACAAAAAAGATCACCTCCCAGGCGCGAGGGGGAGGCACGCTGAAAGAAGTGGTGCTGGGCACGGAGCTCTATATCGTCATGAAGCTGGAAAACTGGTACCAGGTGGCCCTTCCGGGAAAAATGACGGGATGGGTGAATGACAGCGGTACAATCATACTTCCGGCCGATGAAAAAGTTCCGCAGACCACGGCGGAAGACCTGGTGGCTACGGCAAACAAATTCAAGGGAACGGTATACCTTTGGGGAGGCGTCAGCCCGCTGGGGGTAGACTGCTCGGGACTTACCTACATATGCAGCAGGATAAACGGCATAACCCTTCCCCGGGATGCAGACCAGCAGTATAACTTCATAACTGCAAAGGTGGAAAAGAATGTGGACCTGATGAAAGCCGGAGATTTTGTTTTCTTCAGTACCAAAGAGGATTTGAAGGACGTTTCACACATGGGAGTCTACATCGGGAACGGGCAGTTTATCCATGCGAGTAAATCGAAGGGCTCGGTGACGACAAACTCTCTTGGGGAGGACTATTTCAAGAACCGCCTCGTGGGAGTGCGGCGGGTCTTCGACAAGTAAAAAAACTTAACAGTGCACCAGGCTTTCCATAAGGTTTACAATCCTGCTGCTGGCGTCCGGCTTTGCCAAAGCCCCGGCGGCTTTTTTCATTTCCGCAAGCTTATGAGGGCTGTTGAATAAATGCTGCAGCTGGCTTTCCAGGTCGGACATGCTGTTTATCCTCATGGCGGCGCCTTCCCTGCATAGAAACTGTGCATTTTCCTCTTCCTGTCCCGGAATAGGGGACATAATCAGCATGGGAAGCTGCTTTATCAACACCTCCGACGTCGTTATTCCACCGGGCTTTGTTATAATCAAATCCGAGACATCCATATAGTCTGAAACCCTGTTGGTATAGCTGAGAATCTTCACCGGTTTTCTGCTGCCTGCGGATATGCACTCAAGCTCGGCTTTCATCCGGGTATTCTGGCCTGTTATCACAACGATCTGCACATCCAGTGCCGACCTCAAAAGAGCGAGGAAAGCGCCGGAAATCTCACCCAAACCCAGGCTGCCTCCCATAACCAGGACGGTGGTTTTGTTTTCAAGCCCCAATTCGCCCAGCAGGGTACTGCGGGTTTTCTTCAAACGGAAATTCTCCCCGACAGGTATGCCGTAGGAATAAATGCATTTTTCCGGGATTCCTCTGGCAATCATATGCATTTTCAAGGTATCATGGGCGACAATAAAAGCCTCAACACCCTCCTGCACCCACAGGGAATGGGTGGTAAAATCGGTTATGACGCCGATGAGCGGGAGGCTGAAGGCATATTTTTTCTTAAGTGCCGACAGCATCTGGAGGGGGAAGGGGTGGGTACACACGGCAATAGAAGGCCGCCGGTCTTCCACCAGGGTCCTCAGCCTGCTGGACAAAAGATTGTTAATGGCTTTACCGAAATAGTTGATATTGCTGTTGTACTCCGAAAGCCTGTAAAGCTTGCCGTATATCTGCGGGCTTACCCTCACCGTATTCAGGTATCCGCCCACCACCAATTTGTCCACCATGGGATTTATATATTTCAAAGAGTCGATGATCAAATTGTTTGATCTGGGATATTTCAATTCAACGGTATGCTTGATTGCTTCTGCAGCTTTAAAATGGCCCCCGCCGGTAGAGACGGACAAAAATAAAACATTCATTTATATACCTCAATAAACATGTTTTTCTTTTCACCTTAAATTTTGGCTCAACGGCAGGTGCTTTATACCATGCAAATGAATATTTTTACCGGAGGGAACAAAAAATATAATCCATAAAATATAGGGTTTTTTCATATACGGCTACACGCTTAAAAAATTATTGAGCAAATTTATCATGCCTTTCGGAAGGGAGGACAACCGGATTGAAAAAAGCTAAAATATTCATTCTTCTCGTAGTTGTTTTCAGTATCAGCTTCACGGTAATCAGTGAAAGGTCACTTTTCATAACCAGTTCTTCGGCAGGAGTGGGACTGAACAGCAGAGGGGAGGATGTTCAGGAGGTACAGCAGAAGCTTAAGAACTGGGGATATTTTGAGGGGGAAGCTGACGGGCTTTACGGGCTTGAGACTTTTCTGGCGGTAAAGGACTTTCAGAGATACTACAACCTTAAAGATGACGGTATCGCGGGAAAGGAAACACTGATGGCAATGGGACTCACCCGTCTGGCCCGCGGCGGCAGTGCATTTGCCGAAGGGGGGAACGGAGTGGGCAGTGAGCAACTGCTGGCAAGAGCGATAAACGGAGAAGCCAGGGGAGAAATATACGAAGGACAGGTAGCCGTGGGAGCGGTCATCCTAAACAGGACCAAGGACTCCAGATTCCCTAAAACCATTGCCGGAGTCATATACCAGCCCGGAGCATTTACCGCTGTTTCCGACGGGCAGATCAATGTGGCCCTGGAGCAAAACTCCACTGTGGTTAAAGCCGCAAGGGACGCTTTAAACGGCTGGGATCCCACGGACGGCTGCATTTATTATTGGAACCCGGCCACGGCGACCAGCAAATGGATTTGGAGCAGGCAGATAGTTAAAAAAATAGGAAAGCATAATTTTGCGAAATAGCCTATTATGCAGGAGGTGTTATTTTGAGCTTCAGAGAAAAACTTTTAGATTTTAAGCGGAGGCTGTCGGACCGCAAAATGTACAGCATTGTGCTGGTAGTGGTCGGGGCCGTATCCATATGGGGCGTATACCAGTACAAGCATGCGGCCCAGCTGAGGCAGGAGCTTGACAACCAGTATAACCGCTCATTCTATGACATGGTGGGATATATAAACAATGTTGAAACCCTGCTTTCAAAGGCAATGCTCACTTCAACGCCATCAAAAACGGCCTCGGTGCTCCAGGAGGCGTGGAGGCAGGCGAACCTGGCGCAGACCAACCTGGGGCAGCTTCCGGTATCACAGCCGGTGCTGGCCAATACATCCAAATTCCTGACACAGGTGGGAGACCTGGCTTTCTCCCTCAACAATCAGAACATGCAGGGAAAGCTGCTTTCCGACCAGCAGTATAAAACGGTTGAACAGCTTCAGGGCTTTTCCGTCTCTCTGGGAAAGAGTCTTGACGACCTGCAGAACCAGCTGTCTGCAGGAAGGCTGAAGTGGAATGACCTTGCAAACAAGGGAACTCCCCTTTTCCAGAAGGCCTCAAAGGAGCTTCCAAACAAGCAGTTCGAGAACATTGACAAGACCTTTCAGGAGTATCCCACACTGATTTATGACGGCCCCTTTTCCGACCATCTTTCCAATACGCAGCCAAAGGGACTTACCGGTGAGAACCTGAATTCGGAGCAGGCCAAAAAGAGTGTGCTGGACTTCTTCGGGGCAGACAGGGTAAAGGCCATTACGGACACGGGAAGAAACGATACGGAGCCGTTAAAAACCTACAGCTATAAAGTCACTTTCAAGAATGTACCGGATGAGCAGGCCGCAACGATTGAAGTGACCCAAAAAGGCGGACATATTTTCTGGATGCTGTATAACAGGCCGGTGCCGAATGCAACCGTGAGTGTGGACCAGGCCAAGGCGTCAGGCAGAAAGTTCCTTGAAGATCACGGTTACAAGGGGATGGCCGACACCTATTATATAAAGGAAGACAACACGGCGATCATTAATTACGCGTACAAGCAGGACAATGTCGTGGTATATCCGGATCTCGTAAAGCTGAAGATTGCCCTGGACACCGGAGAGGTTGTGGGTTTTGAGGGCAAGGGCTATATTTTCGCCCATCAGGTCAGAGACATCCCGAAGCCTAAAATCACGGAACAGCAGGCAAGGGCAAAAATCAGCTCCAAGGTACAGGTTTTAAGTGTCGGGTTTGCAATCATACCGACGGAGTACAAGACGGAGATCTTTACTTATGAGTTCAAAGGAAAGCTGAATGACAAGGACTTCCTGGTCTATATCAATGCGGAGAACGGGAATGAAGAGAATATTCTCATGATAATTGATACTCCAAACGGAATACTTACGATGTAGATCAATATATCATGCCGTAGAGGATAGGAAGACGCATTTTAAATCAGCGTCTTCTACGTGTAAACTATGGCACAGCGCGTCAAGTCAGGGAATGCGAGGAGCTGCCGGAAAATATGTGGCGGCTTCTTTGCATATGTTTTGAGTTTTTGGTATGATTGAATAAAAAGCCAAGAGGGAGGTCAACGTGGAAGACCGGTTTATTTTGGACAATACTGTTCCCGGGGAACAGAAACCCCTTCGGGAAGAAGGGCTCAGAAAGCCTTCTCTTTTACTGGTGGGAGTCCTGTACTCCATCGCCGTACTGCTTTTGATTTTTGTGGGCTCCAGGGTTCAGAGCGCGGAGTTCTACTCCGGGATACTGATAACTGAGTTTGTTCTGGTGCTTGCACCGGCCCTTGCACTTTTATTTCTATTCAGGTACGACATAAAAAGAGTCCTCCGGCTAAATGCAATAAGCCTGACAAATGCAGCTCTCATTGTAGGGATCATGATTTTTGCAATGCCCCTGGTGGGGGTGTTGAATGCCGTGAATCTGGTTGTCATAAAAAGTATTTTTGGGAAACTGCTCATAAATCAGCCTCCGGTGGCCGCCGATTTTACCGGGCTGCTGTTAAATATTCTCGTTATCGGAGGGGCGGCGGGGATTTGCGAAGAGGTGTTGTTCAGGGGGACCATACAGAGGGGATTTGAACGCTTTGGGGCTGTGAAGGCCATATTGTTTACTTCCCTGCTCTTCGGACTGATGCATGTGGACTTTCAAAAGCTTCTGGGAACCTTTCTCCTGGGAGCGATTATCGGTTTTATCGTTTACAGGTCCAATTCCCTGTACGGCGGGATGCTTGCACATTTCACCAACAATTCTGCAGCAGTGATTCTGGCATTTTTGCTGGACCAGTTGAACAAGCTGGTGCAGAAATCGGGAATGATGCCAGAAAAAACCGCCCCTCAGGGCGATCTGGACTTTTCTGCCCTTGCCAACCTTCCCATTGAACAAGTCATCGGGGCAATTGTTTTCTGGGCCATTTTCATACTGGCCTGTGCAGGGGTTTTCACACTGCTGATAACAACGTTTATTAAAAGGACTTCAGGGAAGGCCGTTGAAATACCGCAAGAACGGGCCGGCTTTGACAAGAGGCTGATATTAGGGCTGCTGCCGGGGCTTGCAGCCGTGGGGTTCATCTATTTTGTCCAGGGACTGCGCCTTAGAGGTATTTCAATTCAAGCCCTCGAAGGCATGCTGAATATCCTGGGGCTTAAGTAAGCCATACATAAGCTGGCCCGGAGTGCTATCTCCCCGTCAGCTTTTTTACCGTCCGGATATCTTCTCCTGCAAACCGGTACATGTCAAAGTTGCCCACTACGCGGGAGGCTACCCTCTCGGTGTAGTACTCGTAAAGGTTCTTGATGCCCAGGTTCGAGGAAATGATCAGCTTGCAGGGCCTTGAAAGGTTGTTGCTGTGCCGGGTATTCAGTATGTTCAGAAGTTCGGCGTACCTGGCCGCACTGGGCGGCTCGGTGCCCAGGTCGTCGACGATGAGCAGGTCTACATCGAAAATGCTCCTGTAGCTCATATCCTCGAATTCATCATCCCTGGAGGATTTCATACGGAATTGGTTTATGGTGTTGAATAGCACCGGGGCAGTCTGGTACAGGACGGTATAGCCCTTGTTCATGACCTCCAGGGCAATGCAGTTGGACATGAAGGTCTTGCCTACGCCCGCGGGGCCGCTGAAGAACAGATTTTTTTCCGCCGGGGAATCAATCCGGTCGATGAACTGGAGACATCGTTCCCTTATCCCAAGGATATTTTCCCTGGGGGAGGTTTTGATGCCATACCGGCTTTCATCGGTGATATCGGGAAAGAGATTGGGATCAAAGGAGGAAAAATTCTCATTCCTGGAAAGCTGAAGGTTGGATTCCCTGTACAGTATGTTGATTAACTGCTGCTTGTAGCAGGAGCATTTTTCAGACCCGTCTTTCCCCTGGATGAAACCGCTGTCTTTGCATTGGGGGCACTCAAAAGTCATTTCCAGGTAGTCTGCCGGATAACCGAAATCGGCAAGCAGCTCTGCCTTTTCCCTGCGCAGGCTGTCTATTTCGTCAAGCAGGCTGTCCAAAATAGCACCGGCCTGGTCAACCGCCTGGAGGATGAGCCTGTTGTGCTTTATTCCGGTATGGCGGATGTGGCTGTCCACCTCGTACAGCCTGGGGATTTTTGAATAAATCTCGGCTTTACGGGCCTCAAGTTTGTCCAGGGCCGATTTTTGCCTTCTCTCATATTCACTTTTTATCTTTCCATGTATATTTTGCATCCTATATCACCTTAAAGCAAGTATATGGAAGGTATAAAGCTCATTTGGACAGATTGTTAAAAAAGTTGTTGTAATAGCTTTCATCGTATTTTCTCTGCTCGAAGTTGCCGCCCTGGGGCACTGCGGGGCTGGCACTTTTCGGCTTAGGGGCGTTTTGGCGCTTAAGCCCCACTTCATAGGCAATGATGTCTTCCTTTGTACGGAAGCCCTTTTCATACCAGGTGGACAGAACCTTGTTTATGTATTCGAAATTAGGTTTTGAAATGGCTGTGGTTTTTTTCAGAGCCAGCTCAATGATGTCAAAATCGTACTTATATTCCAGCACCCATTTTTCTATGTACTCATCCTCGTACTCCGTGAGAAAATCCTTGCGCTTAAGCTTTTTGACGATCTTAAGTTTGATGTCCTTGAACTTCTGATATTCAATGGAATATTCGTCCAGGTCAAAGGCATTCCGGATGTTCTTGCTCTGCCAGTTGTCGGCCACCTTGATGATGTATTGCTTGGACAGGCCCTTATGGTTATAGCAGTGCTGGAACAGGGCATACATGACATCCTCGTCGAACCTGTACCTGTCAAACCAGGCGTCAATGTCCGTGTACCAGGATGGGGCCATAACACCCTGGAAGAAATTGTTGTTTATCGCCGTAATGATGCTGTTCCTCCGCTTGTTCCTGTCAGAACTCAGCACCGCCTCTTCCGGCGTCGAAGTATTTTTTATCCGGTATATTTTGTTTATTTCCTTTTCTTTCAGGTCGGAAATACGAACCAGATCGTCCTTCCAGTTTATAATGCCTATCCCCGTCAGGTACGTAAGGGCTTCCTTTACCTTATTTATATCCATTCCGAGGGCTTTGGACAGCTCTTCCTGGGAGGTTCTCTTGTTATGCTTGCAAAGAAACAGGCAATAGATATACACCTTTGCACACTCCCCATTCAGGGAAGGGAGGTACTCACTGATGAATATGTCCGGCACCAGAGTGTCGGAGTATAAAATTGATTTATAGGCTTCAAAATACATGCTATCCAACCTCAAATATTAGTAAAATTTTCTAAATCACGAGCAGTATTATTATACCATAAATACGAAAGAGTTTAGGATATAATTGCGCAAGTGCATTTCGGCACCGCCGAAAATCTTGCACGCGCATAAATTCCCATATAATAACAACGATAAGTATTTCTGCGGTTATTATACCATATAAGATTGACCTGTTACAGAAAGAATAAACCATATATTACATATAATTGGTCGCGGGTGTGCCTATAAAATAAATACCGTGGGGAAATGCCCATTTCCCGGGGGACTTGAGGCAAAGAAAAAATTTAAGGTGCAAAAACTTTTGTGTGTCCTACCGGGTTGCTGGTATAATTGATTTATAGATCAAATTGGGGGTTGAGTATAGGGGATAATGGATAAGAAAACAGGCTGCCTTATCATTCATGGCTTTAGCGGCGGGGTATACGAGGTGGAGCCTCTTGCCGGGTATTTGGCGAAGGAAGGCTTTGAAACTGTCTGCCCGGAACTTAAAGGGCACACGGGCAGAAGAAGGGATATTGCTTTTGTGAGCTATAAGGATTGGATCGCGTCCGCGGAAGAAGAGCTGGTCAAATTAAAATCCGAATGTGAGAAAATAGCAATGATAGGTTTTTCCATGGGCGGGCTTATTGCGGTGAACCTGGCGCTGAAGCACAAGCCGGACGTGCTGGTGACGCTCAGCATGCCTATTTTCCACTGGGACTTCAGCATCATTGCCCGGAATATATTGGAGGACTTCAAGGCCCGGGAAGCTTCAAACCTCAGGCGCTATGTGAAGTCCAGCACCATACCTGTCACAGCCCTGCTGAATTTCAAGGCGCTGCTGCAGAGAACCAAGGGACGGCTTAAAGACATTTCCACGCCCATATTCATCGCACAGGGGTTGAAGGACGATACGGTACAGGCCAGAAGTGCAGAGTACATTTACCGGTATACCGGGTCGGAGATAAAAGAACTGAAATATTATAACGACTCGGAGCATCTGATCTGCCATGGGCCGGATAGCGAAAATCTGTTCCGCGATGTGGCGGCGTTTATAAGAAAATAGTCTCCGCCAATTCATGTCAGGGTATTCGTAGACAGTAGAAAGCCTTTCGGTAAATTTTCTTGATATCCAGGAAATTGAAAAGCATCACTCGGTGCTTCTCTTTTCCAGCATTTCCTTCTGGGCTTTATAGGCCCGTATGACGTTCAGGTCGTTGACTTCGGGGACTGAAACTTCGCCCTGGCATTCCTTGCAGTAGGGGACCAAAGCCATGTAGGAGAACTTGTCTCCTTTCAGATTGACGCTGACGATTTCATTCCTGATTTCGAATTCCGTTTCCTTGCAGCAGTTTTCACAGTAAGCGATTTTCTCCATGAGCGGGGTTCCTTCCATAATTATTTGTCTTTGCCTGTATTTAAGCGTATAATACAATACAAAATTATATCCAACATTTACGGGTTTAAGCAAGGAGAACGTGAAATGCAAAATGAGACTGAAGAATTACGTTCCAAAAATCAGATGGATGGGATTGTTTTCGGGGCCCTTTCCTATCTGATGTGGGGAGTGCTCCCGCTATACTGGAAGCTGCTGGCGCAAGTTCCCTCCGATGAGATTCTTGCCCACCGGATTATCTGGTCCTTTGTCTTTGTGACCGCTATTTTGCTTTTTTCAAAAGGCCTGGGCAAGTTCGCAAAGGAAATGTGCAACAAAAAGAGCCTTGTACTCATGTCCCTGTGTTCGGTGCTGATTGCGGCCAACTGGTTCACCTACATATGGGCCGTGAATTCCGGCCACGTGATCGAAACCAGCATGGGATATTACATAAATCCGCTGATCGCCGTGTTTTTTGGCATAACCATACTGAAGGAAAAGCTGAACGCTTATAAGTACATATCCCTGGCACTGGCCGCCATAGGAGTGATTTTGACCGTGGTGCGGTATGGAAGAGTGCCCTGGGTTGCGTTGACCCTTGCCATTACTTTCGCCCTGTACGGTTTGCTGAAAAAGCTGATTGTCGTGGAATCACTGGTGGGACTGGCAATGGAAACGGTGATCCTTACGCCGCTTGCGTTGATATATGTGGCGTTTAAGCAGATAAACGGAACAGGAGCACTTTTCAATATCTCACTGCCCACCTTGCTCCTGCTGGCATGCGCAGGGGTTGTGACGGCAACGCCGCTGCTTCTGTTTGCAAAGGGAGCCAAGCGTGTGGAACTTTCAACGCTGGGTTTTCTCCAATATATTTCTCCAACCATTACGTTGATTTTAGGTGTCTTTGTTTTCAAGGAAAGATTCACCGAATCCGATTTCCTTTGCTTTGGATTTATCTGGGCGGCGCTGGTCATCTATTCTCTGTCGAATGTGCTTGGAACAAAAGGTTTGAGCTTGATCAAAAATATTTCCAACAAATTCAGTTGATTTTTAACCGGAAGTGTATTATTATATTATATGCACATGCGCCCGTAGCTCAACTGGATAGAGCGTCTGACTACGGATCAGAAGGTTGTGGATTCGATCTCTGCCGGGCGCGCCAA
>JAFADI010000014.1 GCA_023424965.1 Bacillota bacterium
TCATGACGCCAATGGCCTACCATAACAATTATCGGATTGCAGCATAAGAAAACTGCCTGCCGAAAATTGACAGACAGTTAACCTCAAAATGAAATATTTCATTGTCCTCTTGACGGGGAGCACACCATTTCGGCTGAAGTGGTCTTTTTTCTTATAAAGACAATAGTTATATCTGGTTTGAGCCAGAAACATCCGATGATCTTATTGAAGTCATAGAGTTTTCCAGCAGTTCGTTCAATTGCATCATTACTGAAAACATCAGTGATTTCAATCGTTATTTATATGCAATTGAATACTTTGAGGAAACTGACTTTGCTTTAGCAATTAACGATAGAGTTGGAAATTTTGAGGCTGATATTTTACCGAAGATTCAGAAGTTTCTTAGAAAAGAAAATACAATTTGTAAAGGAACTGAGTTTTATAAAAAGGAATAGAAAATGTGTTGGCCAATTCTCTGACAGACAACCATTTCAAAAGCATACAAAAATTAAAATTACAAAAGGGAAACCACGCTGACTGCATGGTTTCCCTTTTTCCTGCCTGTTACCAGATGACCCTTTTGGCTCCCAGGTAATGCTGGGTATAATAACTGCTTGTGAGATTCGAGACCGTTACCTTGCCGGCTCCCGAGCTGGCATGGATGAACTGGTTGTTGCCCAGGTATATTCCCACATGGGATGCCCCTGCCGAGTAGGTGGAGAAAAACACCAGATCCCCGGGCTGGAGGCTGTTCCTGGATACCCATGAACCCGCATTATACTGGAGTGCCGCCGTTCTTTGAACGATGATGTCGTTCTTCAGCAGCGTATAATGGGTAAAGCCCGAGCAGTCGAAGCCTGAAGGCGAGGTGCCGCCCCATACGTAAGGCACGCCCATGTACCACTTGGCCTGCTGGATAACCTTTTCCACCTTGATTTCCCTTGCGGTTGCATGTCCGACAATACCATCCGGCGAAAGGTAGTTGTCCTTCTGGAACTTGATGACGGAAGCCTTCGTTATGTCACCAAAATAACCGGTGGGAGTGGAAGAAAAATATCCCAACCTTTTCAAATCCTTCTGGAGGTTTGTCACCTCAGAACTCTGCATGGATTTGGACAGCTTTATATTGCTTGAATAATAATCCGCAAATGCCGTATTTGTGAAAAAAACAGCTGTTAAAGCAATGGCTGCCATTACACCCATAAGTTTTTTTATCATGCAATTACCTCCTCTCAATGGCACGGTGCCTTTTGAAGCAAAAAGCGCCGGCCGGTGCCTACGAGGTTAGCTGACGGGTGCGGAGAGAGCGGATTCCCCTACGGACTGCGCGAAGCATTCGATTTACCTCTGCGTTTGCCCGATTAACCCCAGGATTGCTTGCATCCCCCGTTCCTTTTGCAAGGATTCGGCAAAATACTTTTCATGATAAAACGTTAAAAAATTAAAAGCCACGCGTACGGTTTATGGTATAAATTTTCCAATCCCATATCCAACTCGATGGCACTGCTGCATTATAACGAAGCGGCGGGGACAAATCAACCTGTAAAGTTTGCCAGCAGTTCACAAAAGCCATTGTGATCTGGGGAGGGGCCTGCCGATTTCTCCGGATGGGTCGGCATAAGTTAAGCTCCTGGTAAATAAATATAAACAAATGAAAACAAAGCTTATGGAGAACAAATGGCAAGAAAATCCTTTATCGGCGGCACCATTATCCTGATGATGGCAGGCTTCATCGTCAGAATTCTGGGATTTGTATACAGAATATACCTTTCCAACCTGATCGGGGCAGAGGGGATGGGGCTTTTCGGGCTCATTTCCCCTGTATATTCCCTGATCATATTGACACTTACCTCCGGTATTTCCATCTCCGTTTCCAAGCTGGTAGCCCAGGAGCATGCCAGGAATCACATGGTAAACCTCCGGAGGATCACTTATTGTGCCCTTGCAATGGTGGTGGCCGCGGGAATCATCATATCGGTTTTTATGTTTACCTTCATAGATTTTATCGTAAATGTGATATTAAAGGACGAACGGACCTACTACTCCATGCTGCTGTTGATCCCCTGCATTCCCGTCATTGCAGCTGCCTCGGCGATCAAGGGGTATTTTTACGGCATACAGGATGTTGCGCCCACCGCCGTTTCGCAGATTGTGGAACAGATTGTAAGAATCTGCCTTGTGATGGCCATGGCGGCGTACTTCGTAAATATCGGCATGGAATATGCCTGCGCACTGGCGACCATCGGCACAGCTTTCGGAGAAATAGCAAACCTGGCGGTCGTGTATGTGGTGTATAGAAAACGCAAAAAGCAGCTACCCGTGCGGTCAAAGGCGGGCCTCCTGCGCAAGAGGTCCATCATCAGGGATATTGCGGGCATAGCCATTCCCGTTTCCGCCAACAGGTTCATCATATCCATTATGAGCGCGGTAGAATATATTCTCATCCCCAGGAGGCTTCTGGCCGGGGGGATGGACTACCAGAGCAGCCTTGAGGAGTACGGAAGACTTCAGGGAATGGCCATGCCGCTGCTCTACTTTCCATCCCTGGTAACCTCTTCCCTGGCCACTACTTTGGTAGCCGCCATTTCGGAATCCATTTCCGTCAAAAACTACCGTACGGTAAATTACAGGATATCGAAGGCGATACAGCTTACGTTTATCATGGGATTCATGTTTACAGCCGTGTTTCTGGCATATCCGGAGCAAATAGGCAATCTGCTCTACAAAAAAGAAAATATCGGCCCCATGATCTACACCCTCGCCTTTACCTGCATTTTTTTATATTTGAAACAAACCCTTGTGGGCATTCTGAACGGATTGGGAAAACAGGCGGTCTTCCTGAGGAATTCCATTATAGAATCCTCCATAAGAATAGGCTTTGTTTACTATGCAATTCCCGCTTACGGGGTCAAGGGATATGTATGGGGGATCATTCTCAGCTCCCTCTGTGTCTGCGTGCTGAATCTGATGTCCGTCGTCAAGACCACCGGTATGTCCCTGGACTTGAGGAACTGGGTGCTGAAGCCGGGGCTGGTGGGACTGGTGATGATCTACATCAGCAAATATATATACAGTTTTTTTACAATTTTCAATGTGAGGGACAGCTATACAACGGCTTTGAGCATTGTGGGCAATGTAGCCGTCGCCATGGCTCTGATGGTGGTTGTGGGCGCACTGGACAGGAAAGAGCTTCTGAGATTGGTCCGCATAAAAAAAGGCTGAAAATTTAAGCCACAGAAAGATAAATTGTGATAAGAGCCATAAAGCACAGATTAAAGTCAGAGAAAGTCAAAAACACATTTTGATTGGCCTGCATAGGATATGGTATAAAATAAATATAAGGTCAAAGAAAGTCAAAGTCTATTGGAGGTGTAATTTATGTTTGGTTTGACTCCCTATAATCACAGGAGACAGGATGGATTGGAGAAAAGAAACGATATTTTTAATCTGAGAAGCGTACTTGACGAATTCTTCAACGAGTCCGCCTTTCCGGCATTTTTTTCGGCAGGCTCTTCCATGCGAGCCGATATACGCGATAGCGAGAAGGAGTACATTATTGAGGCGGAAATTCCCGGAGTAAGAAAGGAAGACATCAAGCTTGACTTGAGGGATGATGTGCTTACCATATCGGTTGAACATAACGAGGAGATCAACGAGGAAAGGGCCAATTATGTCAGGAAAGAAAGAAAATACGGCTCTTTCGGCAGAAGCTTCTATGTGGATAATGTAAATCACGAAGGCGTCACTGCAAAATATGAAAATGGAATCCTCACCGTCAACCTTCCCAAAAATGAAGGTACGGTAAAAAACAGACACAAAATTGATATCCAGTAAAATGGGCTTCACAGCCCATTTTTTTGTGTGTGGAGAATTTGCTTGTTTGCTGTCAAAACTTGCGTACGATTACAGGAGGAATCATCCGGGCAATATGGAACATACAATATATGGGAAATTAATTGTGTGAGGTGATTCCGGTGTGGTTTAAAATATGGATAGAAGTTGTAATTATCATTGCAATTGTGGCTCTGGTTGGGTTCATCAATGCTGTCATGAGCGGTAAGGGACGTGACGGGAGGTACAGGGACAGTTGATTTTGGGCGTGTGCTACAAATGTAATATAATCTTAACAATAATATCCAAACATTTTAATATACTATCCGTATAATGTTGGTAGAGATTAAGTATGCATTAGAAAGGAGGATGTCATCAATGGCGCACAATATGAATGAATTGAAAAGACTGATCGTTGAAAAGAATCTCCTGCTAAAATCCATGAGCCGTGACGATAGCTCCGCTAATGAAAAGATTGAAGAGGTAAAATATGAACTGGACAATCTGCTCTATAGATACTTTAAGTCAATAAAGTTCAAAAAGAGCAGCCTGAGTATCTAAACATCAAAGAAACGTGGGATGACAGAGGATAAACGAAAGAGAGGCAGCGGGCTCACTCATAAAATATGCATCAAACCGGCATGCAGCCGCGCAAAGGAGTTTAGAAGCCCCGCCCTGAATACATAGGAGTTTATATCGATGAAGAACATTATAATATTCTTATATTCGTATACCGATTCCTTCCCTCCAGCATATTGCCCATGATGCTGCAAAGCGTCTCAATTCCTTTTTCTATCTGATCATTGTATACTGCCGCAAAGCTGAGCCGGAGGTTGTTGATGTTCTGGGGCTGGCTCCCGCTGTAAAATATCCTTCCGGGGGCAAAAACAATGTGGTTTGAAGCAGCAGCTTTCAGGAGCGAATTTATTTGAAAGCCGTAGGGCAGGTCAAGCCACAGGTTAAGGCCACCTCCGGGTTTTAAGTAGGTGATGCCGCCAGGAAGACTGGCATCCAGTGCTTTGGTGATGCTGACATACCTGTCTTTGTATATGCCGTACATAAAATTCAGGTGCTTGTCCCAGAAGCCTTTGCGTATGTACAGGTCAAAGGCCCTCTGGATGAGGCCCGAAGTGGATATGTCGGTGGTGTGTTTTGCATCCAGGATATTTTGCCTGAGGTTGTTGGGAACGATCATAAATCCCAGCCGGAGGCCGGGCATGAAAATCTTTGAGAAGCTCTTTATATATATTACCCTGTTGTTGTGGTCCAGTGCTTTCAGCGGCAGAAAGCCCTTACCCTCGAAATCCAGGTCGCTCACATAATCATCTTCGATGATATAGGCATTGTACTTCTCGGCCAGTTTTACCACCTGGGTGCGCTTGTTGTTTGAATAGGAGTAGCCCGTGGGATTTTGAAAGGACGGAATGGTGTAAATGAGCTTGGGCTTGTATTTCTTTAAATTGTATTCGAGAATATTCAAATTAAGGCCGTCTTTTTCCAGGGGTACATCGGCGATCTGGGCCCCTCTCGACCTGAACACCGCGATGGCCCCGGTATACGTGGGGCTTTCGGTAACAACGTAATCACCCTGGTTGAGGAAGGCCTTGGAGATTACATCGATACCCTGCTGCGCGCCTGAAATGATCTGGATGGATTCCGTCGTGCACCCGATGGATTTTTGCTGCAAGATTCCTGCGATGCATTCCCGCAGCGGGTGGAAGCCCTGGCTGTCCTGATAGCCGAAGACATTGCCCTTGTCACGCTCAAGGACGTCATTGAGCGCCACCTTGAAGTCCTCTACAGGAAAGAGGTCGGGGGTGGGGGAAGTGCTGGCAAAATTCACTGTTTGCTCGTTTACACGGATCTGGTCGTTGCTCACCAAGGGGAAGTCGTCATTTTGATAAAGCTCATCCAGGATTGTATTGTTGACGTCGGCGGGCGGAGAAGATAGGAAATTTGCCACAAAGGTGCCGCTTCCAGCCCTGGAATAGGCAAAGCCAGTGTTTTCCAGCTCCTTATAGGCAGACACGACGGTCACCTGGTTTACACCCAGCTGGGCTGACAGCTGCCTTATGGAAGGAAGACGCGTGTCGGGAAGCAAAATGCCCCCGGTGACAAAATCCTTCAAATGGGTATAAAGCTGCATATATAAAGGGGTCCTGGAGCTTTTGTCCAGGGGGATGTCTTTGAATTTTTCAAGCATGGCATTACCTCATAGCATTAAAATGATTGTAAATGTCTCGATACAATCTTACCAAAACCGATACAGCTTGTAAACAGATCGTGAATTAACCCCGGGAAAGCTGGTATTATATCCCCCGAGGTGATATAATAACCGCAGAAATAAAACTTCCCACGGTTATTATAGAATTTATGCCCGTGCGAAATCTTCGGCTGGCGCCGAAACGTACTTGCAAGTAAAACGTAAGGAGCTTCATAAGGGTATGAAGGGTACCGCCAGGACTGTCGGCATAGTAATGATCATAATGTTGTTTTCAAGGCTGCTTGCTTTCTTGAGCAGCATCGTATATATGACGTTTTTCGGTGTCAGTCTTCAAACGGATATTTATTCTTATGCCATCCAATTTCCGAACATCGTATTCAACAGCTTCGGGACGGCTCTTGCCACCGTGGTCATACCGATTTTTGCGGGGTATATGGGAACCGGCGAGAAGGACAGGGCCTTCAAGTTTGCCGACAACGTGCTGAGCTTGTCCATTGTTTTTGCAGCGGGCCTGTCGGTTCTGGGCATCCTTCTGGCACCGGTTTTCCCCCTGTTTACAAGCTTTAAAAACGAGGGCTATGATTTTGCCGTACTGGCTTTGCGGATCATGTTTCCCGTAATGATCTTCTACGCATTGAACTATGTGCTCCAGGGCGTTCTGCAATCTCTCGGGCGGTTCAACATGCCTGCCTTTGTCAGTGTGCCCAGCAGCCTTGTGCTTATCCTGTATGTCTTCCTTATGGGACATGCCTACGGCATCCTGGGGCTGGTCGTTGCCACCTTCATAGGGCTGTCACTGCAGGGCATTATCCTGATTCCTCCGGTATTCAAAACCGAGTACCGCTTCAAGCCGTCCTTTGATTTGAAGAATGAGGACGTAAAGAAGGCACTGCGCCTCATACCTCCCATATTGATCGGAACCTCGGCCTATCAGGTCAATATGCTTTTTAACATAACGATCACTGCCAATTTCAAAGAAACTGTTGCCATCATGGTTTTTGTACAGAATGTCATCCTGTATTCCGTGCTGGCCTTTGTATATTCCATTACGGCGGTGGTATTTCCCAGATTCACCATGCTGGCGGCCCAGAACGACATGGACGGCTTCAAGGACAGCCTGGTAAAGGTGTTGAAAACCATTGCCTACTTCCTTGTACCTGCAACGGCCGGGTTTATCGCCGTGCGGCATCCGTTGATGGACTTCCTTGTGGGCTGGGGAAAAATAACCTCCGGGGATGTAAAGCTTGCTAGCTCCATCCTGGCTTTGTATGCCGTGGGAATTAGCGGGGTGGGAATAAAGGAGGTCGTGGACAGGGCCTTTTATTCCATTAAAGATACCCGAAGGCCGGCCATCAACAGCCTGGTGGTGGTGCTCGTAAATATTGGAGCAAGCCTCATCCTCATCCGGTACTTCGGCGCCCTGGGAATCCCTCTGGCCTATTCCATTTCCTCCCTTACAGGGGTGGTGGTGCTGGTGTCGATGCTCCGCAGGAAAATAGGAGCTTTTGGACTTGGAAGCCTTGTCAGGACCACTTTGAAAATCCTGCTCTCCAGCGCTGTAATGTTTGCGGTGGTGTGGCTTGTGGACCTTTTGCTGGGAGAGCTTGCG
>JAFADI010000018.1 GCA_023424965.1 Bacillota bacterium
AATTTTGCCACCGACAGACCCAGGATCGCAAACAGGAAGCCGATGCCCGTATAAATGTTCATGGTCAGCGCATGAAGCTGGGGAAGCTTTGTCAGGGACATTTCAACGACGGTATAAAGGAGCAGGAACGTAGCCAGCATTGCCCATTTATCAGATAATCTCCACTGGGAAAAGGGCTTTATATCTTCAATGAAATAGTTGATTCTTCTCAATACAGTTCTGGCCACCTTGAAATTTAGAAGAGACAGCAGGATTCCGGAAATCAAAAGTCCGCCCGGGAGTACCAGCTTCAGCATATCAATGTTTTTTTCAAAGTCTGCAGCGGATTTCAAGAGCTCTTCACGGCTTATGCCCATGGATTCATAAGCGCCGGCCATGGAATCGGAAGCCTCCTTGTAGGCGTTTTTAAGGTCAATGAAGATTTTATCGTATGTGGTTGCAATGTCCACACCGGCGACAAACATGCCCAGGTATAAGCTTAGGAAGCTGCATACCGCAAGAACGACGCCGGTAATCAAAATGGTGGTTCCGGGACTCAGTTTCTTCTTTAACAGATAGCCCATAATGATTCCGGGCAGTCCAAAGCCGATAAAAAACCCTAGCCCCTGGATTGGCTGTGTCAACACGGAAACCAATACGGAGGAAACCATAACGGAATAGATGCTGGCCTTGAAGCCATGCCTGAAGGCAATCAGGATGGTGGGGACGGACCAGACAAATGAAATCAGTGAAACGATGGGAATATAAAATCTTATAATGCCGATTACCACGGTGATTGCTGCGAATATTGCTCCTTCCACAAGAGCCCTGGTTTGAATTCTATTCATTCTGCACCTCAATATCTCCGTTTTGCGTATCCCTATTACTTCTCTCGTTTGTGCTATTTTATGACATAATTCGCTTTTTTATATATCATCCTCTATCATAAAGCATTATGAGGACGGAAGCAATGGGCGATTATGAAAGATAAAAGCTCCATAAAAAAACGGAACTGCATTTGCAGTTCCGTCCCAGGGTCTATTTGTTTCCTGCTAGCGTAAACGCCAGGCCATTTCGTTCCATTTAAGGGAGTTGCGGAAGGCCAGGATGTCGGTGTTCTTATTGATCAACAGGCATTCGATGCCGGCCATTTCCGCCCAATCAACCAGGTCCTCCGCCGTAACCTTGAAGGAGAAGCTGGTGTGGTGGGCTCCGCCTGCAAGTATCCAGGCTTCTGCGGAATCACGGAGCGAAGGATGGGGTTTCCAGAGCAACCGGGCTACCGGGAGCCTGGGCATGGACTTTTCTACCTTGACGGCGGTAACATCGTTGACAATCAAACGGAAGCGGTCACCCATGTCGATGAGGGAGGCTGAAACTGCCTCACCGGTGGTTCCGTCAAATACAAGACGTGCCGGATCTGCCTTGCCGCCTATGCCAAGGGCATGGACCTCAAGCTTGGGCCTGGAAATGGCTACCGTGGGGCAAACCTCAAGCATGTGGGCGCCAAGCACCATTTCATTTCCCGGCTCCATGTGATAGGTATAGTCTTCCATGAAGGAGGTTCCCTCCCCATTGGACATGATCTTCATAATATGCACCAGGGCTGCAGTTTTCCAGTCACCTTCTCCGCCGAAACCGTAGCCTGCGGCCATCAGTCTCTGCACAGCCAGGCCGGGAAGCTGTTTTAACCCGTGGAGGTCTTCAAAGGTTGTGGTAAAGGCTCCAAAGCCGCCCTCTTCCAGGAAGCCCTTCATGGCAAGTTCAATACGGGCCTGCTCGCGGACGGCGTCACGTGCCGCGCCGGGAGTACGGGCAGCTTCTGCGATATCGTACAGTTCTTCATATTCCTGCATGAGCTTGTCGACTTCCAGATCCGATATGCCATTGACCCGGGCGACAAGTTCTCCGATACCATAACCGTTGATGGACCAGCCGAATTTGATCTGAGCTTCCACCTTGTCGCCTTCCGTAACGGCAACCTGGCGCATGTTGTCGCCGAAGCGCGCAACCTTCAGCCTGCGGCCTTCCACAAAAGCAGCTGCCGTACGCATCCAGGCGCCGATACGGCTGCGGACTTCAGCAGCTTCCCAGTGTCCTACCACAACTTTTCTGGCAATGCGCATACGCGCTCCGATAAAGCCGTATTCACGGTCTCCATGTGCCGCCTGGTTGAGGTTCATGAAATCCATATCTATACTGTCCCAAGGAATGTCACGGTTGAACTGGGTATGCAGGTGCAGTAAAGGCTTGCGAAGCTCCGAAAGACCGGCAATCCACATTTTTGCGGGGGAAAAGGTATGCATCCAGGTGATGATGCCGCTGCATTCATCGTCGGCATTGGCCTCCGAACAGAGTTTGCGGATGGCATCGGGAGTGGTCAATACAGGTTTGAAGACCAATTTGAAGGGAATTGCCGGATCAGCATCCAGGCCTTTGGTGATCTGCCGGGAATCTTCTTCCACCTGTTTCAGGGTTTCCGGTCCGTAGAGGTGCTGGCTTCCGGTAACAAACCAGAAAACTAAGGGTTTCAAGTTCAACATGATAAATCCTCCTCGATTTTTAGTGTTGATCGTTAATTATTAACGCCTTTTATGACGGAGCCCGTGTACTTTCCCGGGACTCCGCCCCAAAAGGAATAACAACCTGCACAATGTATGGAATGTTCTACTTGGCCATAAAAACTGTTTATGGCATTACATGTACGTACATCTCGTAAAATCTTAAGTGCGGATGCTTTGCTGCATTTTAATGCATAATGTGCGATGAACAAAACCATCTATACTTGACAATTGCATCTTGTACGTACAAGATGCAATTTTATTTTACTCTTTTTCGCTGGCGATTTCAATATCTATTTTTTATAGCTGCGCAGGATGTTTGCTTTAATCCATGCCTTGTTGAGGAAGATGTGGAGTACAATGAGCAGAAACAGGACGATCCCAAAGGGTTTATGGACCGGTCCCAGGTAAAAATATTGAGGAAACAGGTATTGCAGGATTCCTGTAAGGGATACAATGAGGAATACGGGCAGCAGACAGATATTCACCACCAAAAGTACCTTTTTGTTCATTCGTGTTCAACTCCTTTTCAAGTTTGAGTGCAATTTGAATTTATACATAAATACCACCATTTAAAGGCATAATTTCACAAATTATTAATATTTTAAGGACGGACGCCGGGTATAAATAGACTATAGTTTTTGCTTAAAAGGTGCTAATTTGATACTGCTGGAGGAGGGAGTTCCATGAAGAAAACAACAAGTACTTTTTTTATCATATTCCTGATTGCCTTTTCCGTCCTTTTATCCGGTTGCGGGGCCGGCACAAACACAGCCCCCGACCCAAATACAGCTGCTGCGGACACGGCGAAAACCACCGGTGAACTGAAAAGCTTTACAAGGGAAGAACTGAAAAAATATGACGGGCAAAACGGTAATCCGGCATACGTAGCTGTGGACGGAAAGGTTTACGACGTGACAAACGTAGGACCCTGGAAAGGCGGAAAGCACAACGGAAATGAAGCGGGAAACGATTTGACCGAAGTGATTAAAACCAAATCTCCCCATGGAGTGAAGGTTCTGGAGAAAGTGCCGGTCGTGGGAGAACTGGTGGATTAGCTGCAATGCCTGCGGTTTAAAAGGCTCCTTACGCGGTGTTTCCATCCTGAACCAACACATAAGGAGCCTCTCGTGGCCGTACTTACAGCATATTAAACCAGCTTTACGGGATACTTCCCTTTGAGCTCATCAATCCTATTTTGATAAAGCGTTTGCTGTCTCTGTGACAGAAGAAAGTCGGAAATTTGCCCCCTGACTTCGTCAAGGGACTTGACGCTGCCGCTGGTCTTATCATAGACCTTGATGAGATGATAGCCGAACTGGGTTTTGACAGGAGAGCTTACCTGTCCCGCTTCTATATCGAAGGCGGCGTCTTCAAATTCGGGAACCATTTTGCCCCGGGTGAAGTAGCCCAGGTCGCCGCCCTGTTCTCTGGAAGGGCAACTGGAATAGTTTTTGGCGGCCTCTTCAAAAGAAAGGCCTTTCTGGATCTCTTCGGATATTTTTTCTGCCTGGGACAGCTCGTCAACCAAAATGTGGCCGGCTTTTACACTGGGAGGCGCTGCAAATTGAGACTGGTTGCCCTCATAATAGCCTGCGATTTCATCTTCGCTTACGTTAATGCCGTCTAAGAGCCTTGAGATGGCGAATTGCTTAAGGATATTTGTTTTGGCTTTTTCAACCTCTTTCAGATACTGCTCTTCCTTCTCCAGGCCCTGAGCCAGGGCGTCAAGATAGAATAATTCCTGGTTTACAAGTTCACCCAGCAGTTTTTTTCTTCCCCCTTCAGAGCGGAACTGCATGGCTGTCTGGGGATTCAAACTTTTTAAAAGTGTTTCTACGTCATCTGTTGTTATTTCGCGGTTTCCAACCACCGCCAGAACATCTCTATTACTCATAATGTTTTATATCTCCATTCTGTGATACTGATACAACATCATACCAGAAAAACAAAGGCCTGTCTAATAAATGCAGGAACGCTATTGGAGGGGGGATTTCATGCCTGAGCTTGAAAAAAAGAGGAATTCATATTATAATAATCTATAAAGAAGTTTTGCTGGAAAAAATTATGGTTTGCTATTGATATACCAGGAATGTATATTATTACACGGCGTAGCAGCCCCTTATTACAGACGGCCTTTGACAGGGCATTTGTAGGAGGGGCTTTTACTATTTAGCGAGGTCCGGAAGGAGGATCTGTATGAATATTGCAGTTATAACCGGTGAGAGTGGCCTTGCCGCTTCATTGTACGATTCAACCGCCGTCAAAGTCTATAAAAGGCAGGAGGGGTACTGGGAACTGGACAGGGAAATTCCGCTCAGTATTGATGCCCGAAGAGGCATGGGTGAATTCCGGAAGGAGCTTTCAGCCCTGGTGGAGAAGCTGGGGCCGGTCAGGACGATGGTGGGAAGAGATATCGGAGGGATTGCTTTTAATATGCTTGATGCGGCCGGATTTGGAATCATTGAGGCAGCAGGCGCACCCGGGGACTTCTTGGATAGGGTGGCTCACCTGCTGGAGAAGGAAGTGGAAGAAGCTCCACCGGCGGATGAGGATTTGGGAACGGTTCCCCGGCCGGAAAAAATGGAACTGGAGGGCTGCTACAGCATTGATTTGAGACAGGTCCAGGCCAGTCATCCGCTGTTTACCTCCAAGCAAATCCTGCTGCCGTTTTTTAAAAATGTGGATTTTTATGCATTGGAAGTGACCTGCAGCCATGTCCCACGGTGGTTTGAGGCCGAGCTAGGCAGGCTGGGGCTGCGGTTTGACTGCGCTGCCGTGAAGCCCAATGAGTATAAGGTAACCGTTTGCCGCAAGACCTGCATGGAATAGGCGGTAAGCTTTGAGGAGGATTGGTTATGAAAGGAATTTATATTGAAGATGGTGAACTCAACGGGATTACAAGGGATGAGACCTATGCAAACGGCAGAAGGAAGGAATGTACCCTCCAGTGCCGCAATGAGGTTGAAACACCTTACGGCATACTGGTTCCTCAATATGAGCAGGAGGAGGCAAGGCGCAAATACACAAAATCCCTGTCCTTCTACGAGAGCGGAAGCCTTAAGAGCATACAACTGCAGGAACAGACCAGGATCACCACTGCGGCGGGGGATTTGGATGCGGAACTTATCACCTTTTACGAGAACGGAAGCATCAAAAGGCTGTTTCCCTTAAACGGAAGGATTTCCGGGTACTGGACGGAAGAGGACGAATACGGACGTGCAAAAGAATATGAATTCAGCTTGAAGAGCGGAACGATTACCGCCCGTATCATCAGCGTATATTTCTATGAAAGCGGAGAAATAAAAAGCCTTACCTTCTGGCCTCAAAGTCCCGTAGAAATTGCCTCTCCCATCGGCATAATGGAGGTACGGTCGGGCATATCCTTCTATCCCGGAGGAAAGATCAAATCCCTGGAGCCCAAACGCCCTGTTGCGGTGCATACCCCTATCGGCAGGATCAATGCATACAGCACTTCCGTGCTGGGCATTCATGGCGATTCCAATTCATTGAGCTTTTATGAAAGCGGCGAAATCAAGACAGTGACCACTTCGACGGACATCATCAGGGTTGTGGGGGCGGAAGGCGGAAAAAGGCTGTTTTCTCCGGTATTGGCCCCAAGCCTTCTCGTACAGGACAAGATGGAAGTGAGACCCCTGCAGCTTGAATTCATAAAAGGCCGGGTGCGCATGAACAACTGTTCAGAAGACGAGTTCAGTATTGAAGAAAGCAGCTTTTTTATCCGGCAGAGTCCCGGGCTTTTGAAAGAGGGCTGCGGCAGTTGTTCGGCGTGCTCCGCATGTATGTAAAAGAAGAAAATTTTCTGCGGATGCGTTATAAAATGCTGTCAGCATCTCCACGGGGAGTGTTTCCGGAAAGCCGGCTTTTTCTTCTTAAACGTTCCAATCTGTTTTTGAGCTCATCATAATACATGTTCCTGAGAAAGCCGGCCCGAAGACAGGCATCAACGGCCTGCTGCGCCACCTCCAGAGCTTTGGGAATGTCTTTTAGCCTGTGCTCGTAATGCTTGGACAATTCAATCATGACGGGGATGTTGGGGGTCTGAGAACCCTCGATAATCAGTTTTAACTGTGAAACGGCCTTTTCATAATTTTTATTTCTTTTGTTGATATGAGCAAGCTTTTTCAGGGACAATTCCTTCAGTGCGGAATTGTCCGAGAGGGAGCTTTGCTCAAAGCAGTTTATAGCACTCTCCCCTTCGTCATGCTTTTCAAAGATCCTTCCGGCGCCCAGAAGTTCCCAGCCATTGGTGGCCTCTTTTTCAGGATTGCCCAGCAAGGAATTTATTTTTGTCATCAGGGATACCATGGACAGGATGTCCTTTTCATTGTGGGTGATGACTTTTTTAATATCCCCTGCGTTCCTGTCGTCAAGGTATTTGAAATAAATTCCCGGTATCATGGCCCCAGGAATATCGTCGGTCCTGTATTCTCCGAGAATGTGCTCTTCCAGGGATGAAAGCCTGCAGCTTTCAAGGCTCAGCTTCCACAGCATTCTTGAGGGATAGAGGAGGTCGAAATGCAGGGGGTCTTTCAGCAGGGGCCTGAGCCGGTTGGCGGTAAACCTGGTCTGGAGAAGGTTCCAGTCAAAGGACTTGCCGTTAAAGGTCACCAGGCCTTTGTAGGAGGACAGCAAAGCATTTACGGCTTTCAGCATGGGATATTCTTCGTCATAGTCACGCATGAAATACTGCCGCAGAACGAAGGTATCACCTTCAAAAATGCCGATTCCTATCAGGAAGGCCACCGTTCCCACACCACCTGACAGTCCGGTGGTTTCTGTGTCCAGGAAGGCCAGTTTCCTGATGTCGACGGATTCCTTCACGCCGGTGCAGGCTTTCGTGACGGGGTTTATGTCATGGTCAAGAATGCATCCCATATTATAGCCTCCATGGAGGTATAGAGACGAATATCTGTTTTCAATGACAAAGTAAGAGCCCTCTTCATTGCCGCAAACGGTGCCCTGGATGACTTTATCGATATCCGGGCCTCTTTTGGGGGAATGTGCGGTTTTGCTCTCCGGCATGCTTTTGTACATCTGAAGCTTGCTTCTCAAGTCTGAATACATACTGCCTCCCATCTTCTCAGGAACTGCTGCAATCGGATAAAATGGTATTGACAAGCTTAAGGGTTATCTGCTTTGGATCGCCCTTGCCGGAGAACTCATTAAGAGGGCCTACACAGGAGGGGCATCCGGCTTCACAGCTGCACTGCCCAATCATCTGTCTGGAGGTGTGGAACAATTCCTGGTGCAGGGAATAAAGCTTTTCACTGAAGCCCACGCCGCCGGGGATGCTGTCGTAGACATACAACGTCGGTTTGGCGGTAAAGGTGGATTTGACCTGGCATACCACTTTGATGTCTCCCGGATCACACATAAGATAAATGGGAGCGGCATTGGCGATGATGTTGGACAGGCCCAGCAGGCCGTTTTGAAGCTCTGTCTGGGACATTTGTTCCCCCAGTTTTTCAGAAAGGCTGATCCAGTAAGCGGTGGTGTGCATTTCCAGTTCGGGCAGGTCTACAGGACCTGATCCGATATTTTCATGGGTGTGCAGCTTTATTTTTTTGAACATCGTCACAAGGGATCTGACCATGACCTCGCCGCTGTACTTTTCTGTCAAATTCCCCTTGAGCTCGTTGAAAACGTCCGTTACCTTCAGCTCTACCGCAAGGTTGGCATCGGTGTAATAATCCACATCCACCTTGCGGACATAGGCCTTCTTATTGTCGAAGTCAAGCTTTTCGACCTGGTACTGCTGGCCTTCATGAATGTAGATGGCTTCCTCATGGAGCAGCATGGGCGCACTGAATCGGTCGGTTTCTCCGATGACCCTGTGACTGGGATCCGAAATATCGATGATAATAAAATTCTCGTTTGAAGCACTCCGGAGGCTTATGCCGTCGGAGGGAAAAACGTCCGACATCCAGTGCCAGCGGCCTCCCACATGCCTTACCAGCTTTGCATCCTCCATATAGGCCAGGATCTCCTGGGTGGTGCCGACGCCGAAGGTTTCTCCGTCTTCAAAAGGAAGTTCAAAGGCGGCACATTTCATGTGGCTGTACAATATAGCCAGGTTGTCGGGATTGATCAGGCCGTTTTCCGGGCTTTTGTCAAAAAAATAATCGGGATTGCCCACGATATACTGGTCCAGAGGACTGCTGCCGGCAATAAGGAAGGCGGCGGAAACACTATTGCGCCTTCCGGCCCTTCCGGCCTGCTGCCAGGTACTGGATATGGTTCCGGGATAACCGCAGATGATGCAGGCTTCAAGATTGCCGATGTCAATGCCCAGTTCCAGCGCATTGGTGCTTACGACGCCTGTAATGCTTCCATTTCTCAGGCCCCGCTCGATTTCACGCCTTAAGTTGGGGAGGTAACCGCCCCGATAGCCCCTTACTTTGCTTCCACCGTCGATTTTATTGAAAAACAGGTCTTTCAGATAGGTGACAAGCACCTCAACATTCAACCGGCTTCTTGTGAAGACGATAGTCTGGATGTCGTTCTTAATTAAGGTCTCAGCCAGGGCTTTGGCTTCGATGGTACTGCTTTTACGGATACCAAGCTCCTTATTGACAACGGGAGGATTGTAAAAAATGATGTGCTTTTTTCCTGAAGGAGCTCCATTATCGTCAATCAGCGTGATGGGGGAACCAGTTATCCGTGAAGCAAGCTCATCCGGGTTTGCGATGGTGGCGGAACAGCAGATAAACTGGGGATTTGAGCCATAGAATTCGCAAATTCTCCTGAGCCGTCGGATGACATTGGCCAGGTGGCTGCCAAAGACTCCCCTGTAATGATGAACCTCATCAATGACGATGAACTTCAAATTCTCAAACAGCTTGGTCCATTTGGTGTGATGGGGCAGAATCCCGCTGTGAAGCATGTCCGGATTGGTGACTACGATGTGCCCCGCCTGCCGGATGGCCTTTCTTGCCGATTGAGGCGTATCGCCGTCGTAGGTATAGGTTTTGATGTCAATGCCGATTTCGGTTATGAGCTCATGCAGCTCCGAGGTTTGGTCCTGTGAAAGCGCTTTGGTGGGAAAGAGGAAAATTGCCCGGGATTCCTCATCCTTTAAAATAGAATTGAGGACCGGTATATTGTAGCACATGGTTTTGCCTGAAGCGGTGGGCGTGACCACAACCACGTTTTTGCCCGCAGCTATTTGCTCAACGGCGGACGCCTGATGGGAATAGAGCTTTTTTATTCCCCTGTGATTTAAAGCCGCTGCTATTTTGCCGTCGACGCATTTCGGAAAATCGGTATAGACAGCATCGCGGGCAGGAATTTCAACCCACCGGGTTATATTGGACCTCATCCGTTCCGAGGCTTTAAAGTAATCCAGCATTTGTTCAAGGTTCATGTTCTTACTCCAACAAAATAAATTTAATTATAGCATAACGCCTTTGAACAGCCGGTGAAACAGGGCGTTATGCTGCATTTCAATCCTGTATTTCCCAGTTTGAAGCTTTTATTTACTATATAATATAGCATGTCCGGCTGTATGAACGTATGTTCTTTAGTATATTTTATAGCAAACCGGGAGTGATGTAAAGGAAGGAATGGAATTGATGAAAAATCGGTAACACTTTTTATGGGCTGCAAATATACTGTTCAGGTAGTGATTTTTTAGGAATTCTACCGGCTTTACATATTTCTTATATAGGAAGCAAAGAAATTATGTATTAAACAGATGAAAAAGGAGAATTATAATACAAAATGTAGAATGAGATACCATTGTGAAGCATTAGAGATATAAGATCGGATAAAGGTGTTTTTTGATAGATAAACCTGTTTGAATTATATAATGCTTTGGTAGTATACTAACAAAGCTGTCGCTGCTGACGGTGCCTGAACGAAGGTAAACAACCGGAGGAAAGGAACTGGAAGAAAGAGTTAAGAAAAAAGATGTTGACAAAAAAGAGACAGCGTGTTAACATAAAACTCCGCCCGATAAGAGCGGTGCAAGAGCAGAAGCGAAAGCTTCGAGATGGACATTGAAAATTAAACAGTGTAAGAAAAAGTGACGAAGGAACTCGAAAATTTTAATGAGTAACTTGTATAACTACAAGCCAGACAAAGTAAATGAGCTAAAAAGCTTTCAATATTAATTTGA
>JAFADI010000019.1 GCA_023424965.1 Bacillota bacterium
TTCTTGAGCGCTTCCTGGTATCCCAGTGTCCTTTCATGGATGACGGAATTGTTTGGAACGTCAATCTGCATAACCTTTACCACATTGCCTTCTTTGAACCAGCCTCTTTCATTTGCGATCTTGCCTAGAGCTTCTCCGCCCTGCATGGCCAGCTCTCTCACGGCAAAGCCGATGTGGGGTATGGGTTTGTCCGTTTCATCCTTCATGGGGTCATCTGTTGTAACAAGGGCAATTCCGGCTTCCTTCAGCTTCTTTGCAATGGCCGGGCCCAGACCCTGGTTGGTAGCCGTGATGGCGATGGCATCTACCTTCTGGGCAATGAGATTGTCAACTGCAGCCACACAGGCCTCATCCTTCAGGTTGGCGTCAATGGACACAAACCCCGCACCCAGAGCAGCGGCTTTATCCTTCATCCCCTTTTCTTCCTCCAGGAACCATGGATGTGTCAGCATCTTGCAAACATACCCTATCTTGATCTTTTTTGCCGAATTGTCGTCTTTTTTCTCAGCATCCGCCTGTTCCCCGGCTTTTACCGGCTCCGCCTTGGGTTCTTCCGCCTTGACAGCTTCTTTGGTCGCACCGCCACAGCCCGTAAGTGCAATACCCATGGCAAACACCACCGCCATGACGATTGCAAGAACTTTGATCGTCCTTTTCATTTTCATACCTCCCAAATTCTAATAGTTTGTTTGCATGTTTAAATTATAAGACCCTATGAAAACCAAGTGAATGTGATGGCATGACCCTTTAAGTTTGTTTTTAATTACTTTTACACAAAAAAACAAACTGTCATAGCACAGTTTGTTCTTTCATTACTTTTTATATTGTCTTTTGATGACCTGGGTTCACAGTTTTCCCGCCGCATGGACATATTTTCCCGCCAGAGCTTGTAGTTCATCAAATCGGCCCGCCGCAACAAGATCTTTTCTAAGGAGGTTTCCTCCGATTCCAAAGCCCGCCGCACCCAGCCTGACAAATTCATGCATGTTTTCCAGGTCGATTCCCCCGGTCAGCACCATGGGAATATGGCTCAGAGGACCGAGGATCTCCTTGAAATAGGATATGCCCAGAGCTCCCATGGGGAACAGCTTTACCGCAGTGCTTCCGGCTTCCCAGGCAGTTAAAATTTCCGTTGGCGTCATGGCGCCGGGGAAAACCGGCACCTTGTTTTCCACACAATATTTGATTACCTCCAAATTCACATTCGGTGTCACTATAAACTGTGCGCCCGCCGTAATTGCTTCTCTGGCAAGCGTAAGGTTTATGACGGTGCCCGCCCCGACAAAAGCGTCTCCCGGCAGGGCCCTCCGCATATGTGGAATTATTTTTACCGCGTTTTCAGAATTCATTGTTGTTTCCATCAAACGAACGCCGCCATGATACAGCGCATTTGCCGCAGGTGCCGAATCCTCCAGCGAAATGCCCCGGAATATGGCAACGATTTTGTTTTTCTTTAAGAGCTCCAGCATCCTCTATCCTTCCTTTCCAAGGGACCTTGCATTGGAACCTCCAGTTCCTTGTTTTCACATTTAAACAGGTTTTAAATCGCCAGGCGCACTTTTTCCGTCAATACCTGAATCACCTGCTCCCTTATTTTCTCGCCTTCGGCGGGATCCGCCCTGCTTGGCTCTCCATTGATGCCGCCGGATTCCGGCTGAAGTTCAAAACGGGAATAGACCATATGCCAGGGCTTGGGACACTTGAAATCCCTTACCCTGTCCATATACACGGGAGAGCCGACGGCCATGGCCGCTTCAGTTTCCCCTTTGTCCGCATGGTGAATCCCACGGATTCCGGCCTCCGTCCACCAGTTCCAGTAAACCGGCTTAAACTGGCGGTAGGTTTCCCAGACCTTGTAAAATCCCATTTCGCAGGGCATCTTGTTTGCTCCGTGCCCGCTAAAATAGATCTGTTTGTAAAAACCGTGGTAACAAAACATGCTGGAAATATCCCGCACCAGCATTGACAGGGTTTCCGGCGTAATGCCGATGGTTCCGGGATATTCCCTCATCGCGTCTGCAAAGCCGTAATGAATCATGGGAGCCAGAATTACACCCGTTTGCTCTGCGACTTTCCGGGAAAAATATTCCGCGGTATCCACATCCAGTCCCAGCGTGAGATGAGGGCCATGTGCTTCAATCAAGCCGATGGGAATGATTACCGGCAATTCCCTGTCCAATTTTACAACTTCTTCATTCGTCAACCTGCTCCATTCAAACATCGTAACCAGCCTCTTCCTCTATTTATATCCGTTTTGATGATCATACAGTATCGCACCGATTTTTATCAGCTCATCCTGCACACAACTGACATCCACTTCACGCACAGACGTTTTCCTGTCTATGGATACGGCGGCGGCCAGCCCTGCCGCCTGCCCCATCGCCATGCATTGCGCCATGCTGCGGCAGGAGGCGTGCGCTTCATGGGTCGCCGAAAAGCAGCGTCCCACCACCAGAAGGTTGTCTGCCTTTTGGGGAACCAGGGTTCTATAGGGAATATCATAGGCGGCCCCTTCCGGCAAAAGTTCCCAATGGGTGTCCTTTCCGCCCCGGTGATCTTCGATGGGGGCTGCACATTGTCCAATGACATCCTGGAACTTGCTGAGCCCAACCACGTCTTCCCTGGTCAGGCGATACTCTCCGTATATCCTGCGGGTTTCCCGGATGCCGGTTTGCACGCTCAAGGCCACCAGCCCCGCTTTCTCATATCCCGGCACCTTGCCTTTCAAGAAGCGGATATATTCCCGTACCTGTTTTCGGCCTTCAATTTCAGCGTCGGTCAGTGAAACGGGATCACAGGGATCATACCCGTCCAATTTTGTCATAATGGCCAGCATCACCCCATTAACCGGCGTGATGTGGATAGAGCCTTCTTCACGGGGTAAATGGTAGTTCCCGCTTTCATTCGCTTCCCTCATGAGTCTTTCCAATTCCTTTTTTGCCACTTTGGTGGCGGCATCGTAGTTGACATTTGCTATCCGGAAAGTTGTCGTAAGCGTTTGGGCAGGGCTTGACTCTCCGGCTTTTTCAAAAGGAACGCCGGCTCTGAACGCCACGTCCGCATCTCCGCTGGCGTCGATTACCACCTCGGCCATAATTTTCTGCAGCCCCTTTTTGCTGTTGACAACAATCCCGGCCACCCTGTTCCCTTCCATGACGACATCTGTAAAAAAGGCGCCGTAGAGCAGGTGTACCCCCGCTTCAACAGCCATGTCCTCCCAGATGCATTTAAGCAATTCCGGATCATAGGTGATGCCCACACCCAGATAGCCGAAGGAATTCCCCCGCTCAAAGGCGGCGTTTTCTTTGTAAAGGCGTTGCAGCATATCGTCCGGTACGCCCCCCACAATCTTTCTCTTGCGGGCTCCCGGCGTGAAAAAGCCATAAAATGTATCCAGTACGCCTGTGCTGATACCCCCTAAAAAGTGATATTTTTCCACAAGGGTGACATGTTTGCCGGTGCGCCCGGCTGCGATGGCCGCCGTGACTCCCGCCGAGCCGGAACCCACAACGAGAATTTGCGTTTTCCAGAGCACCTCGAGTTCCTGTTGGTTTATCTTCATCGTATCCACTCCCGCCCTTTACTCTTTTTGCCTGTTCAAATCCTGGGGTTTTGTTTGTTCATTGAACAGACCAGCCTCCGTCTACCGCCAAAACCTGTCCCGTCACAAAGCTGGAATCCTCCGATGCCAGATATACCGCCGCTTTTGCAACTTCTATGGGATCTCCCAAAGCCCCCAGCGGCTGCATGCGCGCCATAAAATCCATAATCTCCTCATCCTGGCTGACCTTGAGGGTGGCCCTGGATTTAATGAGCCCCGGCGCCAGTACATTGGCCCGGATACCGAATTTTGCGTAATACGCCGCGATAGACCGGGTCAGACCGATGATTCCCGCTTTGGTTGTTTGATAGGCATGACTTGTAAAATGGTCCTGGCAGCCCACCATTCCCAGGACGGAGGACATATTGACCACAACCCCTTTTGTGTTCTGCCTCAGCATTAAATCAATGCCGTATTTGCAGCAGAGAAAGGTCCCCCGCATATTGGTGGCCATAATGGCATCCCAGGCCTCTTCCCTGCACTGGTGCACCGGTCCGTCGCCAATGGAACGCCCCGTAATGCCCGCGTTGTTTACAAGGACATTCACTGTCCCATAATCTTCTTCCAGCTTCGCAAACAAATTCCGTACATCCTCCACGTTGGATATGTCGCAAGGTATGGCAACGGCTTCCCCCCCTGCCTGCCGGATCTCTTCCATTGTAGGCTGGCCGTTCTCCATGCTCCGGTTGGCACATACGACAAAGGCGCCCTCTTTCCCGAATTCCAGTGCGATTGCTTTCCCCAGGCCGCTTCTCGAGCCTGTCACCACTGCGATTTTATCTTTCATCCGCATTTTTATTTCCCTCTTTCATGGCAGATCACTGCTTTGTCTTATTTATATTTTCTGGTAACGGCGTTTCGTCTCGGAATAATACTTTTCAATTACATCGTTGACACTGTCGTCACCCTTGAAATGCATGCTGGGAAGGACAATAGGCTTGTAGCCGCGTTCCACCAGCTTCTCCGCCGTCAACTGGTTAAGTGTCTGTACAATTGTCACGCCGGCGAAGCTGGAACCGGGGCAAACCTTGTAATCCAGGCCTTCAACCTCAAGCATGGCGTCCCCCGGAGGCGTGCAGTTGTCAATTACCACGTCCGCGATTTCACACAGGCGCTTTCCGGAGCTATGGCGGGACTCCGTCGCCATCTGATGTGCAACCGAGGTTACCGCAACCACCTTCAAGCCCCGTTTCTTTGCTCCGAGAGCCATGTCAATTACCACACCGTTGATACCGGTGCTGGAAAAACAGGTCATAACGTCGTGGGGACCGAAATTGAAATTCACCAGAATTTTCTCCGCCAGGCCTTCCAGCTGCTCCAGGAATTGATTTGTCCGCAAGCCGTTCATGCCCACTACCGCAGAATAATTGACCAGCGATTGTTCGATCAACGGGTGAAAGCCTACCATGCTTCCAATGCGGGGAAATGTCTCATATACGCCGATGCCCGAATGTCCGTTGCCATAGAGATGTACCAGGCCATCGTTGGCAATGGCGTTGGCATACAGCTCCGCCGCCTTTTCCAGATTTTCCGCCTGGGTGCTCTCCAATTTTTCCAGCAGTTCTCTTCCCCTCTGAATAAAACGAAATGTGCTCATTGCTCTTCTCCTTTACCGCTTTTATTAAAGCACAACAAATACATAATATCGTTATAATGTATTAAAATGTGCTTCTTGGCAAATTTAATTTTTCAAGGAACAAATACATCATAACATTATAATGTATTTGTGTAAACACCTTTTTACCCTTTTCTTCACAAAAATAAAAAACGCACGATAACGGCATTCTCTACAAAACAATATAGCATATAGAATCGCAGCAGATGTACATTCTTTACAAACATTCATTATGATGTTATAATGAATCGAGTATTAAAGGAGGAGGGATCCTATTGTTTCTTGGAATCGATGTGGGGACGACAAGCACAAAGGCTGTGCTCATGACTGAGCAGCTGCAGGTGGTTGCGGAGGGTTCAGCCGCTTACCGGCTGCACTTGCTGGATGGAGGGGGCGCCGAACAAAATCCCGAGGACTGGTGGGAAGCGGTTTGCGGCATACTTCAGGGCTTCTGGAGTTCCGGCTTCTCTTCAAAAGATGTAAAAGGCATTTGTGTCAGCGGTCACGGCTGTTCTCTGATCGTCATGGACCCGCAGGGGAAAATCCTGCGTCCTGCCATCAGTTCCCTGGATACGCGTTCCCAGCCCCAGGCCGGTGAAATTCGTCATCGTGCCGGAAATCTGATCCTGCAGTTCAACGGAAATGACGTGGGCACCTTTAATTTTGAGTCAAAACTGTTGTGGTTGAAGCAGACGGAGCCCCAGAACTATGAAAAGATGTATAAAATGATGTCTGCCACCGGGTATATAAACTATAAACTGACAGGCGAATGGAAGGTCAATATTTCCGACCTGGGGATTGCCATGTCGTATGACCGTTCCGTGGGAAAACAATGGAACCGTGAGGTGGTGGAAGCCATCGGTGCGGATATCGAGAAATTTCCGGATTTATACGATTGCTCCGAAATCATCGGAGGTGTCCGCGCAAAAGCCGCAAAAGAAACGGGACTGTCTGCCGGTACACCTGTGCTGGCAGGGGGAGAAGACACCAGCTCCGCTGCTCTGTCCATCGGTGTAAACCGCCCGGGACTGGCTTATGTTTCCATGGGAACGCAGTGCACGGTGGGTGTCTGTACGGATCAATACGCCATACGCCCGGAAATCCTGGGCTTTCCCCATGTCCTGGAGGGCCTCCAGCTTATCAGCGGTTCCATGAGCACCTGCGGAGCCGGAATCCAGTGGTTTGTCAATGAGTTCTGCAAAGATTTTATTCTGGCGGAAAAAGAAGGAAAAATCCACGCACTGCGGGCACTGGATGAATGCTGTGCCTCCGTGAAGCCCGGGGCAAACGGTTTGTTGTTTTTGCCCTATCTGTCCGGAGAATTGCATCCGGTATTGGATGCAAAAGCAGCGGGAGCTTTTTTCGGTTTGCGCCTGGAGCATACCCGTGCCCACATGGGCCGGGCCGTGATGGAAGGCTCCGCCCACGCCATCGCCCACAACCTGGCTTTCGCACAGTCAGTGTCGGGGGATATCACAGAGCTTCGCGCAACAGGCGGACCGGCCAGAAGCCCGGTTTTATGCCAGGCCATCGCAGATATCACCGGGAGAAAAGTAAAGGTAATTACTTCGAAAAGTAAAAAAGGCGGCGCTCCTTTGGGAAATGCCATCCTGGCCATGTGCAAAATTTCCGGGCGAAAAATCGGAACATTTGAAGACGAGCTGCTCCAGGTGGAACAAGTCTATGAGCCGGACCCGTTTTACAGCTCCATGTATGCGCAGTATCATGCGCTGTACAAAGGCCTGTATGTGCAAATGGCCCCTTTGTTCCACACCCTTTATAAAATAAAAAACCAGAAAGTGAGAGGAGAATAAACGATGCCGCTTCTTGATAAAAACAGCCCCATCCCGCTTTACCATCAATTGAAAGAAGCCCTGACCAAGCTTATCCAGGATGAATATCAGCCCGGCGACACCATCCCTACGGAACCGGAATTGGAGAAAATGTTTGGCGTCAGCCGGATGACCGTGCGGCAGGCCGTCAATGCCCTTGTCGAAGAAGAAATCGTCAGCAAGCAGCAGGGACGGGGAACTTATGTCCAGATGCCGAAAATCACCCATCAGCTCACCGGTGTGACCAGTTGGACAAAGCAAATGCGTGAAAGAGGCCTTGAGCCCAAAACCGTCTCCATGGAAATGGATAGGATAACCCCCTCTGCCAGGCTCCAGCAAACGATGAACATCGGCGAGGAGGAACCCCTTATCCGCATCACGCGCGTCCGTTATGCCGGAGATGAGCCGATGTGCGTCATGGTAAATTATATTCTTGAGAAAGCGGTTCCCGGCATGCTGGAAAAGAAAAAGAATTTTGAATCCCTTTATGAGTTCCTCCGGGAGGAATACGGCATCGTCATCCATAAGGCCCAGGAAACCGTTCAGGCAAGGCAGGTCCCGGACGACGAGGCGGAAAAGCTTCAGATACAGGCCGGTTCTCCGGTTTTATATGTCACACGGCTTTCCTACCTGGACGGCGGACAGGTCTTTGAGGTTGTCAACCTGACGTCCCGTGCGGACAGATACCAATATACGGTTATGTTGACCGATCAATGACGGGTTTGCCTTAGAAGTTGTTTATATTGTCTTTTGTCACAAGCCTTGCGGGTATGCTGAATTTATTGGGAACAATCTGACCTTCGATGAGCTTTATCGCAAAATCCGCGTCGATTTTGCCGTTGTTGAAGGGCGATATGTCAACCGTCCCCCGGTATAACGTGCCCTTTTTTATTTTTTCCAGCACTTCCGGCGTGGCATCCACACCTCCGATGAAAATATCCTCTCCCGTGATTCCCATTTCTTCAAAGGCTTTCAGGGCTCCCAGAGCCCCTGCATCATTAATTCCCACAACGGCCTTGACATCCGGGTGGTTTTTCAGGATTTCCAGGGTTGCCGCCCTCCCTTCCGCAGGGCTGGCCGCAGAATGCACGGCTACGATTTCCGCCTGTGGAGCAAACTCCTCAATCCCGTCACGGATTCCTTTTTCCCTGTTTGCAATTTGAATGATCCTTGGGTAGTTCAGTATCGCAACCTCCGCTCTCCCATCCAGCTTTTCCCTAATCCATTTCCCTGCCCCCTGCCCGATGGTGTGCCCCATGTCCCACTCGTCGGCGGTTATGAAAATATTGCAGTTTTCCACCTTGGTGGACTGGGCCACCACTTTGATCCCCGACAGCATGGCCCTTTCCAATACGGGCTCCAGCAGCTTCTGATCCAGCGCAGTTATAATAATGGCGTCAATCCCCGATGCTATGAAGCCTTCTACGGAAGCTACCTGCTTCGACACGTCGGAGCCCGGATCTTCAATTACCACTTTTACGTTGCTTTTTTCCACCTCTTTTTTAATTCCATTTGCAATTTGAACATAAAAAGGATTTGTGAGGTCAAGGACCGAAACGCCAATGACAATGCCGTCCTTTTTGTCCGGGTTTTCCGGCTGGGCATGCTTATCCCCCCAGTCACAGGAGGATAACAGCACACCGAGCACAACAAGTGTTAAAATAAAATAACGTCTTTTTCCCATGGCAACTCCTCTGCCCACCGGCCTCATTTTGAACTCAGTTTATCCTTTGCGTGCATGTCCCTGTACTGCCCCGGTGTAACTCCGCAATACCGCTTGAACATTCTGATAAAATTCTGTACGCTTCCCAGCTTCACCTTCTCGGCGATTTCTGCTATTTTATACTCGGGATTGCGGAGCATCTCTTTCGATTTTTGTATTCTTATCTCCGTAAGGTACTCAATATAATTTTTCCCCGTTTCATCCTTGAACAGCTTCGATAAGTAGGAGGGGCTGAGATATACGAACTCACTCACCATGTTCAGGTTTATATCCTTATTGTAGTTGGTATGCATGTATTTAAGTATGTTTTCAATCAACTCCGCATTCTTGCTTTCCTTTTTTTCCGATATGAAATGCGACATTCTTTTGAGGATATCGACAATCCACCTTTTCATGTCAAGGATATTTTCATGTTCGAACAATTCCTTGTACAGGTCCGTTTTATCTCCGAAAATATCGCTTGCGGACCAGCCTTTTTCCATTACCGTTTTGATTGCACAGCCCAAAACAGAGTAGAAAAGCTGGTATATTTCCTCCGGAGGGAATACAGGAGAATCCTTGAGCGAGTTTACTATTTTATCCAGGAGTCTTTCCACTTCATCCATATTCCCCTGGCTTATGGCGTTGAAAATCTGTTCTTCCCGTGAAGTGCTTATCAGCAAGCCCAGTTTATTTTTCTGTCCCGGATTTGTATTCAAGATGACCCTGTCGCCCCCGAACACGACTCTTTGCTTCAAGGCCTCAAGGGCTTCGTGATAAGCAAAACTCGCCTCTCCTATTCTTTCAAACTGCCCGCTTACGCCTATCGTAACAGTAAATTTGAAAATTTCATTTATATTCTTCCTGATGCCGTCGGCCATGTCCCTGATTTGTTCCTGCCCGTCGTTGCTGTTGACGATGGAGACAAACATGTCCTTTTCCACCTGGAAGGTCAAGCCGTAATTGCCGCTATTGACAATTTCCTCCGTTATATTTTTTATTCCGAAGCAGAAAAGGTCCCTGTCCTTTTCCTGATATTTTCTTGAAAACTGCGCATACTTGTCTATCCCTATAACGAATATATAATAGTATCTGTTGGAAAAAGAGATGTCCAATTCTTTGAGCTTATTCTCAAGCTCTGTCTCATCTGTAAAGGAGCTCACCAGCAGTTCCTGAATAAACATTTCCTTCAATATACCCGCATTTTTTCTGAGGGTGGTATTAAGATTTTTACTCTTTTCCACAATGCTGCTGATTGCTTTATTCAGAAAATCCAGCTCATTGCTTGACCCTTTTCCCTCGTGGGAGTCCCCCATCTCCCTGCTATAGCTGGCAACCGACAGGATCACATCGGAGATGGGCTTATAGATCCTGGAGGATATCAGTACGGCCGCAATGATTCCAAAAATAATGCAGAGGGACGCGACGATTATATTCACAACGGTTATATACAGGATAGACCCGGTTATCTGGCTTTCCTGGACAATCCCAATATATTTCCACCGGTTGTAGTCGGAAATAACATAAGAAACAAGATGCTTGCTGTTATCAATATAGGCGGTAAAGCTCCCGGCTTTGCTCTGCCCTATCCTGTCCAGCAGGTCCCTGTCCCCCGCTTCCTTTCCAAGGAGGGTTTTATCCTTATGGGTTATTATTCGCCCTTCGCTGTCCACGATATAAGTGAGCTGTGAGGCCCGGGGGTTTGGGGGCTGTATCTGCCGGTAAAGCTCCTTTTCGTTTATATTGACCACAAACAGGCAGTCATCAGGCTTTATTTCCCTGCTGTATGGGATGGGAATCAAAAATGTCACAACATCCGACTGCTCTTTTGAAAATGACGTAATTCTCCTGGAAGGCAGCCAGTTGTGGTTATTTATAGCCTTTATGGATTCCAGCCATTTCAGGTCATAAAACTCCTCGGACTTCCACCTTCCGTCCTCTGTGGTTATAATTACCTTTTGCGACGGCAGGTAAAGATAGATGGAGTAAATAAACCGGCTGTCGTTTTTCAGTCCGATCAGGCTCTGCATGGCACTGTTGAAATACTGGTAGTCCCTCCCGAAAGGGTCGGATACAAACCTGAGAAATATGGGATCCATTGTTTTGGACACGAAAAGCTTTTCAATTTCTTTCAGGGAAGTGTCGATGGAGTTCTTCGTCTGTGACAGGGTGCTGTTTTTCTCACGGGTTATATTATCCATAACCGTTGTCGCCGATGTATAATAGGAAATAAAACCAACGATGATGGCGGTAAGAAAAACAGAGGTGATTATGGCGGTAAGGAGCTGGACATAAACACGTTTAAGTTTAAATTTAAGCAATTTCTCGCCAAACCATTTCATCATCCCGTCATCACCCCTGTCAGGCTTATTCTTTCGTAGGAACAGACAATTTATATTGTATGCTTATCAATATTTTATCATAAGGTACCTGGGATAAAAAGCGTGCAAGCTTTCGGTCTTCTTCATGAGCTTAAAGATGCGCCTTTGTTTTCCTTGACCACATCCTCGGCCGACGCCCTGCGGCCCTGGTTATATATGTCGAATGCCACCGCCGCAATCAGCACAAGTCCCTGCACAATTCTCTGTACATAGTCCCCCACATTTGTTATGATCATGCCGTTTGAAAGGATGCCCATGATAAGAACGCCCGCGATCACTCCGGTTATTTTGCCCTCACCGCCTGTAATACTGACGCCTCCGAGAACAACAGCCGTTATTATGTCCATTTCATAGCTGGTTCCCGCTTTGGGCTGTCCGCTGTTCGTCCTGGACAGGAGCACAACACCGGCAATTCCGCACATAAAACCGCTGACGGCGTAAACGAAGTATTTTACCTTTCGGATGTTGATTCCCGAGAGCCTTGAAGCCTCCTCATTTCCGCCCATACCGTATATATACCTGCCTATGGTAAACTTTTCAAGGACCACATAGCCAAGGATAAATGCGGCAATCATGATGAGTACCGGAATGGGAATAAGCCAGACATACCCCTGCCCGATTACCGTGAAGGATTCCGGAAAGCCGAAGACGGGAAGTGCCCCCGTCACCAGGTAGCACAGGCCTCTTAAGGAGGTCATGGTTCCCAGGGTTACGATCAGCGGAGGTATCTTTAATTCATTGATGATGACCGCATTCATCAATCCCATCAATACAGCGGCAACCAATGCAATGATTACAGCGATCACCGGGTGCGCTCCCATCACCATGAGCTCTGCAGCAACAATGCCTGTCACGCCGATCATTGAGCCCACCGAAAGGTCTATGCCCCCCGTCAGCATGACAAAAGTCATTCCTACCGTGGCTATTCCTACAACGGCAACCTGTCTTAATATATTAAACAGGTTTTCCGGGGTTAAAAATGCTTTGGATGCAATACTAAAGAATAGGAACAATGCAATCAGAACCAGATAGATTCCATATTTCGTCAACAGTTTTTCAATTTTCATTACAGCCTCTCCTTCCGCTTTCTCCTGAAGCCATTTCCAGGATTAGCTCCTGGGTTGCCTCACGCTTATCCAGTTCTCCTGCAACGGCACCTTCATGCATTATAATGATCCTATCTGCCATTCCCAGAAGCTCAGGCATTTCAGAGGATATCATGATCAGCGCCTTCCCTTCCTCCGCCAAGCTTCTCATCAGCCGGTATATTTCCTGCTTTGCCCCCACGTCGATCCCTCTAGTAGGCTCATCGAAAATCAGTACGTCACAGTGAGTGGCAAGCCATTTTGCCAGTACAACCTTCTGCTGGTTGCCTCCGCTGAGGTTTTTTACCAGTTGGTCGACGGAGGGAGCCTTTATCCTCAGGTTGTCCTTTACTTCAATTACTCTCTTCAGTTCCTTTTTCTTGTTTATCCAGCCGTACCTCGATACACTTTGAAGGCTGCTGTAGGTTATATTGCCTTTTATGGACATCCCCAGCAATGCCCCGTGGCGTTTTCTGTCCTCCGGTATCAAGCCTATCCCATGCCGGATGGCATCCCGGGGAGATTTTATTTTGACCTTCCGGCCTTTGACCGCGATTTCCCCTGAAGCCAGCGGATCCGCTCCGAAGATTGCCCTGGCTGTCTCCGTCCTGCCGGCCCCTACCAATCCGGCAAAACCCAAGATCTCCCCGCTTTTTAGTTCAAAGGATATATTATCGATATAGGCTGTCGTGATATTTTTCACTTCCAGGATGGTATCTCCGAACCGGCTTTCTTTCGGTGGGTAATCGTCCCCCAGCTCCCTTCCCACCATAAGGCTTATGAGGTGCTTCCTGTCGGTATCCTTTGTGTCCAGCGTCTTAATATGCCTGCTGTCGCGCATGACCGTCACCCTGTCGGATATTTCAAATATCTCCTCCAGCCTGTGTGAAATATAGATTATGGTCACGCCTTTTTCTTTCAGGCTCTTTATAATGTTGAACATGGAATCGATTTCAGTATTTGTCAACGGGGCGGTGGGCTCATCCAGGATGAGCACCTTGACATCCCTGGATATGGACTTGGCGATCTCGACGATCTGCTGGTAGGCCACCGTCAATTCCTTTACTTTCTTTGCCGGATCGATTTTAATGCTGAGCATGTTAAGTATTTCTGAGGCTCTTTCACACATGGCCTTCATGTTGTAAAAAGGGCCGTTTTTGATTTCCCTCCCATAAAAAATATTCTCGGCGATGCTGAGGTAGGGCACCAGGTTAAACTCCTGGTATACCGCGCCGATACCCATCCCAATGGCTTCAATGGGGTCAATTTTTTTATGCTCGGTTCCGTCAAAAACAATTGTACCCTCCGAGGGTTCAATGGCACCCGTAATGGTTTTTATGAGGGTTGACTTCCCTGCGCCGTTTTCCCCCACGATGGCGTGCACTTCACCTTTCCTGAAGCTCATCGTTACGTCATTCAAAGCCATTACACCGGGGTAAATCTTAGTTATTCCTTTCAACTCCAAAATACTCTCTTCTGACATGTGCTCCTCCGATTCTCCTGCAGATTCTTTTTATCCCTTGGGGGACTGCATTTTGTACAGCTCCCCCACATTCCGGATAATTCTATTTTTGTGTCACGGGAATCATTGGAACCTTTATGATTTTGTCTTCAAGTTTTTCGTCTTTGGCAACCTTAAGGGAAGTGTCCGCAACCAGTGCGCCGATGCCTTTCGGATTGACG
>JAFADI010000085.1 GCA_023424965.1 Bacillota bacterium
ATTGTTCAGGTAACTGACAAAGCCTTTTTTGCATTCTTCTTTGAAAAGCTTGCTCAAGTATTGGGGTGAAACATTGACATGCTCCGACACCTCGGATAGGGATATGTTCCTGTGGTAATTGTTCAGAATATACTCCACAGCCTTCTTGACCAGGGGGGAGTACGCCACACTGATGCTGCTCCCTCCAAGCACATCCAGGAGGGACCCGAAAAGTACCCGGAAGCGCTGCAGCAGCTCTTCCAGGGTTCCATACTTCTTTATTTCCTCGTAGAGGCTTGCATTGCTGGGATAAATAGCATTGGGAGCCAGCCCCAGTTCCTTGACCATCCGGTTCAGTATGTTGATCAAATCGATGCTTACAATTTTAGCCGACTCATAGGAGGCTTTCCTGGCTTTCAAGTCGGAAAATATCCCGTTGACCGCCTCTAAAACGCTGTCCTTTTTCAGCCCTCTTATACAGGAGATGATGTGCTTTTCTTCCGCCGCACTCAGCCCTGAAGGCACCTGCGGGGCGGAGCCGTTTACCAGTTCGTTCTTCTGGATGATATAGTTGCTCCCTTTGTAATACCCGTTTTCCAGGAGCATGCCGGCTTCGCTGTAAAAGTCCTTCAGCCTGGAAAATCCGGGGCAAATGCTGCTGATCCCAAAGCTCATGGTAATATTGAGGAATCTTTTGATGGTCCCTTCCACGTTGCAGATGTTGGAAACAGCCTTGGAGCTTATCTGTGCCTCGCTTGCAGCCCCTGCAAAGGACATGACGAAGGCAAACTTCCCGTCCTCCATGTATACGTGCACCATTTTACCGGTTTCCGAGCAGACATTTGTGAGGATATTGTCCATGGATTCCATGAACACCGCAAATTCCTGGGCCGTGAACTTTTCCTTTATATTGTAATAGTTGTCCATCCTGGCGGCTGCAACCACCAGGTTTCTGTCATCCAGGCAAATTTCATACTCCTTCAGCACCGCTTCAAAATTCTCCTGAATATATCCGTTCAGCAGGTTTTTCAGGACATTCTTCTGGATGAGGGCCTTTCCGGAAGAGGCCATTTCCATGATGCGGTTGATTTTCTGCTTCTCCAAGGTCTCTTTGTTTATGTTGGCCTTTACTGTGTTCAATATTGCCAATAGAGATCCGGAATCCAGCTTGTGCTTTACAAGATAGTCCAGCGCCCCTTCCTTCAGGCTCTGGCGCACATACTCAAAGTCGTCGAAAGCACTGAAGGCAACAATTCTAACCGACGGCAAAATCAGCCTTGCCGCCTTTATGAACTCAACACCGCTCATTCCCGGCATGTTCATGTCGGTAAATATGATATCGGGTTTCAGTTCTTCTATTCTTTTCAACGCCTCGGTCCCGTTGTCCGCTTCGCCGCAGATGACGCAGCCTTCCCGTTCCCAGTTTATCAGGTGTCGCAGATTTATTCGTGCAATTGTCTCATCATCGACAATCAGGACTTTAATCACTAATGATGCACCTCATTTATATAGATAACAAACTATAAAATGACAGGCAACTTGATTTCAACGGAGGTAAACATATCCTTTTCACTTTTTATAAGCAGCCCGTACTTCTCTCCATAGGAGAGCTTCATTCTTTCATTGACGTTTTTAAGGCCAATGCTGTTGAACCTGTCCTTTGACTCCTTTTCCCCGCTGAGCAGCCTGTCTATTTCGCTCCTGTCCATACCTACACCCGTATCGGTTATCGTTATGGTGAGGTCTTCACCGTCGGCATAGCCTTTAAAATATATGGCACCCTGTCCCTGCTTCGGCCCTATGCCATGAATTATAGCATTTTCTATGATGGGCTGCAGTATAAATCTGAGTATTTTGTATTTCAGGATGTCATAATCCATATCAAAGTTCACGTTTATTTTCCTGAAATACTTATATTCCTGTATGCTGATATAGCTCTTGATATTTTGCAGTTCTTCCTCAATGGTGATGAAATCCCCTCCCCTGCCCATGCTTGAGTTCAGCAGGTGGATGAGGGAATTGGCCAGGGTCTCGATATTTTCGGCCTTCTGCATTTTCGCAAGCCAGGCCACATTATTCAAGGTATTGGCAATAAAATGGGGATTGATCTGAGCCTGCAGTGCACGGAACTCGGCCATGGCTTTCTGCTTTTCCTGCAGCTTTATGTTCTCGATGTGGAGGCTCAGCTCATGGATCATTTTATTATAGCTCACCGTCACCTCTCCAACCTCGTCCTGCTCCGCTTCATCCACCGGCATCCATTCCAGGTGTCCTTTCTTTACTTCTCGCATGGATTTGATCAAACGGTTGAGGGGGGATGTAATGCTGCGGTAAATCATCGCGAAAAACAGCAGGGAAGTGATGAGGCAGATAATTCCCACCACCACCACCAGATTCCTGATGTCGGTGGACAGGCTGTTCAGATAAACTTTGGGAATGAGCGCCACCACCGTCCAGCCCGATGCAGGGATGATGGAAAAAGCGGTAAGATACTGGCTGTCCGCATCCTGCAATGTCCCGTCCCTGTGGCCCTGGCGGTACTTCTCCTGGATACGCTCACTGATGTGGGGGGAAAATCCTGCTCCGATTTCTCTCTTGTCGCCGCTCAGCACCACCATAAAGCTGGAATCTACAAGGTAAATCTTGCTGCCGCTTCCCAGGTTGATATTCTCATACAGGCCATATAAATAATTGGTATCCACACGCATTACCAGGAGCCCAAGGAATTTATTGAAGGTGTCCATGTCCTTTATGCTCCGTGACAGTACGATGAGCCTTTTATCCCCTTTTTTGGCGATATCGTCGGTGTACCATATATAGCTTCCGTCGGCCGCCTTCGACATCGCTTTGATGGTTTCCGCCCCCTCAATGTAATTCATAAAAGGGCTGGTGGTCAACGTGGTATAGCTCATGGGAGATATGACCCTTCCGTCGGTGGTTATGATGTCGGGCTCCTGGATGTCCAGGGTCACCTTCAGCGCCTCCTGCATTATTTTCTGCAAAGACCGGGTGGCCAGGTACTGGTCCGTCTCCGTCATCTGGTCATATTGCCCCAGGATGTCCTGCACATCTTCCGAGGTAGCAATAATATTGCCGTATTGTTCCCAGCTCAGCAGCTTGTCGTTGATGGTCAGGCTCAATTGCTTCACAAGCTGCAGGGAATAAACGCTGATTTTTGAAACAATATCGGTATCCGATTTTGCATAGGAAATAACCCCTATCACCAGAATAGGAACGATGGATATGGTAATAACCATCAAAAAAAATCTGGCTTTTACGCTTAAAGTCCGAATTGCCTTGATGGAAGCCATATCCAACCGTGATACAGCCGAAAGCAGAAACTTAAGCATGACATACCTCGATGACCCATGTTTTAATTACCGGTTAATTATATCATGAATTTGCAAACTTCCCTAAAACAAATACCCCCATTCTGTTAAAGACCTAATCGACTGGATGTCTCTACTTTGTTGACGGGGGTAGACGGATTATCCGCACTGAGCATTTATCTTTCCGGGTTTATCAGGATTTTAATCCTGTAAGTACAATTCCCTCGATAAAATATTTCTGTCCGATAAGGTACAATACGATTGCCGGCGTCACCGACATGCAGGACGCAGCCATCAATGACTTCCAGTTGGTTCCGAAGCCGCCTTTGAAGGTGGCCAGTCCCTGGGAAATCGTATTTTTTTCCTGCTCCGAGAGATAGATCACGGGGCCCAGCAAGTCGTTCCACAAATTGATGAAGGTGAAAAGCCCCACCGATATGAGCACGGGCTTTACCAGCGGCAGCAGTATTCCGAACAGGATTTGCATATGGGAAGCCCCGTCGATGATGGCCGCTTCGTCAATATCCCTCGGAATCGTCATCATAAATTGCCTTATGAGAAAAATATTGAAGGCGCCGCCACCCAAAAATGCCGGAAAGATGAGAGGCACAAAGGAATTTGTAAAGCCCAGCTTGCTCCAGCTGAGGAATATGGGGATCAGCGTGACGGCCCCGGGCATAAGCATACTGCCTATGACAAGAGAAAACCACAGGTTTTTCAGCCGGAATTCAAGACGTGCAAAGGCGTACGCCGCAATGCTGGAAGTGAAAATAACTCCAAAAATGGACGGCAGCACGATGGTCATGGTATTGGCAAGATACCTCCAGAAGGTAAAGGTGGTAAGAGCCTCCGGATAATTGGAAAACATCCACTTGCTCGGTAGCAGGGCGGGCGGATAGGAATTTATCTCCAGGTTTGACATAAAGGAGGTGCGCACCATCCAGAAGATGGGGAACATTACCAGCAGGCCTCCCAGGATAACCAGCACGGTAACCACCACATCCACAATGCTTTTATTGTTGCGGATGACGTTTTGCGTGCTTACGGTTTTTACAGGATTTGCAGTTACAGTCTCGGCCACAATCATCACTTCCCTTCATAAAACAGCCACTTGTCCGAGGTTTTGAATATTAGTGCGGTAAGTGCGGCGATAAACACAAAGAATATCAGCGAGAGGGCGCAGGCATAGCCCATGTTGTTCCTGAGAAAGCCTTCCCGGTAAATGAGATATACGATGAACAGGGTCATGTTGTTGGGTCCTCCCCGGGTAATTGAAAAAGCGGGGACGAATACCTGCAGGTTGGTGATGATGCTCATCAGAAAGTTGAAAAAGATAATGGGCGTCATCATGGGAATGGTTACGTTCCTGAATTTGTGCCAGGCATTTCCTCCATCAATTTCCACCGCTTCAAGGTATGTTTTGGGAACATTCTGCAGTCCGGCAAGGAATATGACAATCAGGCTTCCTGAACCCCAGACCGTCATCATGATGAGGGAGGGAACGGCCGAACCTTCCCCCTGCAAGAAAAGGGATTTGTCCATCCCCAGGGAATTCAACACAAAATTGAATACCCCGAAATTGGCGTCATAGAGCCACTGCCATACCACATTCACGGCAATGGCCGGTATGATATACGGTATAAAGTATACGGAACGCCAGAAGCCGCGTACCGGAATATTCTGATTGAGCATCATGGCGATGATGAAAGAATAAATGATTCCTCCGATAACGGCGCCTACTGCAAAATACAGGGTAACCAGCGCCGATTTGTAGAAGAAAAAGTCCTGGGTAAAAATATTGGTATAGTTATCTATGCCTACAAAGGAGGGAAGCTGCAATCCCGTCCATTCGGTAAAGCTTATTATGATTACTCCTATGAGAGGAAATATCGTCAGCATAAACAATCCCAGTAATGCGGGTGTAAGACACAGATAAGCTGTTATGTTGTCTTTCAATGATTTTTTGTTGAGCATAAGCTTTTTTCACGCCTTTCTTGAAAGCTAGCGCCGATAGTTTTTACAGTGCTACATCCTGTCAAACGGATTGTAGATGCCCTTCAAACGGTATTTTGGGAAGATGCTGCATAATTGTTTCCCCTGCCATGTGCGGCAGGGGAAACAATCCGTCTGTCTATTGAACCTTGTTTTCGTCAAATATCTTCTGGACCTTTGGCAGGATATCGCCTTCGATGGCTTCCTTTGCCGTCTTTTTACCGGTCCACACAGGGTCCATGCCGGGGCCGATTACCTCATCCATTCTGTCATAGCCCGGGAAGAAGTACCAGGGTACCTGCTGGGCGTTATTCATTGCATAGTCGATAACTGCCGGTTTGTATTCTTCAAGCTTGGGATGGAATTCATTGTCAACCCATTTCTTCATCAGGGTTTCATCGGTATACCACTTCTTTGAAACAGGCATCCAGATTCCCGATTCAATCAGGGACCAGTTGTTTTCTTCCTTGACGTACCACTTGATAAATTCCTTGGTGGCATCCAGATTCTTTGAAGTGTTGAATATTACCTGGGGTCCGCCGGTATTCAAGGTAACGGGCGTCTTCATCTTGGGAAGTACGGCTACGCCATACTTGAGGCCGTCTTTCAGAGAATTCTTGAGGGATACGCCGATCTCCCACTGTCCGCTGGTAGCCATGGCCACCTTGCCGGAGAGCAGTGTCACGTCAAGCGTGGGGAAAGTTGCCAGCGTGGCAGGCGTAGGAGCTACATGGTGCTTGAGGTTCAGGTCGGCGATGGCCTGGGCCGCCTCAATGGTTTCGGGCTTGCCCAGCAGCAGTTCCTTGCCGTCCTGGCTTACAAGACCTCCGCCGTTGGAGATTGCCAGTACCGGCCACATCCAGGAGATGGTATTGAAGTTGGCACCGTAGGTTACGATGTTCTTGGCATCAAAGCCTGCATCGTTGGGAGTTTTGCCATTCTTGTCCTTGGTGAGCTTCTTGGCTACATCCACAAATTCCTGCCAGGTCCATGCCTTGTCGGCGGATACCGGCGGGTAATCAATTTTAGCGTCGTCAAACAGCTTCTTGTTGTAGTAGAGAAGCAGCACTTCATTGGCACAGCTGTAGGCTACAGGCTTGCCCTTGTATTTGAATGCAAGAGAATCCAGAGGAGCATCACTGCCGCTGTACATATCGCTTACGTCCGCTAGCTTGCCGTTTACGGCCCATTTGATAACCTGGGATTCCATCATCATGCCTGAATCCGGAAGGCTGTTGGATGAAGCCATGGTGTTAAGCTTGGTTACATAATCAGCATATGCAACCGAAACAAGCTTGACATTTATCTTGTCCTGTTCCGAATTGAACTTGTCTAAGGTCTTCTGGGTTTCCTTAGGCTCTGTTTCATTGTTGTACCAGGCCATGTAGGAAATTTCCGCCTTGCTTGCCGGCGCTGCGTCCTTTTTCGGTTCTTCCTTCGGGGTATCCGCCGCCGGCTGACTTGCGTCAGGCTTTGCGGCATCCTTTGAGCCGCCACATCCGGCAAACGCTGTGACTACAAAAACAAGGCATAGTACGAAAGACAGCCACTTGATTTTTCTTGTCATAAGAATGACATCCTCCTTTTATTTTTTTCTTGAATATCAGGCAGGATCCTAGCCTTCCTCCCTGTAAATCCCGGTTCACACTCAGCACTGTTGCCCTTGCTGCAATTTAATGCTATCACGTTTAATCGATTAAAAGATTATAAATTTTTAATCTTTCATTCAAAATTTTTAAACATGAACCCGGCCGGAAGCAATTGAATGCCGGTTATTCAGATACCGGAAGGAGAAAGACATGCTTTCATTATATCACACCAGGTTGTGCTTGAATAACCTTGCAAGTGAGCATGAAAATAGCCGGCTAAGTATACTTTTGCCGGCTATTTCTATACTATATTTATGTTGTTATTTGATAGACTCCGCAAGCTTTATCAATTCGCTCCTGCCGATGTCTCCCCCCGACAGCATGTAAATCACATCGCCGGCCTCCCATTCGATGCTCCTGCCTTCCGATATTACAGCATCCGCGCCGTTGATCTTCACCTTTTCAATTTCTCCCTCCACAGAGCTGGTATAGGCGGTCTCCTCGTCGGCAAAGCGCTGCTGCATGTATATGCTTTTCCCCGTTTTTTCATTGATAAAAAACAGGCCGATGTACTTGTCGCTTGCAATGCCCTTTCCGTCCTTAAACAGCTCCGCCCGGTCAAATCTGTAGCCTTCAGGCAGGTAGCCCGGAAGCATCACTTTGAAACGTGTATAACTGCTCAAACTGCCGGGATCCTTGACTTCTACCGTTGCATCCTTCCGCCGTGCTTCTGCCTGGGCTTCGGTGACAATCTCACCGTTTGCAACACCTACGATTTTTTCACCGTTGGCCGTGTATACCTCTTCAGGACGTTCCCTGGAGAATGCTTCCAGAGGTTTCCCGTCCTTATCGAATACCTTGTCCTTCAGTTCAGCCGGGATGGGGATCGTATCCGTCTGAGGAGGCTCCACCTGCAAAACCGTGATATGCCCAAGGGAAATGGCGTTCTTTATTTTGCCCAGCAGCTCCTGGGCAAAGCTGGTTTGCATGAAAGCCATACCCATGGTGCATATGAGTGCAAAGGAGGCTGCTGCAACGGCAACACGCCTGATTTTATGGTTTTTTTTCAAGGCATTCCCGTACCGGCGGGCATTCAAATTCTTCTGAATTTTGTGAAAGACGGCTTCTTTGTCGCTGTCTTTGCTGAAATCCCTTCCGGCCAGAGACCTGCCCAGTTCAAAAAGCCCGGCGTTTTCTTTATATCCCTCTTTATGTATCATGTCCGCACCTCTCAAATAATCATCCAATTCCACCGAAAATTGCTCTTCCATCGTCAATTTGCTCATGGTTTTTCCTCTCTTTCCATTTCATTTCTCAATTTCTTCATTGTGCGGTAGAGTATTATCCCTACATTGCCTTCGGTCATATCTGAAATTTCTGCAATCTCTTTATTTTTCAGGTTTCCGCCGAACTTCAGCGCCAGCATGTTTTTCTCCCTTGGCTCCAGCGTGTTTATGGCTTTCAAAAGGCTGTCGCTGGTTTCGCCCTTGATTACGATACCTTCCGGGTCTTTTTTTCTCGAAACCAGTTCCCGGACCCTGTCCAGGGAAAAAAACCGGTGCTTCTTCTGGCTTCTGAAATGGTCATTTACTGCATTTCTGGCGATGGCGAACAGCCATACTTCAAAAGGCGATTTGTCCGGGACATAGGTGCCTATTTTGAGCATTGTCTTTTCAAAAACCTGGCTTGTCAGGTCTTCCGCCGTATGATGGCAGTAGACCCGGTAATATATATAGTTAAAAATCCTTTTATAATAGGTTTCAAAAATATAGGCAAATTCCTTTTCATCCTGTATGTTTTCCCTCTGTTTATTTACAGCGGAGGAATCAAGCAACGCCTGTTGCTGCATATCCATGTAATCCTCCTTTCCTCGTTTTTTTTTACTTAGCTAAGTACTTTCATATGTTAATACGCAAAACTTTCAATTTGATTACAAACCCTGGCCGTTTTTTATTCCGGCATATCCTTTATTTTATCAGGTTATTGCCTCTCTGGCTTTACTTCCGGGGAATTCATTGATAGTATGGAGATGGAATTACACAGCTTGATCAATAGCGAGGTGATGTCATGGAGACTTTCTCACAAATCAGTTTAATCGATTTACCCCTGGACTCAAAAGTACATTTGTCCGGAAAAAGCTTTGTGTCAAAACAGCTTTTCACCGACGCCTGTGGCTCTCCCATGACGGTCCTGACCCTGTGCAACGGCCTGCTGACCTATACGGTACTGCCGGAGAGAGGACTGGATATCGGTGATATTTTTCTGGGAGATGAAAGGTTCAGCTGGGAGAGAGACATGAAATACCTGCTGCATCCCGGCAATGTGGATTTATCCGCCGGCAGCGGAGCCGGCTGGATTAACGGCTTTTATCCGGCAGTGGCCTCCATCGGCCCCGAATTGTTCGGCACACCGGGAGAGGGTTATACGCTGCACGGCACCGGCTCCTATTCTCCCGCCGATACGGGGTCTGTGAAGATATGCTTTGATGACAGGGAAATTACGGTGGAGGGCATTGTTCCCATCAAGGGCTACGGCCCTCAGCCCCGGTTTGAAAAGAAGGTATCCCTCAAATGCAGGTACTCTTCTCCCGTACTTTTAAGAGAAGAGCTGACCCGGAATTTGTCTCAAGAACCTGTGGTGCTGGATGACGGTCTTCATATACAATTGTGCGGAAATTACCTGGATGAGGGGGGAAGGTATGTCCTGCCCGCCAAAACTGCCGGTATGCTGCTGCGGGACTCCGCTCCTCCGGAAAGGGACCCCCTCCATGTGTACGGAATAAATGAAGGAAGCCAGCCGATACGCTGCTACCAGTATGTTCCCCAGCCGGTTCCCGGCCTGGAATCCATCGGGGAGATAAGCCCATACCTGCCTGTCCTTCAAAATCCCCTGGGTATAACAGCGGAAATGCTCATCAACGAAAAGGAAGATGCCGGTGCCTATGTCATAAGGCCCCTGGACTGCTTTCCAAGATCCCTGATCGCCAAAGAGGTGTCCGGCAGCCGGATGTTTGCCCTGGAACCCTGCAGGACCAGGCCCAACCGCATGTCCCAGAAAATAACCGACGGAGAGGCTTTCTTTCTGGCCCCTCAGGCCCGGTCCACCACAAGGTGCCTCCTTGGCGTCTCCCGGTGCCGGGAAACGGTGCTGTCACTGGAAAGACTCATCACATCCGTTTCCATCCCATAACCCATGGGAGTTCAATCTCAGTTTTTCACCTTTTTCCGGAGCTCTGCGGCCAGCGTCTTCAATGCCTCTTCCGGTGTCTGGCTCTGCTCCTTCAGGGCTTTAAACAGAGCAACCCTGGCCACACCGGTGGCCGCATCGGTATAAAGCTCCCCCACATTCACCCGGTTGATTTCGTCCATCACCGTTTTAACGGTCTGAAATATGTCCTTGCCGAAGTACCGGGTGTATTTATTGTCGGCGGAAAGGGCGGGATCGCCGTATGCCACCTTGAAGACGGGGTCAAAGCCGAGGATGGTCCATGCCTTGAGGGCTCCCTTCTCCGTCAGCTTTGATTCGGCCAGAAAATCCATGGCCAGCTTCCGGTCGATGCACTGGTTGGTGATGGAGGTACCCGTTCCTCCCATGCCTGCAGACCTGAAGCCGCCTTCCTTCCACGCGGGCATGGGCCGGATGACCATCTTGCCTTTCAGTCCCGGCATATAGTCGGTAAACCTTCCCATATACCACAGCGGCATGATGACGGAGGCCGCGCCGCCCCGGTTCATAAAATCGTAGTATTCCTCCTTGTTGTGCTCTCCTCCCGGGGCCACCACTGCGATTTTATCCCTGTAAAGCATATCCTTCAGGAATTGCAGGGTGCGGATGTTGATTTCGTTGTCCAGCTGCACGCTGCCGTCGCTGTTGAGGTAATCCGAGCTCTGCTGGCTTATCAGCGGATGAAAGCTCCACATGTTCTCCACTTCAATGGTTGTCATGGGCTTTCCCGTTTTTTCAACCACCTTCTTGCCCGCCGCAACATAATCCGACCACAGCTTTATCCCATCGGCGTCAACCCCGGCCCTGTCAAGAATTTCCCTGTTGTAGAACGCCACGGTGGAGCCCAGATGGTACTCCACGCCATAGTAATTTCCGTCCTTTGCATAGTTTTCAAACCTGCTCATGATGAGCTTGTCTTTTATCGGCAGAATGATGTTGTTCAGGGATACCAGGGAAATGTTCCCTTTCAAAAAGGCCCAGTACCTGGTAAGTTCTATATCCACCAGGTCAGGTGCACCTGTTCCCGATTGGAGTGCGATCTGCAGCTTGTTGTGCATGACATCATAGGGGTAGAAATCACTTTTCAACACAATCTGCCTGTCCGGATGGGCCTCATTCCACGACAGGGCTGCATCCTCCCAGAACTGCTTGTGCAGCTCCACAAAGGTCCAGAAGGTGAGTGTGGAAGCCTTGCCGGAGTGGGCATATTTCACCTGGGCCTCCTGCTTCTGCCCGCTTCCCGCCTCCTCCCCCAGCTCCTGCCGGGGGCCACCGCAGCCCGTCATAAGAAGGGCAAAAGCCAGGCCTGCTGCCAATATCTTTGCCAAAACTTTTTTCATCTTTATCCCACTAGCCCCCCTTCTTCAGGCTTTCCTCATATTCCATGGGTGTCATTCCCACGTACTCCTTGAATACCTTGAAGAAATAGTTGTAGTTGTTGAACCCCAGTTCCCCCACCATATCCTTGATGCGGGCATCCCCGTTTCCGATCAGTATTTTTGCCTTTTCAATCCGGAAGGTGTTCAGGTATTCTACGAACCCTTTGCCGGTATTCTCCTTAAAAACATGGCTCAGGTAGGAATTGTTGGCCCCCGCATACCCGGCGGCATCATTGAGGGAGATATTGTCCTGGTAATGGCGGTGGATGAACTCGATGGCTTTTTTGGTGATTTCCGAGCAGCCGGACCCGGAAGTCCTGTTCTTCATCTCATCCGCCAGTCCGTCAAAAATGTTCAAGACCCACCGGCTTATATCGGCCACGGTGTCATATTTTTGCAGCATACTGTAAGGTGCGCCTTTGCCCGGGAAAAATCCCGAAAGATCGATTCCTGATTCCCGTGCCGCCTTGCCGGCGATGTTGATCAGCTCGGCGGTAATCATCTGTACCGAGGGGTGGCTGGCCTTGTTCTTCTGCATCCTGTCAAAAATACTTTTAATAAAGCTGTTCAATTCCTGTTTTTCCAGGGATTTCACCAGCAGCCTTATCTTTTTCTCATCCTTGAAGTCCAGGGTGAAGTAATTCTCTTCCGCCTTTTCCACATTGCTCCCGCTGAAAATCCTGTCTTTGCCCTGATAGAACTTATCCTTTAAAATCGCTTTCGCCTCCGCATAATAGGAGCTTATGTCAAGAACATTGAAGCAGACCTTGCTTACACCGAAGCTGGCGGTGATGTTCAGATACCTTTTCAGGCTGGTTTTGATCCTGTCGATGTCCGAAATGATCCTGTTATATACGTACATGCTGCTGTAGGCATTGCCGAAAGAGAAAACAACGACAAAATTGCCCTTGTCCACATGTTCCATCAGGGCTTTTCCGCCTTCGTCCAGGATGCTCCGGGAGATATCGGCAAAGGTATTTATGAGCTTGTTCCGCTCTTTTACCGGATAATTGTCTTCAATAAAGGAATAGTCGTCAATCTCTACGGCGGCCACCACAAGGTTTTTCAAATCCATGCCGATGTTCAGGTAGCCCAGTTCCCTTTCAATTTTCTTTGTTTCCGTAAATTCGCCCATGATCAGGCTTTTGACAAATTCCCGCCGCAGAATGCCCCTGGCGGAGTCAAGCTTCTCCCGGGCCTGCTGCCTCTCATCCAGTTCCTTCATTCCCTCCAGGATGCTCTGACGGGTCACCTCCAGTACGTCCGCCAGCAGCTTCGGGTCCAGCTTGTGCTTCAGGATGTAGTCCACAGCACCCTTCTTCATGCTTTGCCTCACATAATCAAAGTCATCATACCCGCTCAATGCGATAATTTTTATCCGGGGCTGTTTCTCCCCCAGATATCCGATGAGTGCCACCCCATCCATGACGGGCATGCTCATGTCGGTAATCACAATGTCCGGGGTGTTCTTTTCAATGATCTGGACTGCATTGGCTCCGTTCACCGCTTCCCCGCAAATTACAAAGCCCTGCCGCTCCCAATCCAGCATGGTTTTCAGGCTTGTGCGCATCGCCATGTCGTCATCCACAATCAAAACCTTCAAGGGCCCCATCTTCAACCCTCCCCTTTCATTGCCGGCAGCATAATCTCTATCGTTGTAAACAGGTATGGCACACTCTCAATGTGGATACCGTAGGGCTCTCCAAAAAAGAGCTTTATCCGCTCTTCCACATTGGACACGCCAATCCCGCTGAAGCTTGATTTGCTGGGCCGGCTGTCCTCCGACAATATCTTCTGCAATACCTCTGCCGGAATGCCCACACCGTTGTCTGTAATCCTGATCATCAGGTAGCCGTCGGTGATAACGGCCTTCACTACGATCAGGCCCCTTCCCTCCATGGGTTCGATTCCATGGATGATGGAGTTTTCCACCAGGGGTTGGAGCAGGAACTTGAGAATTTTCGAGTCCAGCGCCTCTTCCTGAATCTCGAAGCGCACCTGGAATTTATCGCTGTATCTGAATTCCTGGATGGCAATATAATTTCTAAGGTACTCGATTTCCTCACCCAGGCGGATGAGCTCATGGCCCTTCCCGATGCTGGCATGCAGCAGGTCAATCAAGGCCGTCAGAAGTTTTTCTATATTTGCCGCATTCTGAACACCGGCAAGCCATTTTGCCGTATTGAGGGTGTTGGACAGGAAGTGGGGGTTGATCTGGGCCTGCAGCGCCTTCAGTTCCGCCGCTCTCTTTTGCTTTTCCTTGCTTTTTATATTCTCCAGCAGTTCCCGGATATCGTAGAGCATGCTGTTGTAATTGCTGGTTACCTCCGCGATTTCATCCCTGCTGACATCGGTAACGTTCACGGACAGGCGTCCTTTTTTCGCCTCGTTCATCGACCGGATGAGCCTCTTTAATGGCAGCGAGATGCTCTTTGAGATAAACAGGGAAAGCAGGACTGCCAGGAAGAAACAGATGATCCCCACGGCAAAGGTGTAGGTGCCGATGTTTTCCGATTCCTTGTTCAGGTAGGTAAAGGGGATTACGCTCACAACAAACCAATCAGTATTCTCAATGGGTGAAAAGGCAATGAGGGAAGCTTCCCTGTCCCCGGCAAACCGGACCACCCGGGTGCCGCTTTTCACACTGCCTCTGATATGCTGTGAAATATCTCCCTTTTGATATTTCCGGGTGATCTCCATTTGGGGATCTCTCCCGGAGATTACGTAGCCCTGGGAGTCCATGATGAAAATATCGGCGCCCCTGCCGATGTCTATGTCCCTGTAAATATCGGAAATATACTTCTCATTGGTCCGTATCACGATATAGCCAATCTGTGTTCCGCTGGACTGGTAGCCCGTCTGGTTGGCGACGGACAGATCCTTTATGCTCCGGCAGATCAGTATGCCGTACCGCCTGTCTCCAGCGGTCTCCGCCCTGTTCACCAGGTGCACTTCATTGTCCTTGCTCACCACCGCCCACACCGGAGCCCCTTTTTTCTCCTTTGCCTGCCTCAGGAGCCCGTCAAGGTACAGGGGCTCAAGGACAAAGTTAAACATGCTGTTGTCCCCATAGGCGATAATCCTGCGGCTGTCATTGGTATACAGCAGAACATCGGATACGTAGTGGAGAAAGGAGAACTTTTTAACCACGCTCTCCTGGAGGATGAGGGAGGCATTGTGCCTGTCAAATTCACTCATGTCCTTATAACCGTTCAGGGTCCCCTGGACAATGTCGGAGATGGCGATATCCACACTGTCATACTCAAGCCTGGCAAGCTCCCGCTGTATGTTTTTGCTTACCTGGTCCACAATCTGCACCGAATAGGTGCTTATTTTGGCCTTCATGGCATTGCTGGACCTGGAGTAGGAGAAAATCCCCGTGACCAGCAGGGGGATGAGGGACAAAATAAAAAAGGAACCCATGAGCCTTGTCTGAATGCGGATATTTCGGATGGCAGACAACAGGCAGACAATTCCAGCTCCGGCTTTTCCCAGCATAGTGAACAATCTTTTTTTCATGCATTCCTTCGACTTATTTGAAAAAACCACGGTCTCCCTCTCCTGGCCCTTCCTCTGGACAAAATCGCCATTTTTCATTTAATCGTTTTAGTTACCTATACTATATTCACCACTCCTTTTAAAAATCCTCTATATTTCTCACAGATATTTCGACATTTCTACTATATCGTTTCTGCATAAAAGGCGCTAATTTAAAATGCGGCAAGTGAGCCAGGGATGGCGAACGCACGCGTTGTTTCAGGGATAGAAACACCGCGTGAAGAGCAGTTTAAACTAGCGTCTTTCCGCAGGAAACGATGGCAGAGGCCAATGCTCTTGCGCTTTGGCCTCTGCTTCTTCATCCCTTGCGTAAAAATTTGCCCGCCATCTCCGTCAGCCCTTCATACCCGAGGTCTTAATGCCTTCCGTCAGGTACTTCTGTGCAAAGACGTAGAGCACCATGGGGGGGATGATCATCATCATGGACATGGCCATCTGCACATTCCACATGGAAATGAACAAATTCTTGAAGGCCGTCAGTGCACCTGTCGTCAAGGGCTTAAGCATATCCGAATCCAGGTAGATGAGGGGAATGAAAAGCTCATTCCACCAGTACACCGAGGACAGCACTCCCACCGAAATAAATATGGGGCGGGACAGGGGCATGATCATCTTTACAAAGATATCCCACCGGTTGCAGCCGTCGATCAACGCGGACTCGTCGATGCTGGCCGGTATGGTTTTGTAGAACTGCCGGAAAAGAAATACATTGTAGGGGTATGCAAAAAATGCCGGAACAATTATAGGAAGGAAGCTGTTGAGCCACCCGAATTTGCTGAACAACATGTACTGGGGTACAATCAAGGCCGTACTGGGTACCATCATTGTAGCAAGAATCAATCCGAATACGATTTTTTTGCCGGTAAAGTTCATACGCGCCAGGGGATAGGCCACGATGGAACTGGAAACAAGCGTGCCCAGGGTATTTCCCAGGATCAATATCAGGGTATTTCTCAAATAATAAAGGATGTTGCTCTGGGGTCTGGTAAACACCTCCACATAATTTTCAAAGTGAAGCTCCTTCGGTATCAGCTCCGGAGGGTATGCACTGATGGCAACGAGGGATTTCAAAGAACTGGATGCGATCCACAGCGTGGGAAAAAACATAATGCCTGCGATGGCAATCATGAACAAGTATTTTAAATAATCTTTCGGTTTCAGCTTTGCTTCCATCTCACATTCCTCCCTCAGTTTTCATAATGGACGTACTTGTCGGACAGCTTGAACTGGAACCAGGATACTGCCGCAACCAGGATAAACAGCACCGTGGACAGGGAGGAGGCATAACCCATCCTGAAATTCCTGAAAGCGCTGTCGTATATGTCTATGCCGATTACCTTGCTGGCATCTCCCGGCCCTCCGAAGGTCAGCGGGTATATGATGGAAAATGAGCTGTTAAGCGCATTGATGGTGGCAATGACAAGGTTGAACAGAATTACGGGGGATATGCAGGCAATGGTCACATAGAAGAACTTCTGCATGGAATTGGCGCCATCCATTTCACAGGCCTCATAGAGCTCGCGGGGAACCTCCTTCAGGCTGGCATTGAAAATAAGCATCATCTGTCCTGTAGTGTAGGTATAGAGACATACGAATATGATGGAAGGAATGACCAGATGGCCTTCCATCAGCCAGTTGGGCCCATCCTTGACACCGAAGAAGCTCAGCAGATAGTTGATGACACCGATTTCCTTGTTGTACAGCAGTTGAAATGCAAATGCCAGCGCCACACTGGGCATTACAGCCGGCACAAAGAAGAAGAATTGGAAGATCCCCATGCCTTTTAACTTGCTGTTCAGCAGTACGGCAAGAAAAAGAGACCACAGGAGGGTCACAGCCACACTCAGCACCGTGAAGATAAGGGTGACCTTCATTACATTCCAGAAGGGGGACCCCAGGGTAAACATTTCAATATAGTTTTTGAGTCCGATGAACCTGGGGGCGCTTACCATATCCCACTTACTGAAGCCCAGCGCAAAGCACGCAACGATGGGTACCCCCGAGAACAGCAGAAAGCCGATGATCCAGGGAGATAAAAATACGTATGCCAGCAGGTTGTCGCTTGCCTTGCCGGTCCTGTGCCTTTTCTCCCGGACCCCTGCGAAACTTTCATTCATATATATTCACCTCTACTTTTTTATAACGCAAATGACTTAAAAACAAACTGCGGCCAAAATTGCTCTTGACCGCAGTCAACGTTCCCATTTTCAAAAGGGGACATTCCCTCCTCGTCAGGAATACCTGCTGCTCAGCGGGTGTGTCCCCTCACCCTGTTACTCCGCGGCAACCTTCTGTGCTTCCTCATTGATCTTCTTGATGGCCGTATCCACGTCCATCTGTCCCATCATCACCGCATTGAAGGCATTAACGCCAAAAGTGCTGGCTACGCCGGGATTTGCCACCACATAACCGAACTCCGCAAAGCCCACGCTCTTGTCGATGGCTTCCCAGTTTGTGGGGCCGTTTTCACCGCCTGCCCTGTAGAAGCCTTTTGCAGTAATGCTCTTCCTGGCGGAAGGATTGGTTCCCATTTTACAAATCCGTTCCTGGCCCTCGTCACCCATGGAATATTCGATAAATGCCCATGCAGCGTCCTTAACCTTGCTTTCCGCATTGATTGTAAATAGCCCCGTGTGGAGAGTGGTGTACTGCTTTGTGTCCTTGGGCAGGGGAGCAATGTCCCATTTGAAATCCTTAATGGGCCTGTAAGTCTGGATCATCCAGTTGCCCATCCTGGTCATCGCCGCTTTGCCTGAACTGAAGAGGTCCACCGCGTTTGTTCCCGAAGGAGCCGGCGGTGCGGAAACCTTCAGCTTGTTGGTAAGATCCGCCTGCCACTGGAGGGCTTTCTTTGCTCCGTCTCCCAGCTGCAGCACTCCTTTGTCGTCAACGATCTTATCCCCTGCGCTTCCGAAGGTGGAATACCACAGGCCCTGGAAGGATATGGAATCCACGCCCCACTGGACGGTTTTCCCGTCTTTCACGATGGTGAGCTTCTTGGCGGCATCTTCAAATTCCTGCCAGGTCCAGTCGTTGGTGGGATACTTTACCCCCGCTTTATCAAACATGTCCTTGTTGTAGTACATGATTTCCACAGCCATACACCAGGGCAGGCCGTAGGAGGCTCCCAGCATCTCGTTGAAGCCGGTGAGCGCCGGGACCAGGTCGTCTTCCTTGAAAGCCTCCGTCTTCTTTATGTACTCGTCAAGAGGAATAATTGCCTTGTTCTTTGCAAACCTCCCGATATCGCACTCCCACGCAAGAATAACGTCCGGAGCGGCTTTGGCGGCAATCATGGCATTGAGCTTTTCGGAATAATTTCCTTCCGTAACTGCCATGTAATCAATTTTATAATTGGGATACTTCTTTTCAAATCCGGCGATCCAGTCCACATCGGGTGTATCTCCCCTCTGGGCCCAGGACGCGAATTTGATGGTTGCAGGTGCCGCCGGCTCCTTCGACTTTTCTGCATCGCCGCTCTTTGCTCCATCCGCGGCTTTTGCAGGCTCGCTTGCCGTATCGGCGGGTTTTGAAGCACCGCAGCCGACAACTGCTGACAGTAAAAACATCACCGACAGAATCAGGCACAAACTCCTCAACACTCTTCTTTTCATTTCATGTTTCCTCCTTTTTAATCATTACCGCTTAATTTAATCGATTAAACCATTATAATTAAAGTATAGAATAATAGAGCCCCATAAAGGACTCTATTTTCTTTGGATTGACTATATTATTTTTGGGTTTTGTTTAATATCCCGCCCTGACGGTGCAGCCGGCTGCTGCGGTGTGATTTTTCCCTTTCACAATAAAGGTTATTTCGTCGCCGGAGAGGTTTTCCAGCTCCACTTCATTTCCTGTTATGCACACGTTGACCCATTGGCCTTTCCACAGGGCCCGGAAGCAGATCCGCTTGATTTCTGGGGGCAGGCAGGGATTGAAGGTCGCCACCTCGGCGCTCAGCACATTCGCCAGGCCTGCAAAGCCGTGCACGATCTCCTGCCACATGCCCCCGACGTTCGCAAAATGTATCCCGTCGGAGGACCTGGGTCTTTCTCCGAAGTCGATATCCATGGACTTCTTCCACGCCTTGTAAGCCTCCTCTGCTCTCCCTATGCCGGCTGCAACGATCTGGTTGTGGCAGATGGAATTGGAGGAGTCGTGGATGGTAATGGGCTTGTAATAATCATAGGAAGCAGTCCTCTGCTCTTTGCTGAAGGCTTCGGTAAACACGCCCATCAGGGCGATGACGTCGGACTGCTTCAGGCACTTTGAGCGGTAGCGCTTTTCCTGTGTGGTATATTTCCCGAAAAGCTGGGTCTTATCTTTCCACAAGCCCTCAATGTCAATGGCGGCATAGGCGGTTTCAAAGTCATCGCACTGCCATACGATGCCGCGCTCCTCGTCCATGGGTATGGGCAGGCCTGCCGCAATTTCATTGAAAAGCTCCAGCTCTTCTTCCCTAAAGAATATTTTTTCACACACCTTTTCATAAATTTCCGGCGCATCCGCTTTGACCATGCTCACAACCCTGCCCGCCAGCTCCAGGTTCATCCGGGCTGTAAAATTGGTATAGGCATTGTTGTTGGATACGGGTTTGTATTCATCAGGCCCCATGACTCCGTAAATGTGATAGCCCGGCCTTCCTTCGATCCGGTCCACCCTGGTGGTCCAATACCTGGCCGTCTCAATCATGACTTCCAGGCCGTAATTGTAGAGGTAATCCCTGTCACCGGTGTTCAGGAAATAATGCCAGATTCCTATGACGATGTCCGCCGTAATATGGATTTCGTGGTCGGCATATTCGAACAGGGGACACACCTCGTCCCCATACCTGTCCGTCTGCCAGGGGTACCTGGCCCCCGCGTAGTTCATGCTTGCCGCACTTCTGCGGGCGCCGTCCAGAATATGGTGCCTGTACATGGGAGTCATCTTTGCCAGTTCCGGTTGTGTGTAGATGTAGAAGGGTTGAAAGAACATTTCCATGTCCCAGCAGACGGAGCCCAGGTATGCCTCACTGGTGGTTCCCTTCGCGCAGTTCAGCGCCCGGTAATCCTTCGACCTTCCCCGGAACAGGTGGTAAATAGCCTGGCGGATGGCCCGCTGGCTGTTGTACCCCTCATGGTCCGCCGCTTCTATCCGGATGTCGGAAACCTCCCAGTTTTTTGCCCAGTGGCTGCAGTGGTCCTCATGGATCCGCTCAATTCCCGCCTCCAAATTGGTTTCGATAATTTCTACGGCTTTGTCCAGCAGCAATTCTCTTTCAAAATATACGTCCGCCGCTTCCACGGAAACCTTCACTACCTGCGCTTCTTCACTTTCAACCAGTTTGAAGCCTGAGACGGATGAAACTCTTCTTTCTTCCCTGCGTATGGCAAAGTCCCCTGTCTTGCTGTTGACCATCTTGCTTGCGGTCACAACCCGGTCTCCCAGATTTGCCGTTATATCGGAATAAATCACATTCCCGCCCCCATAGCTGACGCTGCGTGATTTATATTTGTCAAAACCGTTGGTGCGCACATCGTTGTCAAGGTAGCTTTTGACGGCGATATCCGCACTTCCCGAAGCCATCTTTATCCTGCACTCCTGTACGCAGACAAATCTTTGCTCCGGGTTCATGAACCGCTTGAACAGCAGGTCGATTTTTTTGCCGGATCCGGTTTCCCACCGGAAGGTACGGTACAGGGTCGCCGTCTTCATATCGAGCCAGCGGCAGTATCCGGATATTTTGGAATTTTCCATGTCCAGCTTTTCACCGTCGGCATATACCACAAGCCCCAGATAATAGGGAAGGTTAACGATTCCTACCCGCCAGAAGGGATGCCTGCCTTGAACCAACTGGATGAAAGTGCCCCACCTGCTCTTTTTGGAAGGAATCACTTCCAGGGAAACATTGCCCGGAATCCGGTCATATTCCAGATTTTGATCGTCGTCCTCAAAGCCCTCCTCAAAGCTGGCCCTGGTGGTCATGTAGCCGGTGCCCAGTGCCATTACTGATTCATAGTGCCTCACTTTCGACAGGTCAAAGTGGTCTTCCACGACACACCAATTCCTGTCGATGTGATTTTTAAGGTCATCAAAATACATCCTGCTCCCTCCTTCTTTTAGGAATGAAATTCTTTGATTCTCTGCCGTACATCCTCAAGGGTTCCGGCAAAAGGGCCGTATCTCTCCATCTTGATGGAAACCAGCGCCGCGGCAAACTTCAAGGATTCTGCCACGTCGTGTTCCAGCCTCCAGGAAAGGTAGGCGGCAAAGGTGGTGTCCCCCCGGCCGGTTCTTCCGATCACACTTCTGTTTGAGAATTTTTCATAATAGGATTTCCCACCCACTCTTGCCAGCACTCCCTGGGAATGGGTGACCATGATTTCCGGGCAGCCCCAGCTTTCGACGATTTTTGCCGCTTCCTCCAGGTCATCCGTACCCGTCAGCACCTTTGCCTCAACCACATCCAGCTTCACCTTATCCATCAGGGCGATAATTTCCTTTTTATTCTTTACGTCCCCGAAGTTGATTTCATGGGTCACGGGAGTAATCTGCCGTACAAAGCTCTGCATATCCGTCGAAAGGCTGTATCCCCTGTTTTTAAGGCTCTCCATGAGATTCATGTCAAATTCCGAATCCGAAATGCCCGCCAGATGAACAAAGGTGGATTCCAGCGGCGGAACATCTTCGATTTTGACCAATCCTGCCGTCCTCACCAGGGTTATCTTTCTCTCATCCACGTTTTCACTTTCGTGCAAAACCCTGGAATAGGTAGTTACATCGCTTGGAATGACAAAAACATCCACGCCCAGGTCCCTCATGGGCTGGTTTATTTTTTCTTCATCCAGTGACATTTTGACAACGGATGCCACCTTTTTTCCGACCCTGGCCGCCACCATGGCGCCGCACAGAACCGCGCTGCCGGGCGCAACGATA
>JAFADI010000091.1 GCA_023424965.1 Bacillota bacterium
TGGGTTTACAGTCCCGGACATTCCAACTGTAGTCCCGTTCCAGTATTTGATTTGCCAGATCCATGGAAAAGCGCGTTTTAAGGGTAATAGCCGTATCTTCAAAAATTATCTGTTCAACCAGCTCTTCTGTAAGCCAGCGCTGTCCCTCCTTTGTAAGGAAGAAGGCGGCATTCCGCATGTCAAGATACAGAAGCCCTCCGCTGCGGAGATGTTTTCGAAAACACTTCAGGCTGGACAGGGCAGCTTCATTTGAGAAGTTGTACAAAAACGTACTCCCCACGCAAAAGACCGCATCAAACTGCTGTTCAAGGGAAAAGTCCGCTTGCTCGCCATAGACAAAGGTTGATTCAGGATGGTGTTCTTTTGCCCAGGAAAGCATTTCCCGGGAGTTATCAAGACCTGTAGCTTCATACCCTGAATTATTAAGGTATGCAACCTCACGTCCCAGACCCGAGCCGATATCCAGCACCTTTTCCCCCACCTTGTATTGTGTTAAAAGCGTATGTACGAAATGCGCCATACAGAGGTCCTGGTCTTCGTTAAAGGCTGAGTAGAGCGCAGGATTGGCATGTAAAAAATTTTCAGTATCTGTCTTGAAGTTCATTTGCATTTTTGTCCCCCTTTCTGCTTGTGTAGCAATAAAGTTGTGAAGCAGATGCGCTAAACTGGGAGAAAGGGAAAGGTTCCGCCACAAGCGCGGTGACACCTTTGCCCACAAACCGGGCAATAACGGCACTTCCAGTTTGCGCATATACCGTCAAAGGAATCTGTCTTTCTCCGGCCCTCACCAGTATGCGGTCAAAAGTCCCATTGCTTAAAGTCATTGCAGTGCAGATGATGCTGTCGGCTTTATCGAGGACTTTTTCCATATCTCTTTCCACCGCTTCTCCCCACTGGGTTTCTTTTAGCTGCAGATCGCAAGGCAAGCAGATCCCGCCACGTTGTCTGATTGCCTCGACCAAGGGATTGACCACACCAATCAGAGCAACTTTCTGAGCGGCTTTGATATCAGCCATGTCGGCGATAAGCGCATCCCGCAGTTTTGCCCTCTGAACGGGAGTCCCTCCGGGAAGGTCCACCTCCCTTGTACAACACTCCCGGTGGGGATACACTATTCCAAGATAGGCGTCCATTGCCGCTATTTGCACAGGGGGCCTTTTGTCCCGCAATACCGCATCCAGGGGAAGTCCCGACAGCTGTGCCGCGATTTGCATATCCAACTGGTCCGGTGTGTGGGAACACGCACCAAAATAGGATTCCGCCCTAATCAGCAGATAATAATTGTGGTACTTGGTCACGGAAGTTGGAAACTGAGTGGTTTGATAGATATAGGACGCTCCGCTGACACTTAAGTTCTCCGGCCTGGGCCCCAGACCCCCTTCCAGGATAGCCTCCCGCAAAGCCGTCACAGGCAATGCGGGAGGCATTTTCATTTCTTTCATGTACTCAACCCCTTATCGTCAAAGCTGAGAATAATGCGGTTTAGAGCCTCTTCCGCATAAACCCTGGCATTCAAGTCCTTGGCATCCTGCGCGATCACATGCCCCAAATAGCAGGCATTATCAATGGGAGGAGCAATATATTTGCCTGCACAGTTTTCAAGCTTGTAACGCACGATATGCTTATCCGCCTCCAGTGATTCTATCCCCTGAATTTGTGTAATTGTGCCGCTCCGGGGGGGAACGAGGAACATAACGGCTGCGCTGGCGATGCCGCAGTCCTTTGCAGTAACGGAGGGTTTAACATTTAAAGCGAGGTCAACAAACGCATGGAGTAAATTGACACCGGTAACTCTTTCGATCAGTTCTACGATATAGTTTCCGGCGGTTCTTGGATTGATTTCTACAATGCGGGGCCCCTCGGCGGTAATCTTCACCTCCGTGTGGGCAATACCATGGTCAAAACCGGCTGCTTTCAGTGCGTCCCGGACAAACTGCGTAACCTCGGCACGGGTTCCGGCATCCAGTTGCGCCGGGAACATGTGACCGTTTTCAATGAAATAGGGCGTACCGGTGACGGATTTATCCGTAACTCCTAATATGGTAATCTCCCCATTGTATGAGACGCTTTCCACACTTACCTCCTCTCCTCCCATAAACTCTTCCAGAAGATAGGTGCAGTCCCTTTCCTGGTCTCTAAAATTGAGCGGGAAGGCTTCAAGATCACGGTAAGCATCCTGTAATTCCCCGGTGTTCTGAATCAAGCGCACAAATGCACTGGATGCCAGGTCCACAGGCTTTATAACCAAAGGATAGCCGATCTCCTCTGCAGCTTTTTCCACTTCAGTCCAGCTATGTGCAAGGCGGTACTTCGGATTGGCGAGGCCGGCCCTGTCAAGTGTCTGGCGCAGAAGGTGCTTTTGCCGCACCCTTTTTACTTCTTCCGGAAAAGGGCAAGGAAGGTTGAAGGCCTTTGCCACCTCTCTCACAATGTCGATGTAGTAATCGCAGACGGTAATTACACCATCAAAACGATAAGGCCTTAAGAATTCAATTAAGCCTGCAATATCATTGGTTTCTGTTGCCAGAACTGAGTCTGCATGTTGAAAAACCGCATGTTTTTCGGTGCTGAGTGCACTCTGATAATGTTCTGGCTTACGGGTGACGAAGGTATATGTATGCCCCAAAGACTTTAAGAGAGGAGGCAACAAATTACCGCTTGCTCCTACCCAGCTTTCAATCATCAAAATATGTGCCATCTTAATCCTCCTCATATTCTTCGTAAAAAGTTAGAATATTCTAACTTTTTACGAAGAATATATCATACATGTATATGTTTGTCAAACAATTTTTCAATAAATTTACATCTTTGACAGGATTAAAACCCTCAAAGCCGGATCGGTCAAGGGGAGAAATACTGCCAGTATTGATTAAACTTCTTTAAAAACCAGCTTACCCTCTTCAGGCAAAATCTCCTCAAAAACGTCGAGTAAAGCGGCTATGCGCATGCTATAATGAAATCACTCCATGAAGCATAAGCAAAGGGCGGTGATGTTTTGGATTACTTTCTTATTATCTGGTCGGTGGTCGTGTTTGTTGAAAACCGGCTTCACAGTGATATTGATTATACCCAGCTTGAAAAAATGACAGGCTTTTCACTTGCACACATTCGTGAGGTTTTTGTCACGCATACAGGCAAAACCCTGTCCCGGTATATCCTGAACCGGAAAATTGCCAATGCCGCCTTTGAAATGCTCCATGGCGAGCAGCGAATCCTGGACATCGCTTCAAAATATAATTTCTCCAATCCCGACACCTTCACAAGAGCGTTCAAACGGATAACCGGAATGACGCCGCAAGCTTTCCGCAAGCAGCGTCCCCCTGTGGGCCGCATAAAATTATGTGCCGGTGTTTATGGCATTGGGATACTTAAACCCAACAACCGAGAGGAGGATCATGTATGAATGTAAACGCATCGCACATCAGTAAGGACGGTACAATCCTATACGGCGTTCCCCAGGTAGAATACGGTGCTTCCGGCTGCACTCCTTTTCCCATGTGCGTCAGAGCCTGTGCCAACTACCTGGGCCAGGATGTCAGCTATGATTATGTCATGGTGGCAAGCGGTGCAGCCTTCCGTCTGACATGGGATACCACCTCATGGAATGGCGGCAATGTCGATACCGTTTTTACCTTTGACGACCCTTTAAAAGTCTACAAAACGGGCATTGAGTCATTAGGCAGAAAATTCGAGTTTTTGGACCGGGCCAGCTTGAGTGAGCCTAAAAAGGATAATTTTATCCGCTTTATTAAAGCACAGATTGATAAAGGATACCCCTGCATTGCACTGGGTATCCTCGGTCCTCCCGAAGCCTGCATTATCACAGGCTACAAAGAGGGCGGGCAGGCCCTTCTGGGATGGAGCTTCTTTCAGGACAGCCCGGAGTTTGCCGGTCGCATTGAAATCGACGAATCAGGATACTTTATCAGCAGAAACTGGTGGGAAAACCCTGATACCGTTGCCGTCATGTCGATGGGTGAGCACGTTCTTCCCATCGCTGGCCCGAAAGAAATTTTGCAAAATGCCGTCCAGGTTCTCACGGGACGAAAATGGCAGAAATATGCAAAAGGAGTGCTGGCCTATGATGCCTGGGAAAAAACACTCTCAGACGAGGCCCATTTTCCCGGAAACGCGATTTTGCCTATTTTAGCCGAGCGTCTTATGTGCCACGGGGACGCGATGGACTGTCTTGCAGACGGAAGGCACAATGCTGCCTTATACATAGAGAAACTGGCAGAAGCACTGCCTGAACATAAAGACCTTTGCATCCAGGCAAAAACACATTTCTCAAACATATCCTCCTGCATATGGAAGATGGCGGAGATCCTGGGGGGTTATACACGCAATGAGGAACAGATGAGAACCCTGGCAAAGCCCGAGGTACGGCGCCGGCTTTGCAGCCTGATCAGGCAGTGCAAGGCGGAAGATGAGAAAGCTCTTGAAGCCATAAAAACTCTTTACGCCGGCATCTAATCAAGATATTATACCCCATATAACCTGACATCCGTTGTCAAATTATATGGGGTATAATATATGTGAGGTGATCCCATTGCAGATAAAGAGATTGTTTGAAATCGTATATATTTTGCTTGATAAAAAAATAATAACTGCTGTCACTGCCCGTGCTTCCGGGAACTTTGAGGGAAGCCCCGCTTCTCTCGATTTTTATTTCACGCTTGAAAACGAAATGATTGCTTCCCTGCGCTGCGAATAGGCCTGTTGAGGGTACCTCCATGGTACCCTTTTTTTCTTAATAATAATAGACATGCCTCAAGCCCATTATATCATTCGCCCCGACAAAATCTGAATTCTAACATCTGCCAAGTCATTCCGGCAGAGGCTAAGTGTGGCTTTCCGCGCCAGTGTCCTTCTACTAAAATTTCGACGCATCTGTACCTGCAACAAAATCTTTCAAATTCAAAAGTTTTCTTTTCCCCCTATTCCCCTTTGATGTACTCAGTTCACCTTTTTCATCATACTTTTGTATAATATAATCACCCGTAAGCAAGTTATAATCTTCTTCATCTACATAAACCATTTCATCTGTACCCGTAAAACTTCCACCTAAGGTGGCGCCGATTAGAAACCACCCCTCATCTTGAAAACGAAATCTATAATTATAATACCATTTCGTACTTGAACCTCCATAGAACTTGAGTAAGATTGAACCTCTTTCTATTTTTATATCTTCGAAAGGATCTCCGAAAGGCCCACCCTGATCACGTAGCATTATGGCATTATCTGCTTTTATTGACAGGGAATAAGTATTATCCTTGTTCTTAAAGGCTATTA
>JAFADI010000106.1 GCA_023424965.1 Bacillota bacterium
AATCCAGAAGTCTGCCTGCCGCATATTCGATTTTTTTGTCGTTAGCCAGTACAAGGTTAGCCTTCTTTCTTGCCTGGGAGCTCAGATATATATTCTGCGCCACCGTCATTTCTTCTATAAGATTGCCATTTTGAGGCACACATATCACACCATGGTTGATGGCTTCAGCCGGAGAAAAAAAAGAGACTTTCCTTCCATCAAGATAAATCTCTCCTGCGTCGGGTCGGAGGATGCCCGCAATAAGGTTACATACACTGGATTTTCCTGCTCCATTTTCTCCGAAGAGCGCAAGGACTTCACCTTCGAACAATTTAAAATCTACGGAGTCCACAACTTTATTGCCGCCAAAAACCTTGGTCATACCTCTTAACTCCAAGATGCAGCGTTTATCCATCTCCCCACCTCAAGCCCCGACATCGTCAAATGTGGTATAGCATTGAATTTCATTGTCGAAATAAAACTTCTTATATTCAAGACCCACTTGCATATTGGTTACAACTTTTTGAAAAAGCTTAATATCTCCCAGCTTGGTGAACGAGCGCCTTCCAAATTTTTTGTAGTCCGCTGCCACAATTGCTTCCATACTGTTTTCGATGGCTTTGGAATATACTTCGGCCAGCTCCGCATTTTGTACTGTGTACCCGTGTTCAATCGAAATGCCGTTTACACTGATAAAAGACTTGTCAAAAAAAATATCGGATAGCATTTTCACTGCAAACTTTCCCGAAAGGGCAAGCTGGTTACCCTGCAGTTCCGCATTCCCTCCGGTACTGATAGCTGTAATACCCCTATACTGGACTATTTCCTGCATAATTTGAAAGCTGTTGGTAACCACCGTCAAATTACTATGGTTTTTCAGTTTTTTAGCAATTTGAAGCGTGGTGCTTCCTGCACTCAGAAAAATCGATTCTCCGTTTTCAATCATCTGTACGGCGATACCGCTGATGAGCCTTTTTTCTTCCAGCATGCTGTCATTCTGGTCAGGTGTGACGGTACTACCCTCTTGAATTAGAACGGCCCCACCATGCGTACGGCTGAGAAAGCCTTCCCTTTCCAGTTTTTCCAGATCGCGGCGCACCGTGGCCTCGGAAACTGAAAGTATGGAACACAGCGTTGCAAGATCTGCGTGTCCGAATTCCGACAGTATCTCGCGTATTTTAGCATACCGTTCTGCAGCAAACATGAAAATGTCCTTTCAATCCATTTGTAAATAATAAGAAAATCTGAAATCTTTTAAAACATTTTGAATTAATTATATCATACATTCCCATAGAATAAAGCAATATTTGCAGAAGCAAGCAAGCTTCAGTCATAGGATTGAAGCTTGCCTCTTTACTATTTACTTTATGCTATATCCTCCATCCAGAATTAAATTCTCACCCGTTATGAGGTTAGCGGCGTCACTGGCGAGGAAGGCACAGGCAGCAGCCACTTCCTCAGGATAGCCGAAGCGTCCGATCGGTATTTTCTTTTTCATAGCCTCGCCAATCTCACCCTTCCAATAGTTGCGGCCCATCTCGGTGAGAATAACCGTGGGAGAGATACAGTTAACATTGATGTTGTACTCTCCCCATTCCAGGGCGCAAACTTTTGTCAGTGAAACGATGCCTGCTTTGCTTGCACAATATGCTGCATGCTTATCCAAAGCGACTACGGCTGCCTGAGAGGCCATGTTTATAATTTTTCCCCCGCCCTGGGCGATCATCTTTTTAGCGAAGACCTGGGATAGAAGAAACGGTACCTTAAGATTCACTTCAAGCGTTTTGTCCCAATATTCTTCCGACAAATTTTCCACATCCTCCAAAAAGCTGATGCCCGCATTGTTAACCAATATGTCCACTCTGCCGAAGTGCTTCATGCAAAGATCGGCAGCCGGAGCTGCACAGCCAGGCTCCGACAGGTCCTGGCAATGTCCGTGAGCTTTGATTCCATATTGTTTTTTCAAATCCAGGGCAGTCTTATCAATACTATCAGACCGGTCTATCAAAAACAGGTCCGCCCCCTTCCTTGCAAACATCTCGGCAATTGCAAAGCCTATTCCACTTGCACCGCCTGTGACTGCCGCTACTTTTCCAGTCAGGGGAAATGTCACATCAAATTCTTTGTATTCCATCGCGTCCTCCTTGCTGTGAAAGGGAACCAAAACAGTATATTGGTCCCCTTTCATAACTTATTTCAAAAGTTTATTTTGCAAAAATAGTATCCAGCAGTTTCTTTGCGCTACCGTCTTCTTTGGTAATGGTATCCATTTTGATAAGATTCCGGTACTCAATCTTTTCATTTTTTGCCAGCTTCAACGCTATATCCACGCCCAGGCGTCCTTCCTTTTCCGCATCCTGGAGGATCGTCACTTCCATTCTGCCTTCATTGATACGCATGCAAGCATCTTTGATCGCATCCACCCCGCCGATAACGACATTTTTCTTAATTCCCTTGGCTTCCACCGCCTGGAGGGCGCCGAGCGCCATTTCGTCATTCTCCGCCACCACTGCGTTGATGCCTTGCGCCTCAAAGGCCTGCAGCCAGTTTTCTATGGTATTGATGGCTTCGTCCCGGTTCCAGTTTGCCGTCTTTACAGCCAGTACTTTAATGTCGGGATTCTGCTTAAGAACATTGTCGATGCCCTGTTTGCGCTGAATCTGAGCGCTATGCCCGATGGGTCCTTCAAGAATGACAATATTGCCTTTGTTTCCGATGCGTTTGGCAACATCTTTCATCAGCAATTCGCCGGCTTCAACATCATTAGGTCCCACAAAATAGTATGGATCTTTCGTATTCAGTTCCGTATTCAAAATAACAATGGGGATATTTGCTTTCTTAGCCAGTTCCAGAACAGGTACGGAGGAATCGGAATGAACCGGCGCTACCAGAAGTACGTCCACCTTTTCAGCGATTAATCCTTCTACCTGAGACATTTGCTTTGCCGGATCCCTATTGGCATCCAGAAGCTTCAACTCTGCACCCATTTCTTTTGCGCCTGCTTCGATTCCGTTCACCATAAGCGTAACAAATTCACTCATGTAGTATACCGTGCAGCCTATAACCAGCTTTTTGCCATCGGATTTTGCAGGCGTTTGGCCGGCGGTATCGCCGCTTTGTCCGGTCGTTTGCTCAGTCTTTTGTTCAGCCTGGGGAGCCGGCTTGCTGCCGTCAGTTACGCCACACGCAGCCAGGCTTGCCAGCATGAGAAGAGCCAGAAGCAGGGATAGAACTTTTTTCCACGATTTCATAGTTTTGACCTCCACCATTTTTATTTTTTATTCCGTATTGCTACTGCATTGCGGAAACTTATTAATTTTTACGGTTGGCATCCATTAAGACGGCAACAAGTATAATTACACCTTTGACGATTTGCTGGTAAAACGATCCTATATTAAGCAGATCCAAACCATTGCTCAATACCCCCAGGATGAGAACGCCGATAATCGTTCCCCAGAGTTTGCCTCTCCCGCCTGCAAGGCTGGTGCCTCCGATGACAACGGCAGCAATTGCGTCCAGTTCGTAGCCCTGACCCGCCTGGGGCAGTCCCACAGCTATACGGGCCGTCAGGATGATGGAGGCAATCGCCGCCAGGAAGCTGCAAAGAGTATACACAAATATCTTAACCATTTTGGTGTTTATCCCCGAAACCACAGCGGCATACTCATTGCCTCCCACAGCGTATACATAACGGCCGAAGCTGGTATACTTCAGAAGAAACAGGCAGCAAATGAAGACCACACCCAATATTAGTGCCGGCAGCGGCAATACCAATGGACCCATCATCAGATTTCCTTTCCCTATCAGCAAAAAAGATTGAGGCAGGCTGGAAATGGGTTTTCCGTCCGAACAGATAAATGTCAGCCCACGCGCAATCGTCATGGTTGCCAGGGTGACGATGAAAGGCGCCAGGTTCCACTGTGCTATAAAAAATCCATTCAGGGCTCCGAAGACCACCGCGCATGAAACACCCAGGAAGATGGCTGAAGCCATATTCATATCACTCCGGATAAGGCCGGCGGTGACAATTCCGGTCAACGCCACGATAGATCCTACAGAGAGGTCTATCCCACCGGAAATAATGACAAAGGTCATTCCGATAGCCAGGACTCCATTGATGGATATCTGGCGCAATACGTTGAGGATGTTATCCGTGGTGCTGAATGTAGGTTTCAATATCGCGAGTACTATACACAAAAGCAGGAAAACCAATGCTATACTATACCGGGATAGGATTTTGGGCCCTCTTGTGCGGAATGCTTCCAAACTATTTTCCATGTTAATCCTCCTTCATACTGTACCAGTAGCATATTTTAAAAGTAATTCCTGTGTTGCTTCCTTGCGGGTGATCTCCCCTTTTTTCCTCCCCTCCTGCATAACGATAAAGCGGTCACACATGCCCAGTATCTCTTGCATTTCAGATGATATGAACAGTACGGCCACACCGGCATCCGCCAGATCGGAGATAATCCTGTAGAATTCGCTCTTGGCTCCTACATCTATCCCACGGGTAGGCTCGTCAAAAATCAGTATTTTAGGATCCATCATAAGCCACTTGCCAAGGACCACTTTTTGCTGGTTCCCACCGGAAAGAGAGGAAACCTCCTGTAGCGGGCCCGACATTTTAATTTTCAGCAACCGGCTGTATTTGTCACAGAGCTCTTTAATAAGCTTTTTCTTGAGGATAAATCCGGCTGAACATAATCTGGGAGTAAGTGCGAGCGTAATATTATCCAATATATTCATTGACAAAACCAGGCCCGTGAGTTTCCGGTCTTCCGTAACCAAACCCATCCCCGCTCTTATGGCATTTTTCGTTTTTCTGATATTGACACGCTTACCGTCAATATACATTTGTCCCGAGTCGACGGGACGTACACCAAAAATGCTCTCCACCACCTCTGTGCGTCCTGCCCCCATCAGTCCGGCCAGGCCCACTATTTCACCGGCGTATACCTCAAAGGAAATACCTTCAAAGCTGCCCTTGCGGCTGATATTTTCTATTTTGAGGACAGGCTCATTTTCCCTCTTGGGAGGTGTCCTTCCAGGGAAAATCTCCGTCAGGTCCCTGTCTACCATTTTGCGTATGATTTCATCGATCGTGATGGCTGATGCGGCATAGCTTCCAATATAGTGCCCGTCGCGAAAAATAGTGATAAAGTCGGCGATCTGAAATACTTCTTCCATCTTGTGAGTAATGTAGATGATGCAGCAGCCATCCTCTTTGAGTTTGCGAATGATTGAAAAAAGGGTCTGGGCCTCTTTCGTGGAAATCGCGGAGGTGGGCTCATCCATGATGATTATTTCGGAATTGTAGGATATGGCTTTAGCTATTTCCACCATCTGCATTTGAGAGATAGAAAGCTCTTTCATGTTGACGGTGGGATCGATGTTTAAGCCTACACGGTTCAGCAGCTTCTTTGTTTCGTTGTAAAGTCTTTTGAAATCGACAGCCATTCCTTTGTGAAATTCCCGGCCGAGAAAGATATTTTCTCCAACTGTCATATCCAGCAGGCTGGACAGCTCCTGGTGAATCATCGATATGCCGTGGTGCTGTGAGTCTCTGGGGTTCTGAAACCGAACTTCTTTATCTTTATACACGATGGTCCCTTCGTCGGCTTGATAAATGCCCGCCAGAATTTTCATCAAGGTGGACTTCCCCGCGCCATTTTCTCCCATCAAGGCATGCACGGTGCCCCGTTCGAGTTGCAGCCCCACATTATCCAGCGCAAGTACACCCGGAAATTTTTTTGATATGCCTTTCATTTCCAGTAAATAGTTATTATTCATTCTGATCACCTCAATTAAAATGGGGAATACCAGATTTGTCGGTCTCGTTACAATTGATAGATATAGATCGTTTGTAATTGTTTTTAAAAGATTTTGATCGTTTATGGGTTTATTATAATATCATTTCTACTTGTTGTAAATAGATTTTGAAATATTTTATTATTTTTTTGCAATTGGAAAATAGAAAGTCCATTCCGCCGGAAATTGAATTGTTTATGGTGAATTTTTATTTCCAAGAATTTTCATCCCGCCTGATTTGGTCAATCTGTGGCCGTCCCGGCTGAGTTTTTGATAAGATTTGCCCTCTGCTGAGAGAAAGTTGGTCCATCCGCCTGGCGCCAACTCAAAGAGGTAACAGGATTGGTAAACTATTCAAGCATTTGTTATCATTCCATCACATTCAATCATATTCTTTCACAAACTATACTTATTAATATTCTATCTTGTTGTTTTTATTGGACATTGAAAGTACAAGCCTCCCCAGGCGGCTTGTACCATGATAAAAATGGTACAGGGTTTCGATTCTGCCCCCAAAGCTCCTTTTGAATTCATCCACCGTGTCCAGGTCCTTGCTTTCCATCCCCATGCCCAGGCCTCCCAGGTCAAAAACCTCCAGGCCGGCCCTTCGGTAGTACTTTATCAGTTCCCAGTACAGCAGCCGGTTGGCATTGGATATCTGCTTGCGGATCAATTTGTCTTCGAATTTTCTGAAATGGGAATAGGAATACATTCCCAGGGCTATCTTGCTGTCATGGATATCGGCGGTCCCGCACAGGTCCCTCCCCTCCCGATCCTTAAGCCCGGAGATGGAGAGTGAACCGCTGCTGCGGGCCATCAACAGAAGCTCCCGGTCTGCACACTTTATTCCCTTTTGCACCGCAAAGCTGTCGTAGCTGTCACAGAATTGCATCACTGTTTCAACACCGGGAGAACCGTCGATGAAAAGGGGATAGGCACCATCCTTTTCTGCCTGGCGGATACCCTTGCGTGTGGTGGAACTGATCTCTCCGAAAAGCTCCTCCTCACTTTTGGACAGGTGGATCCGGAGGGTATTGAAGACCCTTGCACCGGGGGCATTTTCCCTGGAAAGATAAAAGAGCACAATGTCCGCATCCGTTTCGTAGCTTTCATAGTGCTCCGGGAAATAAACGGTTTCGAGCTTTAAGAATAATTTTCTCCTTCTGTTCAAAACAAGCATCCTTAGTCTCCATTTCTTTGTGGATTGTTGTATTGCATCCGGGGAACAAAGGTTATTTTGAATAGTAATTACCCTTCAAGCCAAACCGCTAAACACCATATTCAATTATGTCGCCCTGCCCTTCAGAGGGTGTTTTCAGGGTTTCTGAGCCTTTCTGCCAGTTCTATGGCTTCCTCATAGGTGACAGGCTTCTTGAAATCCATCGCCATGCCGCCCGCAACCCAGTCCTTCCTCTTCTGATTCTTTTCAGGGCAGTGTACATTGGTGCATTTTCCGCCCTGCATGATCGAGCCGCACCTGCAAAATTCCATGGACAGCACTCCTCTTTTGCGTTTCATCTATATTCTATTATGTTTATATCTGTCGGAGGCTATGCCGGAAATTAAAAAAATTAATTCTGCCGTATATTTTCCATCGAACCTGCCAATAATACTATTGACCTCACAAAATACATTTTGACCCCCTTTATGTGCTCAGCCCCCATGGCTGGGCATATTTTTTTCGGGCCATTGCGGGGCAAATCCGGCCAAAAGCGATGGGGCTCGATGCCCCTGAGCTTTTCCGCTTACAGGGAATCATCTTCAAACTCCGTTCTCTCAACGGCATTTTTTATTACGTCCTGGGGAACAACGATCTCACTGCTGCTGTTATACCCGCTGTATTCGCACTTCATCTTCATGTTGGATTTTTCCGCCGAGCTGTCTTCGGCCGAATGGAAGTCCACATCCATGGCAATGCTGTTTGCCCTGTAGGTGCTCCTGTCAATGGACAGCTCCAGGTTGAACCTGTCAAACACCGCATTGGAAGTACTTTCATCCTGGCTCATCCTGTCCACCAGCTCTCCCAGAAAAACGTCTCCTCTTAGAAGGATTTCATTTGAATTCTGGCTTTTTACTTCCTTCAAACCCGCACAGAGTACGTCGGTGGCATCCAAAACATCAATGCTGTTCTTGCTGGCAAACACCTTGTCATACTCGGCCTTCGGCAGGATTTCCTTTTCCCACTCTTCGGTGAAAGGATTTTTTGTATAGACGGTATTGTCCGCATAGTAGGAATCCGTCTCCATGTCGATGCCGATCATGCTCATTTTCATATTCAAATGCATCTTCTTCTTTGCTTTGTCGATAGCGCCCGCAAACTGCATCCCAAGGTCCACCTCCAGACCCTCCTGGGCGGTATTTGCAGACACATCCAGTTTGATACTGCAGTTGTTTATGGCGTCCATCGCTGCGTTTGACTTCTCCAGGATCTCTTTTATCCGGTTGTACTCACCTTCTTCCCGGATGAGCACCGAAGTGGTGGCGGGATCCCACACAACTTTTTTCCCGAGGCTCTGGGCAACAAATCTTGCCGGTATGTAGGTCTTGTTCCTGTAGATCACAGGCGCCGCGTCCAGCAGGACTTCAGCACCATTGACATAGGCTTTGCCGCTGCCTATCTTCAGGTAGATCTTTTGAGAATCCTTAATAACCGTTACGCTGCTCTCACTGCCGTTCCAGATAATGTGCTGGTCGTCGTTCTGGACCCCCAGATTTGTCAGAATTGCCCTCAGAGGCAAAAGGGTCCTTCCGTTCACGGTAATGGGAGTATCCGGGTATGCACCGATCTGACCATCAATGACGACTTTCACACCAGGGGATTCCGTGATAGCATCCGCCGCAAATACGGACAAAGTAAAGCACATCATGACCAAAACAAGTGTAAAGCTTACTGCCAAAAATTTTTTCATTTTTATCTCCTTTATCTCTATTTCCAGCATGGGATATAATGAAGTATCCCTTTCTTGATTATACTAGATAAAAGACAATGTTGGCTACTTTTCTTCCATATCCCTCATGAATATCCATATATGTACATTCATATGTCTTGTATCCGTCCGGTCTGTTCTTCCTCCGGCGGAAGCTCAAAATCCTCATCCTCTTCTTCATTGAGCTCGATATTTTCCTCGATTTGCCTCAGCTTTCTTTCGATCCTGCGCTCATCAAAGCCGTAAACCGTCATCTTTTTCATACAGTGGGAAAGAAAATCGGCATATCCTATACTTTCTACCTGCTCATCCTTGATTTTGAAGGACAGCCAATCACTCCACCGGCACAGCTCGGGACTGAAAAAATCTCCGGTTTCCGCCTCCTGTCCCAGGACCATGATCTTGCGGCCTTCAAAGCCCACATTGATATAATCCGCATTTTCAGGCGAAGGCTCCAGGCTTTGCAGCTTCTCATATACGGCCTCATATCTTTCCATCTTTGCTTCCTCTTCGGGATAATACCTGAGCAGCGCCCTTTGAAGCTCTTCAAAGTCTACTTTGTCCAGCAGGTCCCTCAAAATTCCTTCTTCACCGGCCGGCCTGGTACGCTCTCTCTTTTCCGCATCCGCCCCGGTCAATCCGTCCTCTGAACCTGTCCGCCTTTGCAATTCCGCTTTTGCCAGGTATATGGCATCCTCTTCGTATTGGTCCACTTCCTCCCTCACCATCCGGATCAATTCCTCCGTCGGCAACGCTTCCATCCTTTTTCTCAAAGCTTCTTCCCTTTCAAACATACACTCCACCCCTTTCCAGTACTATTATATTTTTTCCTGTGCCTTATTTCCACCCTAATTTTTTTACAGCTCCCCGCCAAAGCAAATTTTGAAAAAACTACAGCAACAAATGAAATGAAGCTTTCACCAATACCGGTTAAACTATAGACATCAGAATATACCGTGGAGGAAAGAACATGTCGGAAATACCAGCATATAAAAATGAAGGTCTGAGCTTTGAAGAACGTGCAAGGGATCTGGTGGCCAGGATGACCCTTGAGGAAAAAGTGACACAGATGGTCCATAGCGCACCCCCAATTCCAAGGCTGGGCATTCCGGCTTACAACTGGTGGAATGAGGCCCTGCACGGCGTAGCCAGGTCCGGAACGGCCACCGTATTTCCCCAGGCCATCGGAATGGCTGCGACCTTTGACGAGGACCTGATATTTCAAGTTGCCGACGCCATTTCCACCGAAGGAAGAGCCAAATACCACGAATACCAGAGAAAAGGCGATCATGGGATTTACAAGGGCCTTACCTTCTGGTCCCCCAACATAAACATCTTCAGGGACCCCCGGTGGGGACGGGGACACGAGACCTACGGCGAAGACCCTTATCTGACGGGAACGCTGGGTAAGGCTTTTGTCAAAGGCATTCAGGGCAGTGATGGGAAATACCTTAAAGCGGCGGCCTGTGCAAAGCACTTTGCCGTTCACAGCGGCCCCGAAAGCGAGAGGCACAGCTTCAATGCCGTCGTGTCCAAAAAAGACCTCCGGGAAACCTATCTGCCCGCATTTGAAGAGTGCGTCAGGGAGGCCGGGGTTGAAGCCGTCATGGGCGCTTACAACCGGACCAACGGGGAACCCTGCTGCGGCAGCAAAACTCTTTTGAGGGAGATCCTCCGGGAGGAATGGGGCTTTGAAGGGCATGTCACTTCAGACTGCTGGGCGATAAAAGATTTTCACGAAAACCACCGGGTCACAAGGACGGCCCCGGAATCGGTGGCCCTGGCAGTAAACAACGGCTGTGACCTCAACTGCGGAAATATGTACGCCAACCTGCTCATCGCACATAAAGAGGGGCTGGTAAGTGAAGAGACCATCGATCAATCGGTCCTGCGTCTGATGAGGACAAGGATGAAGCTGGGCATGTTCGACAGTGCGGAAAGGGTTCCCTATGGGGACATTCCTTATGAGAGGAACAGCTGCAAGGAGCATATGGAATTGGCCCTTGAGGTCTCCAAAAAATCCCTTGTACTGCTCAAAAACGAAAATAATCTGCTTCCTCTGGACAGGAATAAAATCAAATCCATTGCGGTCATCGGTCCCAACGCGGACAGCAAAACCGCCCTGGAAGGCAATTATGCCGGTACCGCGGAACGTTATACCACCGTGCTGGAGGGAATCCACCGGGCAGTAGGTGAGGGGACAAGAGTGTATTACGCCCAGGGCTGCCACCTGTATAAGGACAGGGTGGAAGGGCTGGGAGAGCCCCGCGACAGGTTTGCGGAGGCTGTGTCCGCCGCTGAGAGAGCCGATGCGGTGGTTGTGTGCCTGGGACTTGATTCCAGTATTGAAGGTGAAGAGGGCGACGTCTCAAATGAATACGCCAGCGGCGACAAGCTGCACCTGAATCTTCCCGGAAACCAGCAGGAACTCCTTGAAAAGCTTCACGGCACCGGCAAGCCGGTTATCCTGGTGCTTCTCTCCGGCAGTGCCCTGGCGGTAACCTGGGCGGATGAAAACATCCCCGCCATCCTGCAGGCCTGGTATCCCGGGGCTCAAGGGGGGGAGGCAATCGCATCCCTCATCTTCGGAGACTACAGTCCTTCCGGAAGGCTGCCCGTCACCTTCTACAGGTCCACGGAAGAGCTTCCCGATTTCCATGACTATTCCATGGAGAGCAGGACCTACCGGTACATGAAAACCGAGGCCCTCTACCCCTTCGGTTTCGGGCTCAGCTATACCCGCTTCGAATACGGCGATATCCGCCTTTCGAGCTCCACCGTCCAGCCCGGGGAAAGCATCCGGTGCACCATCAAAGTGAAAAACACCGGCGGCCGGGCTTCCGACGAAATCGTGCAGCTGTATCTGAAGGATGTGGCTGCCAGCGTCCGGGTACCCCGGTGGCAGCTGAAGGGAGTCACAAGGGTCAGCCTGGACAGCGGTGAGGAGGCGGAAGTCAGCTTTACAATACTGCCCGGCATGCTGGCCCTGATTGACGATGAGGGAAGGCCCGTCCATGAGTCCGGCGTGTTTGAGGTGTATATCGGCGGCAGCCAGCCGGACGAAAGAAGCCAGAGGCTCACGGGCACCAAAGTTCTGAAGGCTTCTTTGGAGGTAGTGTGAAAACTTAATTGAGTGTACGAGATTTCATTTGCCCTCATATAAATTTTATAATATCATTTATATGGGGGTTTTTTATGATTTTAGAGGGCCTGCACGAAAAAGATATTTTTAAGGAAAGCTATCCCTTCCGGCTGGAAGTGAACGTCTCCCGGGACTTTCATTATCCCCTCCACTGGCATAATGCCATCGAGCTGGTTTACAACTTCCACGGCTTCTGCCGGGTGACGGTAAACGGCCTCGAGTATGCCCTTGCGGAAAAGTCTCTGCTGCTGGTTCCTCCGGGGGAAATTCATGATATCCACGCTCCGGAGAATGGCAAAAGGTTTTTCATACAATTTGACCTCTCACTGCTGGATGGCTTTGGCGGTATAACCCATGTCAGGCCCCTCCTGCTCCAACCCCTGGAAATCTCCTCCCGGGAACATGCAGTGCTGCATGAAGCACTGGAGAAGCTTGTCCTGGAGATCATCAGAGAATACGAGGCAAAGCAGGCGGGCTATGCGCTGGTTTTGAATGCGAGAATTTTCGACATTCTGGTGCTGCTGGCAAGAAATCCGGTTGCGGCAAGCAGTCCTGAAAGCTTGCGTAATTCCAAAAGGGTGTTTGGGCTGGAGAAAATCAACAGTTCTTTTCAATACATAGAGAACAATTACCGGAATGACATTGCCCTGAAAGATGCGGCAAAGGCCGTGGGCTTCAGCGAGTACCACTTCTCCAGGCTTTTCAAGGAAATCACCGAAAAGAATTTCCACAGCTATTTGAATGAATTCAGAATAAAAAAGGCTGAAAAGCTGCTGTCGGGCAGCGACATGCCCATCGCCCGGATCGCCCACGAAGTGGGTTTTAACAGCTTTGCAACCTTCAACAGGATTTTCAAAAAGCTGAAAGGGTGCCCGCCAACCCTTTACAGGAAGGCAGGCTGCTGAAACCCCTCCGCTTCTTTAGCCCTTAACGGCTCCTACCGTCATACTCTCAATAATCTTGTCGTTCAGGAACATATAGATGACAATGCTTGGCAGTACCATAATCATGGTAGCGGCCAGCTGTACCGTCCAGTCGGTGGAGTACTGGCCCTTGAAGCGGGTAAGGCTGACCGGCAGGGTCATCTTCAGGGGATCCGAAATAAATATCATGGCAAACATCAATTCATTCCACATGCTGACAAAATTGAAAATTGTAATGGTGGCAATGGCGGATTTGGATAGAGGCATGATCATTCTCCAGAACACCCCCGCCATGCTGCAGCCGTCCATCACCGCAGCTTCTTCGATATCCTTCGGGAATGAACCCATAAACCCTGTCAGGATGAATACGGAGGTAGGCAGCGCAAAGGCCACATAGGGCAGTATCAGCGCAATGTATTTGTCCGCAAAGCCCACATTTTTAAAGAGGATAAAAAGGGGAATGAGGGTTGAATGGATGGGAATCATGACCCCTAAGAGAAATAACCCGAGAACCAGCCCGGAAAGCTTCCATTTGAGTCTTTTTATAGCAAAAGCGGACATGCTTCCCACAATGATCGTGACGATAACCGAAACGGCAGAGACAAATACCGAATTCAGAAAGCCTGTGCCGATTTTGCCCCCCACCCAGGCCTTTGCATAGTTTGCAAACTGCATGGTTTCTCCCGGAAGCCAGGGATTGTCAAATAATTCCGTATTGTTTTTTACTGAATTTATGAACAGCCATATCAAAGGATATACGCAGGTCAGTGAAAAAGCAATCAGCAAACCGTAGACGACCATTTTTGATATGGACAATTTTTTTCTTCGCAATGAGATCAATTCCATGTGATTTCACTTCTCCTTATCACTAATACTGTACGTCCTCCGTCTTGAAAAGCCTGTTCAAGAGGTAGGTTATTCCCAGGCAAAGCACCAGCAATATGAGCGAAACGGCGCTTCCATATCCGTACTGCATATCCCTGAAGGATTTGTAATACATATAGGAGGCGATAACCTCACTGGCGTGATTGGGCCCGCCATTTGACATTACATAAATAAGGTCGAAGTAACGAAGGGCACCTGTGGCCATAAGCACTGCATCAATTGCAATGATGGGCTTTATTAAAGGCAAAGTGATATGTCTGATCATTTTCCAGGAATCGGCCCCGTCGATGACGGCGGCCTCGTTCATGCTTGAGGGTATGTTCTCAATGGCAGCCAGGTACAGGATCATATGATAGCCCACAAACTGCCAGCAAAGGGTAACGATGATGGAAGGAAGAACGGTCTGTTCCTCCGCAAGCCAAAGCCTCGTCAGGCTTTCAAGGCCTACGGCCGAGAGGGCCTTGTTGACGATGCCAAAGTCCGGATTATAGATAAATGTCCAGAGAAGTCCGACGGCAACGCTTGCCAGGATGTTGGGGAGAAAGAACACGGTTTTGAAATACCGCTTTCCTTTTACCTTGCCGCTGATTGCAATCGCCAGCAGCATCGCCATGGGAATCTGCACCAGAAGTGACACGCCCATAAGCAAAAATGTGTTTTTCATCCCCAGTTTGAAGATCTCATCCTGCGTAAACAGCTGGATATAATTATCCAGACCCAAAAATTTCTTTTCCCCCAGGATGTTCCATTTGAACAGGCTTAAATACGCAGTGTTGATAATAGGTGCTATTACAATTCCTATATAGATCAGAAAGCCCGGCAGCAAAAAAGTGAGGATTGTTTTCTTGTTTCTAAGCATCAGGTCCATAACCGATTCTCCTGTTTCCTGTTCGTCCTTTATGACCAGCGGTCAGGAGCATATACCCCTGACCGCCGGAACCACAAACGGATTATTTATTTGTCCTTGTTCTGGAGAGTAAACTCCTGCAGCTTCTTGAAGGCCTCTTCCGGAGCTTTTCCGGCGGTGATGGCCTGGATGGTATTGTTGTACTCATTGCCGATGGCAGCTCCGAGTCCTACATCATAGAATATGAACAGTTCTTTCATATCTTTCTGGAGTTCCGCCACTTTTACGGCAAGCGGGTTCATTTTCGCCGGATCGATCTTGGTGTTGGTCGCGATCAGGTTGCCCGCTTCGGCGAATTTCGTCTGAGTTGCAGGGTCTGATAAGAACTTGAGGACTTCAACCGCACCCTCTTTGTTTTTGGAGGTGGAGCTGATCACAAAGCACTGGTCGGGCTGTCCCAGCCAGTTGTCCGGACTTCCCTTGCCGTTTTCTATGGCCGGGAATTTAAATACGTCCAATTTATCCTTGTTGGGGTTATTGTTGCTGACCTGCTGGATTGCCCAGCTTCCCATCACGTGCATTGCCGCTTTGCCCTGGATGAACAGCTCTCTTGAAGGGTCGTTGTCCAATGCATTGAAGCCTTTGGGGAATGCATTCATCTGTGCAAGCTCCGCCATAATTTTACCGGCCTGGATAAAGGAAGGATCTTCCCAGGTTCCCGTGCCTTCATAAATCTTATTGAAGGGCTCGCTGCCGCCGATACGGTTTGCAACAAGTTCACTGAGCATTGCACCTACCCACGGTCCTTTATTTCCAAGGGCGAATGGAACCACATTATTCTTGTTGAGTGTCTCTACAACCGTCTTGAGTTCTGCAAAGGTCTGGGGCTCTTTCAAATTGTATTTTGCAAATATCTCTTTATTATAAAATACCAGTACCACGGTCTGGGTTGTGGGAGCACCGTAAATCTTTCCGTCGAAAGTGAGAGGCGCAAATATGCCGCCTACATAACGGTTTTTCCAGTCGGCGTCCTTGTCCAGGTCCTCACTGATGCTGTATATCTTTCCGGCAGCTACAAAAGGCTTCATAAAACCTGCCGCCCAGGTGTTGAACATGTCGGGCATTTCATTGGCGGCAATCTGGGCAGTGATCTTTGTCTTGTACTGTTCCTGTTCCGTAAACTCAAGCGTTGCAACGGAGTTTGTCGTGTTCTTCTCGTTGAAGAGCTTGACCGTTTCCTTAATAATTACGGAGTTGGGGTCGTTTTCAAGCCCCCATGCGGAAATCTTCAAGGGAACCTTTTCAGCACTTTTTGCCGGTTCTTCCTTCTTTTCCTCCGCAGCTTTTGCCGGCTGGTCTTCTTTTGTTTCCGCCGGCGCCGCACTCTTTCCTCCGCAGCCCGACAGGATCAGTCCAATGCACAAGCACAGGCAAAGCAGTAAACTCAAAGCTTTTTTCATATGGATTTATTCCTCCTTTAATGAATAATTGTGTTCCATCTTCCACAGTTTGATTATAAAGCTCCTCTCAGATAAACACAGTAGACAGAATAAACCTCATTCTTTAAAATATTAACTTTTCAAGTTGTATCCAGGAAAATGTCCGCAGGAAGGACCATCTTTACATTGGTTCCGCTCTCCGGGCCGCTTTCTATGGTTATTCCGTAGCCCGGTCCGTAATACATCTTGATCCTGCGGTCCACATTGCGAAGTCCTATGTGGGTATGCATTTCATTGTGCTGCAGGTTGGCCTTCTCCGCAAGAAGCTCCGTTGACTTGCTTTCATCGATTCCTACGCCGTTATCCTTTACCGCAAGAACTACCGTACCGTTTTCTCTGGCCCCTTTGATCTCTATCCGCCCGTTGCCCAGCATTTCCTCAATTCCATGGACGATGGCGTTCTCTACAATAGGCTGCAAAATCAGCTTTGGAATCTTTATTCCGGCGATGCCGGGATCCACGTCCACAGCAACCTCAAACCGATCTCCATATCTGAATTTCTGGATTGTCAGATAATTGTTGATGTTCTTCATTTCCTCCTCAATGGATACAAAATCGTCTCCGCTGATGCTTGAACGCATCAGGTCTCCCAACGCCTTGACCATTTTGCCGATTTCCGGAACCCCCTTTGTTCTGGCCATCCAGTTGATGGATTCAAGGGTATTGTAGAGGAAATGGGGATTGATCTGCATCCGCAAGGATTTCAACTCGGCTTTCTGCTTCAGGAGCTGTTCCTGGTATACCTCCTGGATCAGCTGCTGGACCTGGGAAACCATTTTGTTGAAATGACCGCTTAATATGCCGATTTCATCCTTTGCTTCATACTTGCTCAGCACGCTGAAGTCGCCGCCCCCCACCTTCAGCATCATTCTGGAAAGCTTTCTCACGGGCTTGGATATGCTGTTGGAAAGTGCGAAGGAAACACTGAGGGCGAGCACGCAGCAGGAAACGCAGATCAGGATGATCCAGCTCCGCAGCCACAGGATGTCCTTCTCAAGCTCAACCGCCGGGATGAAGCTGATGATCCTCCAGTTGGTCCCCTCAATGGCCCTGAAGGTGATATAATATTTTTTCCCGTCACTCTTTGCGGTGACAAAATTCTCTTCCATGGTGTAGAGGTTCAGTTCCGTCCGGGGCAATCCCTTCAACGTGCCGAGGATGGACTTGTCCTTATTGGATATGATCCTGCCCTCCCGGTTGATGAGGAAAAGGTCCCCGTTCTTAAAAAGCTCCATCCCCTTGTAAATGTTGAAAATGCCGCTCTCCCGGAGGTATATGAATACATAGCCCACCTTGATCTGTTTCTCAAGGCTGTTTATGATCCTTCCCACAACGATGGTCTGGGTGGACTGCTCGGTATCAAACCAGAACACGCTCCCGCTGCCCTGCTCCGAAATGATTTTTTCCGCCTCTCCCGTGTACATCGTAATGGAACTGGGATTGGCTTCATAAGCCACACCGGAATTGGAGATAACCTGAATGGCTGCAATGTCGGCATCGGAGGATATGATCCCCCCCAGTTGCGCATCCATCGTTTTCCCTGCCGTAATCCTTTCATACTCATCCTGGAAGCCCCTGTTGGCCCGCAGCAGCACATCCTGTATGGTCCTGCTGTAGACCACCTGGAAGGAAAGCCTTTCCACTTCCCGGAGCTTCACCTCAATGTTGTTTCCTGTTTCCATCAGGATGTCCTTTGCATACTGTTCGGTTTTATCCTTCAGGAGCTCGCTGGACCGCTGAAAGGAAAAAAGACCGATCAGGGCGACGGGAATGATAATCAGAAACAGAAAAGATAAAGAGAGCTTGCTCCGGATGGGTATGTCCCGGAGTATTCTTTTGAACTCAGTGACTGGCATCCATCTGCTCATTGCTTTTCCTCGCCGATGTTCTTATGCCTTGCGTACAGATTCTCCCTGTACTCCGAAGGCGTCATCCCATAGTGCTTTTTGAAAACCTGGCTGAAGTAGCCCGGATCGCTCAATCCCACCATATCCGATATCTCATAGGTTCTGTGGTCCGTATTGGTCAGCAGCTCCCATGCTTTTTTCATCCGGGTCTTTGTTAAAATGTCCAGGAAGGTTTCTCCCGTTTCCCTTTTTATGAGCCGGCTGATATAGATGTGGTTCATGTGCACATGTTCGGAGACCGAAAGAAGGGATATCTGGTCCATGTAGAATTTTTCAATATATTCGATGACATCTGTGATGACTTTGTTTTTTGCGGAGGGTAATTTTGCGCAGATGGAATCCATAATGTTCATGAGCATATTGATGACGTATTCTTCCAATTCCTCTGCGTCGGTGCATGCGGTAATCCCGGAAAGGATCAGCTGCTCATTGACCGGCAGGTTCCCGGTATTTTTTTCTCCTTTTAGAAATCTGTAGGCCGATGCCAGGATGTCGAAACAGACGCTTTTTATGATCTGCTCATCGGCCTTCTGTTCTTTCGACAGCCGGAAGAGCAGTTCCCTGGTTATTTTTTCGGCCAGCCTGTAATTGCCTGTCCTGACATTTTCAATGATCTCGCCCGCCAGCTTCAACACCTGGAGATTCTGCCTTTGCAAGCTGTCTTTGATGTCCTCCACATGAATCACCGCGCCCTTCCCCAGGGAAAACTTCATTTTCAGACAGTTGACAGCCTGATTGAAGGCCATGTTCATATCGGCGGCCCGGTTGCAGCGCCTGCTTATGCCAATGGAAACATCGGTGTCGAATTTGGTTTTGAGATTATTTCTGATTTCCATTCCCAGCGCAATGATTCTGTCCTTGACGGCGGCTTCGTCTGCGGACAGCTCATTGATGATGCAGCAGACGGATTGGTGGACATCCAGGAGGACACTGTTGCCGAAAATAGAAAGGGTATTGTCGATTTCTTCTTTGATTTTGTTTGGTAGCCCGGAATCGGTAATTTTAATCTCTGTTTTGAACTCAAGCAGGAGGAGGACATAATTGTTAAAAGAGCGGTTGAATTCCCTGCACCTTGCTTCAATGGCTCCGGGGTCCGCAATTCTTCCGAAAATCAGGTCCTGCAAGAAGGAGTTGAAGGCTGCCGGCACCACGCTGTCCATCTTCTGCAGCATCTGCTGCTTCTCCACCCTTTCCCGGATTTCCTCTTCGATCTGTTTTTTCGCCTTCAGCACCACATCGACGATCTCATCCGGGTCCGAAGGCTTCAGGACATAGCCCATTGCTCCCAGTTGAATGGCGGAATGGGCATAGGCAAAGTCCTGGTATCCGGTCAGCAAAATGGCTTTGACACCGGGCATTTCCCCTTTTACCGCCCTGATTAGCTCAAGGCCGTCCATACCGGGCATCCGGATATCCGTCAGGAGGATTTGCGGGCAGGTTCTCCTGGATAACGCCAGAGCCTCCTCCCCGTTTGAAGCGGCTCCAACCACTTCGATCCCGTATTCACTCCACGGAATGGTCATCAGTCCCTGCCGGATGATCAGCTCATCATCCGCAATAATCATGCTTATCACATTCATTAACCTCCATGTCCCCGGTGTGCCGAGTGGCTGGTCGCATCCTTCGGCTGCTGCTCGCCCATGCATCCTGGAATCGTCACCCCGGACACACGGAAAGCATTTACAATGCTTTCCTATGGGGTTAATTGTTTCTATTGCACCTCCCGGTGCATGCTTTCCAGACTAACGTCTTCCAAGCTGTTCTCCGGGTCCCCGAAATGTCAAAATCAGTTTATAATATTATGTTATTAAGTATAATATTTCTATATAAAAATAGCAATATGGATGCCCATATTGCCGAGTCTTTTTAATCTATTGTTATTTAGAAACTATTCGTCCTTCTCTCTATTCCTCCTGAAAGCGATGATTCCTACCACTCCGAATATAAGCAGCATCACCACCGCCGCTACAAAGAGAATACTTGCCCCCTTGTCGCCTTCCACCACCGCCGGAGCTTTGATCAGATTGCTTTTGGCTATGAATATGGCTGCTATGGCTGTTATCACCCCAATGGCAGCAGTATATGCAGCTCTTTTGACGGGTTTTCCGTTTGTCTCTTCAGGCCCTGCAAAGGCGTTGTTCCAGATGGTCCGTATTGAGTAATAGGCCATGGATACAAGTATGATTAAGAAAACATTGACGGGATATGCCAGCCACCTGACGCCGAAGCCAAACAGGGCGATATCGAGCATAAGCAGGTAGGACAGCAGCAGGAATGACTGGTTTCCTATGGCATTCCTCTTCTGCAGCTGCATTTCATCCAACTGGTTTTTACGCATTTTCATCCTCCTCCCAGAAAATCTGATCCAGTGTCTTGCCAAGCACTTTGCAAATCGCTATGCACAAATTGATTGAAGGATTATAATCGCCGCTCTCAATGGCGTTTATCGTCTGCCTTGTGACTCCTACCGCATCGGCCAGTTCCTTTTGCGACATGTCTTTGGCAGCTCTTGACGACTTCATCTTCAAATTTTTCCCCACATCGCCACCTCCACAATAATAGTAGCATATACCATACTAAATGTCAAATATATTTGACATTTAGTATGGTATATGCTACTTAAAGGGATAAGAAGGTGCAAAAAAACCGCCCAGCCTGCTGAGCGGTCATCCTATTTTTATGTCTTCCAACCGCCTCTGCTCTATGTGTTTTACAGCTTACGGTTGGACAGTGCTGTCGTATACGACCTCCAGCTTACTGCCCGCTTTTTGAATTTTTACCATGATTACCGGTTTGATGGGATTACGGTTCTCGTCAAACCGGATGTTTCCGGTCACAAACCTGCCGTCGGTTTTCATCACCTCTGCCCGGATTTTCTCCGGTTCTGTGGAGCCCGCCCGCTGAACCGCTTCCGCTAAAATATAAAGGGCATCGTAGGAAAGGGCGGCGAGAGAATCCGGCTTGACATTGAATTGGGAACTATACTCCCTGACAAATTCCCGGACACCGGAGTCCGGGTCATCCGGTGAAAAATGATTGCTGTAGTACGTACCTACCGCTTCATCTCCCCCATATTCGGCAATCCCCTCCCAACCGTCGGCGCCTACCATCACAGTGTTGATTCCCAGCTCCCTGGCCTGTTTTATGATAAGAGAAGCCGTGGTGTAGTAATCCGGAATAAACAGGATGTCAGGGTTGGCGGCTTTCATCTTGACAAGCGGGGGATTGAAGTCCTTATCGCCCAAAGTATAGCCTTCCTCAAAAACTATCTTTCCGCCAAGCTCTTCGAATTCCTTTTTGAATTTGTCCTTGAGGCCTGCCGAATAGTCATTGGTATTGTCGAAAAGTATCGCAGCCTTTTTCGCCTTCAGAGACTCGGCGGAGAATTTTGCCACAAGCCCTCCCTGGTAGGAATCGTTATAGCAGGCCCTGAATACGTAGTCTCCCGCATCGGTAACCATATCGTTGGTGGCTGTGGGAGATATGAGTACCACCTTTTCCGACTGTGCCTCCTTGCCGATTGCCAGGGTACACCGGCTGGTCAGTGAGCCGATAACCCCTGTGACTCTGTCGCTTTTCGCCAGCTTTTTGAAGGCGTTGTAGGCCTTCTCGGGATTCGTCTCATCGTCCTCAACGATCAATTCAAGCTTTTTGCCGAGAATGCCGCCCTTTGCATTAATTTCTTCTACTGCCAGCTTGATTGCATCCCTGGTTTTAGCTCCATATGCGGCGATGGGACCGCTGATGGGAAGGATAGCGCCTATCCTTATTGTGTTCTGGTCCCCCGGCTCCTCCTGGAGTGCAGGTCCTTTATTTTCACCGGTGATATAGATGTTGCGCGTACCCGAATCCCACAGGACTTTTTTGCCCAGATTTTCGGCAATAAACCTTACCGGGATATAGGTCCTTCCGTTTTTCGCATAGCCTACCGGCGCCGCATCCAGTTTTATTTCTTTTCCGTCCACATAGGCAGTGGTGCTGCCCTGTTGAAGGTATATCTCCCTGGAGCCGTCAATTACAGTGACACTCCTGGCGGCGGCATCCCATTGGATATGCCCGTCGCCGCCAGGTACCCCCAGCGCAGCCAGCAGAGCCCTTAACGGCAGCAATACCCGGCCGTTCACTTCAATGGGCACCTCCGTGAAATTCACCGGCTGCCCCTCTATGAATATTTTTTGCTCCGGCCTTTCCGTAATTGCATTTTCCGAATAGGTCAAAGGGGAAAAGGATAAGACAATCATTATTGAAAGAAGAAGGGATAGCGTCTTTTTCATGGGGCAGCCTCCGTTGGTAATTATCGTTAAATCTATCATATACCAGCGTCTACGGCATGTCTACAAAGACTTTCCTGACATGTCAAAGAGCAAAAGGCAGCCGGTCAACCGGTATTGAATTTTTATATTCCTGATAAAGCTTCCATGAAACCCGCCACCTGTCAGATGGTTACATCACCATCGATAGTAATGCCTGAATCACCCACGGCATCCTTAATTGTCCTGAGGTTATTTCCAATGTACTTAATGAAGCCTTGCAGGTCATTGCCGTCCAGTATGATATTCATGTCATACTCCCTGATCCAGCCGATTTCCCGTTCCATGCCAAAGCTGTAATGGTTTCCTGCGCCCAGATTATGGGCTCTGGCCTTCCTGATGATTTCCCCTACGGCCCGTTCAAAATCCTCCGACTGGTATTCCTCCGGTATTCCCAGATTGATGCTGAGATCGTGGGGTCCTATAATGATGCCGTCAATGCCGGGGACTGCAAGAATCTCCTCCAGAGCCTCCATGGCCGGAACACTTTCAATATTGAGGAAAAGAAGATTCCCCTCATTCCACTTTTTCAGGTATTCATCAGTTTTTTGATCCAATTTGATTTTTCCGTCCAGCACATCGTAGAGTTTTTTCCCCTTCAAGGGCCTGTATTTCACCGCTCCCACAAGGTCCTTCACCTGTTGCACGGTCTCCGTGTATGGAGTGATGATGCCCGTTGCCCCTCCATCCAGCATTTCACAGGCTTTAAAGGGGTCCGGCGACGAAATTCTGACCACCGGAGCCAGGTTCAGTGCTTTATAGGTCTGGCACATCCATGAGACCTGTGCCCTGTCCATGGGTACATGCTCCGTATCGATGAAAACAAAATCCATCCCCAGCTTGCCGATCTCTGCCGCCCACTTGGGAGAGGTGGACATCACCAGAGACCCATATACTCTTTTACCGCTTCTTATTGCTTTGGAAATTTCTTTGCCGTTCATAAACTTACTCCTCCTTTGTTATCTGCTTAATGCAGTGTCAATGATCCTGTCAATTTTTACTTTTTCCCCGGGCGTCAGGGTCTCTATGGGCATGCTCACCCTGTCAGCCATCAGTCCCTGCTTTGCGCAGATGTACTTAAGCACGCTGATCCATGATTTTCCGACTCCGAAGGATGTTCTCAATTCCCATATTTTTTTCTGGATACCGTAAACGCGTTTCGTATCCCCGGCTTGAGTGGCCTCAAACAATTCGACATAGATCTCCGGAAACACGTTGCCCAGGGAAGGTACGCAGCCGTCCGCTCCGAAAAGCATGCCGGCCCCGCAGAGGTCTTCATGTCCATTCAAAAGAGTAAAATTATATTTTTCTTTAAGGAACAAACCTTCCTGAAATAAATTCCAACTGGAGGTGCTGTCTTTAAAAGCGGCAATTCCATCAATGGCAGCCAATTTGACCATGGTTTCCGGCAAAATGTCCGCATGGGCCATGGGAGGGATGTTATACACAATAATGGCTGCTTTTACGCTTTTACAAATTTTTTCATAGTGCCGCACGATCTCGTCTTGGCAGGTACACCCTATGTAGAAGGCCGGAGTTACCACAAAATACTCTACTCCCGTCTGCTCAAGTTCCTTTATGCCCTCGATCACTCTCGCCGTGGAAGCTTCAATAACTCCTGCCATTACGGGGACGCGTCCATCTGCGATCCGGGCCGCATTTTTTACCACATCCAACCGCATTGCCCGGGAAACACAGCTGCCCTCTCCGCAGGAACCCATGGTAAAAATCCCATGCACGCCCTTCTCAATGCAATTATTTATTATTTTTTCATAGGCCTCCACGTCCAGATCCCCATTTTCCTTCATTGGGGTAACCAGTGGAGGGATAACGCCAAATATCTGTTTATTCATGATTGTTCATTTCCTTTCGTATTATGTTCAGCCTTTTACCGACCCCACCGTAAGGCCGCTTTCAACATATTTATTTGCCAGTATATACAGCAATGCAATGGGGACAGACGAGAATACGGCGCCGGCGGACAGTTTTCCCCATGCAAAGATGTCGTCCGTTATAAGGTCCGTCAGTCCCACGGATATGGTTTTATTGCCTACACTGGTGATATTGACCATGGCATATAAGTATTCACTCCAGCAAAGCGTAAACGAGATGATCAATGTTGACACGATTCCTGGAATGGCCACGGGAAAAATGATATTAAACAGCGTCCTATATATGCTGCAGCCGTCGATAAAAGCCGCTTCCTCAAGCTCGTAGGGGATGGACTGGAAGTATGCGATGAGCATCCAGGTTGCATAGGGGATGACAAAGGTTGGATAAATTAATATAAGTCCTGCCAGTGAATCGTTGAGTGAAAGCCTGGTGACCAGCATGTACAAGGGTATATACATAATGGTCCTGGGCATGAGGTAGGCATAAAAGATTGCTTTTGAAGCAAAGATTCTGCCCTTGTATTTGGTCCTGGCAATTGCGTATGCGGCCAGCATGCTCACAAAAACCGAAGCAACGGTTACAACGGTGGAAACAAAGATGCTGTTTTTCAAGAATGCCAGAAATTGTGTTTTGGTGAAAAGATCGATATACGAAGTAAGAGCAAAGCTGGAGGGCCAGAAGGTAGGTATAATGCTGTATATCTCACCGTCATTTTTAAATGACGTGTTTATCATCCAGTAGATAGGAAACAGCGATATAATGATTAATGCAAGCAAAGTAAAATATACAGTTACTTTATTCAGCGAACGGTACACGATATTCATATTTTTACTCCTCTGCTTCCTTTGGTAGGGTGTATTTTGTTACGATGTTCACCAGGAGAATCATTAACGGCAGGAATAAAAACGATACGGCAGTGGCTCTGGCTATATCCATGTTGAGGAAGCCTACGCGGTAGCTGTAGGTAGAGATGATTTCCGTTACAAAGGCGGGACCTCCTCTTGTAAGCAGCCATACGATCTCAAAATC
>JAFADI010000107.1 GCA_023424965.1 Bacillota bacterium
AGTGAAGAGAGAATGAAGCTCCTGGCGGAAGCCGCGGGGGAATGCGGGATAAAAGTAAAAATAGGATAACAGGGTAAAGGGTGTGAAAAAATGAAAAGTTTGTTAAACACGATTCCACAAAATAAAAGTCTGAGTTATGAAGAAAGGGTTAAAATCCTCCGGGAAAGAAAAATTCTGCAAACCAGGCAAAAGGTTGAAAGGGAAGGAGGCCTCAATGAAGATGACTATGGCAGGGTTGTGCCTCCGGAAGATTTTGCATGGAAAATCAAACCCACCCATTCCGATGGATCTTTTTACGGGTATGAAGGCTGGAGTGACAATTTCTTTGACCTGATGAGCAAGCATCCGGTTTATGTTGATCCGGTGGATGCATTTTCCGGAAAGTGGATGTTCTTTCTCTCCAGAATGAAAGGCTCAACCTGGAACCCTGCGTATGATTTCTCGCACCTTAAGCCTGGATTTGAAAAGTACAATATCATCCCCGGGATCGGTTTTGACGCCCATTTCGCCCCTGATTACAGGATAGGACTTGAGCTGGGCTGGAAAGGGCTGATGGATAAAATCAACCAATACAGGGCAGTGAATGGCCCTGACAAAGCCCAATTTTATGAAGCGGAGACAAAGACCATCGAGGCAATACGGACCTGGATAAAAAGGACGATGGATGTCATTGACGAAATGGCGCAGGAAGAGCGGAATCCCCAGTTAAGAGACAACCTGGGAGAGATGAAGGAAGTAAACCGGTGGATATTGGACAATCCGCCAAGGTCGCTGCGGGAAGCCTGCCAGTGGATTTGCTGGTTCAATATGGCCACCCGCACCTACAACCGGGATGGGGCCGGAGGCCAATTGGACGAGCTCCTGAGACCCTACTATGAAAGGGATATTGAAAAGGGCCTGCTCACTGACGAGGAAGCAAAATTCTACATTGCCTGTCTGCTGCTGAACGACACACATTACTACCAGCTGGGCGGGCCGGATGAAAAGGGAAGGGACATGACCAGCCCTATTTCCTTTCTGATTTTGGAAGCCGCAGACATGATCAATACGTCGTGCAATCTGACCATCCGTGTCCATGAGGGACTCGATGAAGCGTTTTTCCTTAAATCGGTGGACTATCTCTTCACCAATAAAAACGGATGGCCAAGGTATTCCGGAGACAAGGCCCTGGTGGAAGGCTTCACAAAATGCGGATTTTCTGAGGAAATTGCCCGGAAGAGGATCGCCGTGGGCTGCAACTGGATGTCTTTGCCGGGGCTGGAATATACCTTGAATGACCTTGTAAAAATCAACGTTGCAAAAGTATTTGAAGTGTCCTATGACAGAATGATGGGGCAAAAGCCTTGTGAGGCAGGTACAGACAGGCTCTGGAGCATTTTTGCGGAAGAACTGGCGGAAGCGGTCAGAATTACTGCACAGGGCATGGATTTCCATATGAAGTATCAGGTTTACAATGAACCTGAACTGGTGCTCAACCTGTTGAGCCATGGACCCATTGAAAAGGGGCTGGATGTTTCCGACGGAGGTGCGGAGTATTACAACCTGGCCATTGACGGCACGGGCATTGCCACCATTGCGGATTCCTTTGCAGCCCTGGAACAGCGTGTTGAAAAGGAACAGCGGGTTACCTGGGAGGAAGTAACCCAATCACTTCAAAACAATTATTCAGGAACCGAAGGCGAATACATACGCAGCATGATGAAAAACAGCCAACGGTACGGGCAGGGCAATTCATTGGCTGACGGATGGGGCGTAAAAATTTCCAGGCTCTTTACCGGATTGGTACGGGAACAGAACGAGCTTTATCCCAAATATAATTTCATACCGGGCTGGTTCTCCTGGGCAAATACCATCGACCTGGGCAAAGCAGTCGTGGCAACTCCGGACGGGAGGAAAGCAGGAGAGGCCATCAATCATGGAGCCAACCCAACGGCGGGCTTCAGAAAAGACGGTGCGGTAACCGCCCTGGCAAACATCATTGCTGCCGTCCAACCGGGCTATGGAAATACCGCACCTGTCCAGCTGGAACTGGACCCCGGGCTTGTCAGGGATGAGGAGTCCGTTAAAAAGATGGCGGACTTGATCCGCACCATCTTTGAAAGGGGAGCCACGCTTCTCAACATAAATATTATTGATGGGAAAAAGGTCCTTGAAGCCCATAAAGACCCTTCGAGGCATCCCGAGCTGGTGGTCCGCGTAACAGGCTTTACGGCTTACTTTACCATGCTTTCCCAGGATTTCCGCCAGCTTGTGGTGGATCGGATCATTGCAAAAAATTGCTAGCGGGAGAGCAGGCTTTAAAAATTTACTCGGCGGAGGATGAATGGTAAAATAGATGTGAGGAGATCCATATGGCAGCTAAAAAAGTAAAAGCTTTCGTTGTTGCTATCGTCCTGATAATTGGTATTTCTACAAGCTGTAGCAGCAATATGGAGAACGGCTCCAGTCCGGGTAGCAGAACAGGAAAAAACGGCTTGGAGATCTTGAAGGGAAACGGTAGTTTAGAGCAAAAGCTCACTTTCTGGACGGCCCAGCAGGTTGATATGAATATTAAATCAACCCAGCAGTCTGCCGTTGAAGATTTTGAAACTGCAAACAACTGTGGGGTTCAAATAACCTCTTACCCGTACGTGGAATTGCAGGATAAAATGCTTATCGCCGTAGCAAGCGGACAGGGCCCCGATATTCTTACCGTGGACCAGATATGGGTTCCGCAGTATGCGGCATCGAAGTTTATTGTGACGCTGGATGAGCTTCTGCTCAACTCGGTAATAAAAGAAAGCAACTATTTTAGTAGTGCCTGGCAGGCGGGAAAGTACCAGGGGAGAACCTATGCCGTACCTTTCGATGTCGGTGTCTGGGCTCTGCTTTATTACAACAAGTCCATTTTCAGAGAAGCGGGACTTGACCCTGAAAAGCCTCCGCAAACCTGGAGTGAATTCCTTGAAACCGGCCGGCGGCTCACCGGGAACGGAAAGTTCGGCATGGCTGCGTATTCGGGTTCCGAAGCCACCCAGTGTGTCATTGATGCCTTTACCTTCTCGGCAGGCGGAGCAATTATCGACGACAAAGGCAAAAAGGCCGTCTTGAACAGTCAAGCAGGGGTTAAGGCCCTGGACTTCTGGAAAGCATGCGCCGAAATCAGTCCTCCGGGGACGGTGGCAAGAGCAGAGGAAGATTCCTTCAAGCTTTTTACTTCCGGCCAGGTAGCGATGTTTTTTTATGGAGAATGGGGACAGGACACCATCAAGGCAAGAACGCCGGCGCTGGATTACGGCGTTGCGCGGCTTCCAAGCCCGGAAGGGGGAGAATCCATAGGAACCTTCGGGGGATATAATCTGGGCATCAACTCCAAATGCCGGAATAAGGAACTGGCATGGAGGTTTATTGAATATGCGACGGGAGAGGAAGTGGAGAAAAAGATTACGATGCTGACACCGGCGCATAAAGATGCCGCTTTGGAATACTTGAAGGAGAAGCGCAAAAATCCTGAAGCGATTTATCAACAGTTATCCAATTCTTCTTTCCGCCCGTCCGTCAGGAATTACCCTGAAATATCCGCCGTTCAAGGCGTTGCACTCCAGGAAGTGCTGCTGAACCAGAAAACGCCCCGGGAGGCTCTAAATGACGCTGCGGCAAAAATTGACGGATTGCTGGCCGGCCAGCAGGGCGGCAGTTGATGCCCCCGGAAAGCGTACCACCCATCGGACTTATTGGAGGGATGTTCCCTGAACATTTATAGTATCAAGTTTAAACTTATATTTTATTTTGTGGTTCTTATCGTTTTTCCGGTTTTAATCACCGTTTCAATTACATACATCAAGTCCAATGCGATTATTTCGGCCAAAGTTCAGGAATCCATCAACAACAACATTGAACAGGCGAAATTGAATATCGATGATATGCTGGAGAATTCAAAGGGTGTTTTGAATATTTTCATCTTGAACAATGATTTCAAAAAGTTTCTGAGAAAGCATACGAGGGTGGACTCTCCGCAGGATTACGGACAAATCAGGGAGATCATGAATTCCCTGTCCGACCTGGTGAAGTCTTCAAAGAAAATAGAGTCCATATTCGTCTACGATATCAATGACGACATTCTTATAACCTCTTTTGGAACTGCCTTCGAAGACTCGAAATTTTCATCCGGCTACATTTTCGATGAGACGGTGAGAAAAGGAAGAACCGGGGAATGGATCATCAACAGCCAGGACCTGTCCCCCTATACTGTATTGAATGACAATTACGTGACCTATGCAATGCCCATACGGATTTATGAGGAAGAATTGAATGTGGGGTATGTTTTCATCAACATTAATGAAAAATCCGTTTACCAATACATTGAGGGCATTACCTTCAACGGCAGCGAAAACATGATGGTCGCCAATGACAAAGGCGAAATTATTTCATTTAAGGATAAAAGCTTTCTGGGGAAAAGCAAGACGCCGGAGTATTATTTTGACTGCATAAATCTGCTGAACAACAATGGAAGCTTCCCTTTGAAAATAAACAATGGGAATTCACTTGCGTTTATGAGTCAATCGGCCTCCAGCAAATTGTGCTATTTTGCACTGGTTTCCATCACCAACATCAACCGCGAGATACTTACGCTGCGGAACATAATTATACTCGTTTGCATACTGACGGTTTTTTTTGCGTTCATCATTTCCTTCCTGTTTCTAAGAAGCATTTATGTGCCGATGGACCGCCTGGTAAATGCCATGGAAAAGCTTGTTTTCAGGGGCGACTTTGATTATTTCATTACCGACAAGCGCAAAGATGAATTTGGAATTTTGTATAACAGCTTCAACCAGATGGTTAAAGACATGAAGCAGTTGTTCAACCAGTTGTTTGAAGAAAAATTAAAGAAAAAGGAAGCGCAACTGAAATTTTTGCAGGCGGAAATCAATCCTCACTTTTTATATAATACGCTCAACTCCATCTACTACATTTCCAAACTGCATGGCATAAAGGAAATAACCGACCTGTCCTATTCTCTTACGAATTTTTTCAGAATAAGCTTGAATGGGGGCCTTGAAACCATTACCGTTAAGGAAATGCTCAATCAGATAAACCATTATCTGGTGATTCAAAACATTCGCTACAAGGACCAATTTGAACTGGTCATCGACGTGGACCAGGAATTGCTTGAATATTCGGTACTAAAGTTTTTACTGCAGCCTTTGGTGGAGAATTCCATTATCCACGGGATGAAAAACAAGAATGAGAAAGGCATTATAGAGATTACGGGCTATATCGTTGGCGGGAATATCAAATTCAGTGTCAGGGACAACGGTTTGGGAATCTCTCCGGAAAATCTCAAAAAAATTCAATACACTCTTTCGCAGACGATGGAGGACGTTGAGGTAAAAGATATGTTTGCTTTAAGAAATATCCACCGGAGGATCAGACTCTATTACGGTGAGCAATACGGCTTGCGTATTTTCAGCACGGAGGGAGAAGGCACGGTGGTTGAAGTTATACTGCCCTTTTTAAAGAAAGAAGGTGAGTGGCGTGTATAAACTGATTATCGTAGACGACGACCCGTGGGTCAGGGAGTGGCTGGTCAAGCATATCGACTGGGAGGAACATGGATTCTCGGAAATCTATGATGCGGCAAACGGTTACTATGCACTCAAAATAATCGAGGAGAAAAATCCGAATATCGTGTTGACCGATATTAAAATGGACCGCATGGACGGGCTGGAATTACTGAAGAGCGTAAGAGAAAAATATCCCGAGACCCGTGTGATTCTATTAAGCGGATACAATGAATTTGAATATGCCCGATCAGCCATAAAGAACGGAGCGGTAGACTATCTGCTAAAGCCTGTGGAAGAAAAGGAACTCCTTTCGCTCATTAAAAGGATATTAAAAGAAATTGAGCGGGAAAAAGAACTTAAAGAGAGGGAGAATAAAATCACCGAGCAGCTGGAGCAAAGTATCCCCATCATGAAGGAAAAGCTTATCAAAGAGCTGATATCAGGGAATGTTCCGGAATATGATTTTTTAAAGGGCGAATTGGCAAGCCCCGACAGCTATCTGGAATTTTCTGTTTTTTACATTATAATCATTGAAGTTGACAACTGGAATAGTTTATCCAAGGCATCAGGCCCTGAAGGCATCATGCGCATAAAGAGCGCGGTGAAAAATGCTGTTGAGGAGTATCTTAACGAAAGAGGCAAATGTATAAGTTTCTTTGAAAAGCATCGGCTGATTGCCGGATTTAATCCCAAATCCCATGACGCTGCAGAGGATATAAAGGGAATCGGTCCGGAGGTGGAAAGAAAGACCGGAAATACCGTAAGCGTTGGGGTGAGCAGGGAAAAAAGAGAGATGGCACAGGCCCATCAAGCTTATGCTGAAGCCCTGGAGGCATTGAAGGGGAAATTTTACATGGGGAGAAACCAGGTGTTTTTTTCAAACAGCCTGGAAACCGCAAACAGGGAAAATGCGTTTGAAATCAAAAAGAAGGAACAGCTTCTTAATGCCGTCGGTGTAGGCAATTATGAAAAAGTGAAGGGTTTGATTGATGAACTGGTTTTGGAAATATGTAAAAAGAAATTTTCCTACGATTTATTGCAGCTGGTCCTTATGCGATTCATCGGGATCCTGGATGAGGCATTGGAAAAGGCGGGAATAAACCGTGAAACAGCATTCATCAACTACCTGGATATAAATATCAGGCTGGAAGAGTTTGAAACGGCTGAAGACTTTAAAGAATGGCTTTTAAGTGCATTTTCCATCGGCATCAACATTATTCACGGCAGCGGGGGAAAACGTAATCGGAAGATCATTGAGGATTCCATCAAATATATCAATTCAAATTTTCAAGCGGATATTTCACTGGATGATGTGGCCAGAGTCTTATATGTCAACCCTACCTATTTGAGCAGGCTTTTTAAGAATGAGACGGGTGAGACGTTTACCCATTACTTGATGAAGGTCAGAATAGAGAAAGCAAAAAAACTTTTAAAGGATTCCTATTTAAAAATATACGAAATAAGCGAGCAGGTAGGATACAGAAATGAAAGGTACTTCAGCAGAATATTTAAAGATTTTGAGGGCATAACGCCAAACGAATTCAGAGAAAGGACTCCGGGCATTTAAAACTCTTGAATTTTTGTTTTAAAGCCGTCATAATACGGTATATACGTTAATATATTCTAAAGCCCGTATTCGTAAAAGGAACGGGACAAGCTATAGTCAGGAAAGCATATAACAAAATGACGACTTATATCCCTTTGGAGGAATAAGAACGGAGGAAGAAAAATGAATAAAGAAACACACACTACAAAGCTTATCGGGTTAAGACAGGTAACGGTTATCGGAATTCTTTCGGCCATTTGTGTAGTCCTCGGTTTTTCGGGTTTCGGATTCATTCCGCTGCCCACGGCTAAAGCCACCATCATGCATATTCCTGTCATCATAGGTGCCATATTGGAAGGGCCGGTTGTCGGCGCCACTATCGGTTTGTTCTTCGGATTGTTCAGCATTTTTGAAAACATCACCAGGCAAACCGTATTGTCCTTTGCTTTTCTGAATCCCCTGGTATCGGTAGTACCCAGGATTCTCATCGGTATAACCGCTTATTATACATACAAATATGCCTTCAGGAAAAACGAGGCGTTAAAAACAGGAACGGCAGCGGTTATAGGTACTTTGACAAATACCTTCGGGGTGTTGACCATGATCTATGTCCTGTATGCGGCGGGGTTTGCCCAGGCAAGGAACATTGACGAAAGCGCCGCAGCGGCTGTCATATACGGTATAGCGCTGACCAACGGCATCCCGGAATCCATTGTGGCCGTGATTGTCACCATTCCTGTTATTGCGGCAGTCAAAAAATTCAGAAAATGAAGCTTCAGCCGTACAATTCCTAATTATGTACAGGCAGACAAATTAATAGCAGAATACAAACTCTTCAATCGGCAGAAAATACAGTAAAAGCAATGACGCCGAGAGGAGAAGACCACATGGCCAATAAAAATGACAAGAACAATATTAAGGACGAAAGAATAGAAGATACGACCCTGTACGGAGAATTCATCTCTTCCTTCCACAATTGGCAGACACCGGACAGGCAGCGGAAAGTAGCCCGCCATCTGGAGGAGGTTACCGAGGAACTGTCCCCGGAGGAAAGAAAGAGGATAGAAAAAGAAACGAAACGCAGCAATTAGTATTGTGGTTTAACCAGTGGGAGCTTTAAAACGATAATCCAACGTATAGATGAATTTTTGCGGGATTTTTGAAAAAATTTACCTTGAAGAAGAGTTTCCCATCTTTTATAATATTATTAAAGGTCAAAGATAGTCAAAATCAATTGAGGTGATAGTATGGCGCGGCTTAGTGATTTGATTGAAGCATTCATAAAGCAGCTAATCGACGACACGAATGGTGCCATTGAGATTCAGAGGAATGAACTTGCCAACCAGTTTAATTGTGTGCCGTCCCAGATTAATTATGTCATTGATACCAGGTTTACTTCCGATAAAGGCTACTTTGTGGAAAGCCGCAGAGGCGGAGGCGGGCATATACGCATAAAAAGGGTCAATATCGTCAGGCCGGGCAACTATCTGATGCATATCGTCACATCCATGGGGAACAGCATTTCGCAGCAGTCGGCGGAGATTTTCATCAACAATTTTGTTGATTATGAGGTGATCTCCCTGCGGGAAGGCTACCTATTGAAAGCTGCCGTAAGCGACAAGGTCCTGGGGGTGGTTCCCCTTCCCCAAAGGGATATGATGAGGGCCAGCCTGCTGAAGAATATGCTGATGAGCCTGCTGGTTTAATGCCCAAAACAGGCAAATAT
>JAFADI010000120.1 GCA_023424965.1 Bacillota bacterium
TGTGGGCAAAATAACCAACCCCGGATTCAAAGAGGTGTGGCGGCTTTACAGCAAAACCACGGGAAAGGCCATTGCGGATGTACTCACCACCAGGGAGGAAACCATCGATGAGCAGCAGCCCTACGAGTTGTTCGATCCCGAGCACACCTGGAAGAGGAAGACGGTGACCAATTTCCATGCCAGGAAGCTTCTGACCAGAATTTTCGACAAGGGAACCTGTGTGTATGAAGGTCTCGGACTGAAAGACATCCGGAGCTACTGCAGGGAGCAGATCGACATCCTGTGGGATGAGGTCAAGCGGTTTGAAAATCCTCACGAGTACTATGTGGACCTGTCAAAACCCTTATGGGATATGCGACAGAAGCTGCTGCAGGAATATTCGGTAAAATAGATTGGGGGACAGATATGTTAAATTCTTTGGCGGCGGTTGAACGATTGAAAAGGGGCGACCTGCAGGTTCTCAGAGACGAAAAATGGCTCCTGCCCCTGGCGCTGACTTCGGAGAGGAATATCAACCTTGAGAGGATCACTTCCATGGAGGAAATGGAATCCAATTATTTGTTGAACTATGTGGAGAAAACCCTGAGGGTCCTTTCCAACCTTTCTTTAAGTGAAGGCCAACGGTCCATTCTCGAAGAAGTGCTGAAATGGTCCGAAGTGGCAAAATCCGGGCTTGTACATCAAAGAAGGCAGTGGATGCTGAGCGGCTTCAACCTCTTTGCCCACAACGTGGGCTCCGCGCAGATATACCGAACTCAATCCGGTGAAGCGGACGCTGGCAGAAGGGACATGGTATACAATCTGATTCTGACCCACGGACTGATCGGGCAGTACATACGGGGAGAGGTGCCGCTTTCGGCCAACAGGCCTCTCTACAGGCTTGTGAAGGACGGCAGGATGCCGGCCGGAGAGCTGAGAGAGCTGTTAAAAGCGCTGAATTATTGCATTGTAGCTGCGGTGGATGAAAATATATGGACGGCGATAAGCAAACAGGTGGACGAAGTCATCGGACTCATCCTCGGCGGACAGTTTGAACGGCAGCACGGCATCAAGGAACGCATAAGGCGTTTGCGGGCCACATCCATCCGGAACGGGGAGAATTTTGAAGCGGAATATGAAAAGCTGCTGCTTGAACCGCAGGTTGTGGGAAGCATCGCCGGAATGCTTGAAAGGGCCGAGCTGTGGTATGTGGAGGCCGCACTGTTTGACTTCTCCTTTGAGGAATTCACAAAGATATTTTTGATCATTGCCCGGAGCGAGGATACGGAGAAGATCGGGCACATCAGCTTTGAACGGCTGATGAAGGACATCTATTACCAGCATGAGGGCAGGAAGCGGGTAAATATCTACAAAAAGAGGATCATCGAAAAATACCTCTCGGACACCACCCTGGCGGACATCATGGAGGGCAGGTTCAAAGATAATCCCCATGTGGCATGCAAGGTTGCCTTTCATGAAGACCTGGAGGACACGGTGTTTTTTACCTTCCGGTTTTCCGCAGCCGGCAGCCGGCTCATCGACTTTTGCATCGAAGCGGAAAAATCCGACGTTCTGTATGAAAGGGCCATCGTTCTCCTTTTTGATCTGTTCGGACTCAGAAAGGACAGATATGACCGCTTTTATGAGGAAGAAAAGTATCTGGCGACCATGAACCAGACCATTGACTATAAAAAGATCATCCTGGATTACATTACGGGAAGCAGCATCATCGATATTGGGCCAGGGGGCGGAGCCCTGATGGACCTCATCGAAGAGAGGTATCCGGATAAGAAGGTTCTGGGGGTGGATATCGCCCAGAATGTGCTTGACAGCCTGAAAAGGAAAAAGCAGCTTGAAAACAGGAAATGGGACGTATTATACGGCGATGCCCTCAACCTGGGACAATCCATTGAAAAGGGGAGTGCGGATACCGTCATCTTCTGCTCCATTCTGCACGAACTGTTCTCTTATATCGAGTACAAAGGGAAAAAGTTCAATTATGAAACACTGGAGACCGCATTTAAGAGCGTGTATGAAATTTTACCGCCGGGCGGAAGAATCATTATCCGTGACGGCATTATGACCGAGCCTGTGGAGCAGAAGCGTATCATCCGGTTTTTATCCGAAGAGGGCATGGAATTCCTGAAGAGGTATGCGGGGGATTTCAAAGGCCGGGAGATTGTGTATACCGTGGTGGGGCAGAATGAGGTGCTGATGCCGGTAAATGACGCCATGGAATTTCTCTATACCTATACCTGGGGAGAAAAATCCTATGTGCATGAGGTAAACGAGCAGTTCGGCTATTTCACCCCCGGCGGCTTCAAAGCGTTTATCGCTTCGGTGCTGGGAAAAGAAGCAAAGATAATAGAGTTCAGGCATTTCCTCCAGGAAGGGTATACCATCGCATTGTCCCAGAAAATGGAATTATTCGATGAGGGCAGAAATCCCGCAAGGCTGCCTGACAGCACCTGCCTTGTGGTTATTGAGAAAAACTGAGGGAGATAAAAGGAGGGTCCGCGTATGTTTGGTTTCAGATTTATCAAGTTCCAGCCGGGAGAATATGTATTGAAGTACAGGAACGGAAAGATTGTGAAGGAAGGGGCGGGTATATCGTTCTATTATTACGCGCCTGCCGCTTCCATCGTGGTAGTTCCTGCGGGAAGCATGGATGCGCCCTTTATTTTTGAAGAGGTCACGTCGGATTTCCAGGTTGTGACCGTTCAAGGCCAGCTTACCTTCAGGATTGTCGACCAGAAGAAAATCGCCGGGCTGCTCAATTACACCCTGGATGCCAGGGGGAAGGGGTACGCCTCCGACGATCCTCAGAAGCTTCCGCAAAGAGTGATAAACATCGTAAGGGTACTGACCAAGAAGACCCTGGAGGGGTTACAGCTGAAGGATGCCATCAAATCCAGCGAAGTGCTGGCAAAGGGGATATTGAATGAAATAAGGGAAAATGAAGAAGTAAATCTGCTGGGTATTGAGATCCTGGGGCTTTCCATACTGGCCATCCTTCCCAACAAGGAGACGGCCAGAGCCCTGGAGGCCCAGGCCAGGGAGCAGATTCTCAAAAAGGCGGATGAAGCCATTTATGAAAGGCGGAATGCGTCTATCGAGCAGGAAAGGCGTATAAAGGAAAACGAGTTCAATACGGAGATTGCGGTGGAAAACAAGAAAAAGCAGGTCCGGCAGACCCAGCTGGAGGCGGAGGGGGCTATCCAGCAGCAGAAGAACCAGTTGAAGGAAGAACAGATGAACTTTGAAACCACCCTTGAGGGAAAGAGGAAAGAGCTCATTGAACTGACCGTCCAGAACTCAAAGGCCCAGGCCGATGCCAAAGCGTACGAGTTGTCGGCGGTGATGAAGGCCCTGGAGGGGATAGATCCCGATGTAATACAATCCCTTGCAAGCATAGGAATGCAGCCCAACAAGCTGATCGCCATGGCCTTCCAGGAGCTGGCGGAAAAGGCGGGACAGATCGGCCAGCTCAATATATCCCCCGATTTGCTCCAGGAGCTGATGAAAGAATAACCCGCATGTCAGGACAGGGGGGATGAGGATGGAGCGGCTGACGGAGAACAAGATCGTGCTGGTGAAAAGAAAGACCCGGCTTGAGGAATTGATTGCCAGGTACAACACCATCGCCCAGGCCAGGTTTTATATCGAGCACCTGGGCAGTGATTTTTCGGATTATATAATGGAGGATGAGCGGTATAAGGAGGCCCTGTCCGCGGCATACGGCCAACTGGAGGCTCTGGGCAGGGTTCAGGTGGTCGACCGGGAGTACGTGTCCAATTTTATCTTCGGGGACAGGGATGTTGTGGTGGTTGTGGGGCAGGATGGGCTGGTGGCAAACACCCTGAAGTACCTTTCGAGCCAACGGCTGGTCGGTGTGAATCCCGACCCGGCCAGGTGGGAGGGCGTTCTGCTTCCTTTTAAAGTTTCCGATCTGAAGCCGGTGCTCCAGGAGGTTTTCAGGGACCGGCGCCCGGTGAAGGAGGTCTCCATGGCAAAGGCGGCTTTAAATGACGGGCAGGTGATTTACGCGGTGAACGACCTGTTCATCGGCCAGAAAACCCATGTGTCTTCAAGATATCGCATCCGCCTGGGAGACCGGCAGGAATACCAGTCTTCAAGCGGGGTTATCGTATCCACGGGACTCGGTTCGACGGGCTGGCTGAAGAGTATCCTTGCGGGCGCAGCCAACATCGTAAACGGAATTTCAGATAAGAGGATAAAGACACAGCAGGAAATGAAGCTGGAGTGGAACCTGGATTATTTGTATTTCTCCGTGCGTGAGCCTTTTCCCAGCAGAACCTCCCAGGCGGAGATCGTTTTCGGAAAGGTGACCAAAGGCCGCCCCCTTAAAATATTGTCCCAGATGCCGGAAAACGGCGTAATCTTCAGTGACGGCGTCGAAAGCGACTATCTGCAGTTCAATTCAGGCATCGAGGCGACAATCACCGTTGCCGAGAAGAAAGGCTATCTGGTGGTGTGAGGTGCCGGAGAAAATTTCAAGTTCATATTGACTCTCACAATGTGTCAGGGTTTAGAATAAAATCACAATCCGGATTGCAAAAAGAAACAAGGAGGTATCATGTTTAAAATCGGCGATTTTTCACGCTTTACACGAATATCCGTAAGAATGCTCCGGCACTATGACGAGATAGGGCTTCTGAAGCCCCAGTCCATTGATCATTTTACGGGGTACAGGTTCTATTCCGTGGACCAGATTCCAAGGGCCAACCGTATTCAGGTTTTGAAGGAAATGGGTTTTTCCCTGTCGGAAATGGGCGGGCTGATGGAACGGGACCTGGATTCCAGGCAGCTGCTGAGCCTTCTGGAAAACAAAAAGCGTGAGATATGGTCAGCGATTGAGAGCTCCCAGATGAAGCTGAAGAGAGTTGAAACCCTGATTAAATTTATTCGTGAGGAGGATTCCAATATGAACTATGAAATAACCGTTAAAAATATTCCCGGGTACAAAGTGCTTTCCTTAAGGGATAGAATTCCCGCCTACAACGAGGAAGGAAGACTGTGGGAGGAACTGGGAGCCTTTGTGGAGAAGAACAGGATAAAGTACCATGACCCCTCCTATGCAATTTTTCATGATGAGGGATATAAAGACAGTGATGTGGATGTGGAAATAACCATGTGTATCGGCGAAGATACGGCTCAGTCCGACAGGATCAAGGTCAGGGAGCTTGAGGCGGTGCCGGAGATGGCGGTGGTTTTCCATCAGGGACCCTTTGAGGAGATGCGTTCGGCATACCGTGCACTGGCCATGTGGATGTCGGCCAACAATTACGAGGGAAACGGTCCCACCAGAGCCATTTACCACAAAGGACCCTGGTGTGAAAAGGAACCGGTAAACTACCTGACCGAGATTCAGGCTCCGGTGGTTAAAAGGAAATAGCGGGAAGGCCGGCCACAGCGGTTACAAAATTATTTTCAAAATAACCGGACAGCACTTCTGTTTGATGATATAATAAAGGGGTTACAGAAATAGGAAGTGTGTGCTTCTCGTTTTGAATGGCGGTTTGGCTTGTGGCCCGGCCGGAATTCAATAGGCTTGATCGTGCGAAGAGTGGATTACTTTGTGTCCACTCTTTAATTTTGATCGGCACAGGTACACATAAATTTGGGCTTATGACAAAAATATCAATGGAGGTGTTTTCTATTAGAAAAAATGAGCTGCCAATAAATGATGAGATAAGGGACCGGGAGGTTCGTCTTATTGACACGGATGGGTCGATGCTCGGGGTTATGTCAGCAAAGGATGCACAAAAGCTGGCGATTACCAAAAATCTTGATCTTGTAAAAATTGTATCGAATGCAACCCCCCCGGTATGCAAAATCATGGATTATGGGAAGTGTATGTTTGAACAGGCCAAGAAAGAGAAAGAGGTCAGAAAAAATCAGAAGGTCGTTTCAATTAAAGAGATAAGGTTGTCTGCCACAATCGAAGCACATGATTTTGACGTCAAGGTTAAAAATGCCTGCAAGTTTCTGCTGGAGGGAGACAAAGTCAAAGTCAGCATAAGATTTCGGGGCAGGGAAATGAAATATACAGTGTCGGGAAAAGAAGTCCTCGAAAAGTTTGCTGCCGCAGTTGACGAAGTCGGAATGGTTGAAAAGCAGCCAAAGCTTGAGGGGAGAAGTATGATATTGATATTAAACCCCAAAAAAAAGTGAGGAGAATTGCTGTGCAAAGCCGGCAAGATTCCGATGAATAACTGTGGCCTAAAATTAACATAATAAAATCAAAAGCATCATATGTATATATGAATTTTAAGGCATTTAAGGAGGAGCAGAGTTCAATGATTGGTACAGTAAAGTGGTTTAATGCAGAAAAAGGTTTCGGATTTATCGAAAGGGAGGGTGGCGACGATGTGTTTGTACATTTTTCCGCAATAAAGGCGGAAGGATACAAGTCGCTTGATGAGGGTCAAAGAGTTGAATTTGATCTGGAAAAAGGGCAGCGCGGACTGCAGGCAACAAATGTGAGATTGTCATAATAGCTGTTGCCCAGGCAGGGCTCCTGTGCTATACTTAACAAGTTGGTTTCTATATATTAAAAATGGATTAATTTTTTGATTACAGCTCTCTTTAATTTATTGGGGTGAGAAGTTAAGAATTATATGATCCAAATAAATTAAGGAGGTATATAGATATGGCAGACAAAATACTGGCTTGCAAGGATTGCGGCACAGAATTCGTTTTCAATGAAAGCGAACAGGCTTTCTACAAAGAGAAGGGATTCGACAATGAACCACAGAGATGTCCCGACTGCAGAAGAGCAAAAAAGCAGCAGAGGAATAACAGAAGCGGCTTCGGTGGAAACAGAAGCTTCGGCAACAGATGGTAATTAAAAGGAGAGCGCTGGCTCTCCTTTTTTATTTGTGCAGATTCAGGTTATATCGGTGTGACTCAATTTGGATTTCCTGTAGTTATTGGGTGTAAGCCCGTAGTATTGGGTAAAGCA
>JAFADI010000142.1 GCA_023424965.1 Bacillota bacterium
ACTCAGATTAAACGATTAAATTAAATAAAAACCATATTCCCGATCACCCGGCGAAAGGAGGATAAGAAGCAGGGAGTAGACTTGAAGGGTATGACCAACCGGAGTTTTGTAAGGCTACACTTAATAAATCAAAGGGAGGAATCGAAATGAGAAGAATTTTTGTTGCGTTAATCGCTGTCCTGCTGGTAATGGCACTGACTTTGACGGGTTGTGTGACAAAAGCGCCGGCAAATCCGCCTGCGGATAGTAAAGCAAACGACGGCTCCGCCGCTCAGACACCATCCGGCTCTGGGGAGCTCGGGGGCAACATCAGCTACATGACGTGGGGCGATGAGGCTGAAAGAGTCCTCTATGACCAGGTTTTAAAGGATTTTATGGCCAAGAACCCCAAGGTTAAAGTAAACTATATCTATACACCCGGCGAGTACAACCAGAAGCTGCAGACCATGATTGCAGGGAATACGGCACCGGACGTCTTCTGGCTTCTTCAGTCCAACGTAATGACCTATGCCTCCTCCGGCGCCTGTGAGCTGCTGGATCCCTGGATTCAGAAAAATCCGGAGCTGACGGCGGATATGGTGGACGGACTGCTGAAATACGGGCAGTACGAGGGAAAGACCTATTCCATCCCTAAAGACTGGGTACCCATTGTTATGTACCTGAATGAAGACCTCTTTGCTGCAGCCAATGTTCCGCTGCCCACTTCCGACTGGACCATGGAGAACTATATCGACATCGCCAAGAAGCTGACCAAGGTGGAAAACGGCAAGACCACCGTCTGGGGTACGGAGTGTGATACATACTGGGCATACTGGATGACCTTTGCCGGAAATTACGGCGGCCAATGGTTCAAGGATGGAAAATCGAACTTCAGTGATCCCAATGTCATCAAGGGCCTGAGTGTGCTGGCCGACCTGATCAACAAGCATAAAGCCGCTCCTTCCCCGGCCACAATGGCCAGCCAAGCAGGCGAGGGAACGGGTTCCGACCAGATGTTTGCCACGGGGAAAATTGCAATGCTCCCTTCCGGGCGCTGGGCTGTCCCCACACTTAAAAAGGATGTCAATTTCAAGTGGACCGCAGTGGAAATGCCCAAAGGCACCACCCGCGTCAATCCTGTGGTATCAGGCTGCCTCACGGTGAGTGAGAAGTCCAAGAACAAGGAAGCCGCTATCGGACTTGTAAAATACATTCTCAGCAAGGAAGGACTCAAGGTTACCATGTCCAACGGCCTTGCAATGCCGGTCTACAAAAAGCTCCTTGACGATCCCGAGCTGGTTACGGCTCCGCCGGATGTGGCTCCCTTCAAAGCGACGGCAGGCTACATCGACGTGAACATGCAGTATGGCGCGTACCAGAAGGGAAATTTCAGCAAATACAATGACATGATCACCGCGGAGCTCGACAACGCCTTCAACGGAAAGGTCTCCATTGAAGAGGCCTGCAAAACCCTGGACAGGAAAGCCAATGAAGAGCTGTTCAAATAAGTAAGGGCAAACAATACGCATGACTGTGCAAGTATAAGAAGGGAGTCTGCTTCCTTCTTATATTTGCCGTAATAAGGGGGGAATTCATGATTTCCATCAATAAAAACCAATTGAGAGACAACCTGGAGGGATATGCGTTTATTGCGCCTGCATTGTTCGGACTTGTCGCTTTTCTGCTCTATCCGATCGTTTCATCCGTATACATCAGCTTTCTGGACTGGAACCTCCTGACCGACCCAAAGTGGGCGGGCCTGGCCAACTACGGCAAGCTGGTAAAGGATGAGGTTTTTATCGCAAGCCTGCTCAACACCTTCAAATGGGTTATATTTTATGTACCCATTTCCATTGTACTCTCGTTTATCCTGTCTCTTGCGGCGGAGCTTCCTTTGAGGGGAATATCGGTATTCAGGACGTTGTTCTATCTGCCGGTTATAAGCCCGCTGCTGGTGGTTGCCATGATCTTCGTATGGCTGTACAATCCGGAATTCGGAGCCATCAATTACCTGCTTTCCAAGGTGGGCATACCCGCAGTGCCCTGGCTCACCGAAGCCAACATCGCCATCTTCAGCATCGCCATCATGTCCACCTGGAAAATGGCCGGATACAACATGGTCATATTCCTTGCGGGACTCAATGGAATTCCCAGGTCTTTGTATGATGCGGCCGATATCGACGGTGTGACTCCCTTGCAGAAGATATGGCACATAAAATTGCCGCTGATTACGCCGGCAATCTACTATGTCACCATCATGGCGGTCATAAATGCTTTCCAGGTGTTCGGAGAAATCATCATCATGACAAAGGGCGGACCCGGGTATTCAACCTATACCCTGGTATATTACCTCTACAATAATGCATTCAAGTATAACAGCATGGGTTATGCCAGTGCCATATCCTGTGTGATGACTGTCATCATTCTTGCCGTTACCATTTTCCAGAGCTTTATTTTAGGCAAAAGGGTGCAGTATGATTTCAGCTGAGGGGGAAATGGGTAATGGAAAACAATAAAAAATTCAAGGTGTCCCACCTGACGGCGTACATCGTGCTTTCCGTCATGGCCATCATTGATGTGATGCCTTTTGTCTGGATGTTTCTGTCTTCATTTAAGTCCCGATCGGAAATTCTATCATTTCCGCCCACCTTCTTTCCCCTGGTATGGCGTTTCCAGAACTATGCCGATGCATGGGTTGCGGGAGGACTTAATTTTTCCGTCATGTTCATGAATACCATGATGATCGTTATTCCTGGCACATTCTTTACGGTGATGTCCTCATCCCTGGCGGCCTACGGCTTTGCCCGCATAAAATTCTGGGGACGGGAGACCATATTCGCGGCCTTCCTGATATCCATGATGATCCCGGATTCAGTGACGATTGTGCCGGTATTCACCATCTTCCGGAACCTGGGCTGGCTTGATTCCTTGTGGCCTGTGCTGGTTCCCCAGCTTTTTGGTTTTGCGTTCCAGATTTTCCTTTTAAGGCAGTTTTACATGACCATACCGCAGGATATGGAGGATGCGGCCGTCATTGACGGGTGCAACAGGTTCAAGATCTGGTATAAGGTCATCATGCCTTTATCCAAGCCCGCGTTGACTGCGGCGGTAATCTTTACCTTCCAGTCTTCCTATAACGATTTTTTAAGGCCGCTGATTTTTATCAATGACAGCAGGAAATTTACCGTACAACTGGGGCTCAACGCCTTCCGCGGCATGTACAAAACCCAGTATGACCTGCTGATGGCAGCATCGGTCTTTACACTGGTACCGGTACTGATACTTTACATGTTCGCACAGAAGTATTTTGTGGAAGGCATTGTAACCACAGGGATCAAGGGCTGATCTCGATGTTTTGGAACATCATGCAATACAGCAAAAGGAGTTTTTTATGGGCAAACTTATTTCAACAAAGCCGTTGACATTAAAGGAAGTTAAAATAAATGACGATTTCTGGGGCCGCTATATGAAGCTGGTGCGGGAAGAGGTGATTCCCTACCAGTGGGAAGCCTTGAATGACCGGGTCCCAAATACTGAGCCAAGCCATGCCATAGAGAATTTCCGCATTGCGGCGGGCCTGTCCAGGGGAGAACACTACGGCTTCTGCTACCAGGACAGCGATGTGGCAAAATGGCTTGAATCTGTGGCTTACAGGCTTACCACCCACCCGGATGCCGGACTTGAGAAAATCGCGGATGACGTGATTGATCTACTTGAGAAGGCCCAGCAGCAGGACGGGTATCTGAACACCTATTATACCATTACATCTCCGGAAAGCCGCTGGACGGATGAACGGAGAAAGCATGAATTATACAATGCGGGACACCTGATGGAGGCAGCCGTAGCCTATTATGAGGCCACAGGCAAACGCCGGTTCCTTGATATCATGTGCCGGTTTGCCGACTATATTGACACGGTATTCGGCCCCGAGCCGGAGAAAAAGAAAGGCTATCCGGGGCATCAGGGAATTGAACTGGCCCTGGTGAAGATGTACAACACGACGGGAGAGGAAAGATATCTCAAGCTCAGCAAGTTTTTTATCGATGAGCGGGGAAAGCAGCCCCACTTTTATGACATGGAAGCAAAGGCCCGGGGCGAGGAGGGGCATGAGGACTATTTCGGCGAGTATGTCTATAAATACACCCAGGCACACAAGCCTGTCAGGGAGCAAACAGAAGCGGTGGGGCATGCGGTCAGGGCCATGTATCTATACAGCGGCATGGCGGATGTGGCGGCGGAAACGGGGGATATTACCCTGAAGGAGGCCTGCAGGCGGCTGTGGGACAATGTGACAAAACGGCAGATGTACATCACTGCAGGGGTTGGTTCCCAGGACTACGGGGAAGATTTTACCTTTGACTATGACCTCCCCAACGACACCATGTACAATGAGACCTGCGCTTCCATCGGACTGGTATTCTTTGCCCACCGCATGCTGGCAATGGAAACGGAGGCAGTATATGCGGACGTAATGGAAAGAGCCCTTTACAATAGCGTTCTGAGCGGCATGTCCCTGGACGGTAAAAAGTTTTTTTACGTCAATCCCATGGAGGTGTGGCCCAAAAGCTGTGAGGCCAGATTTGATAAAAAGCATGTAAAGACCGTACGGCAGCCGTGGTTTGACTGTGCCTGCTGCCCTCCCAACATTGCAAGGCTCATTGCATCCCTGGGGAAATATATTTACTCGAAGAGCGATGACGGGCTCTATGTCCACCTATACGCCGGCAATGAAACGGAAACCTCCGTGAATGGGAGGAAGGTTCTGATAGAACAACGGACGGCCTATCCGTGGAAGGAAACCGTCACAATCACGGTCGACCCGGAAGAGGATTTTTCGTTTTCCCTCTGGCTGCGCATCCCGGGATGGTGCAGGAATGCATCGCTGAAGGTGAACGGAGAGGAAGTAAAGCTTGAGGGGGTAATGGCCCGCGGCTATGCAAAAGTAGAAAGACGGTGGACAAAAGGGGATACCCTTGTTCTGACCCTTCCCATGCCCGTAGAACGGATAAAGGCCAATCCGGAGGTCCGGGTAAATGGGGGAAGAATAGCAATCCAGCGGGGACCTGTGGTATACTGCCTTGAAGAGCAGGACAATGGAGCGAACCTGTGGGATATAGCCCTTTCTAAGGAAAGCAGCTTGCAGGCCAGGTTTGACCAGGAACTCTTCGGGGGTACGGTGGTTGTGGAAGGTGAAGCCCTTCGCAGCGAATCCGGCGGTTGGCAGGACAGATTGTACATGCCGGCGGATTACAGGCAAGTGCCGGCAGCCATTAAAGCCATTCCCTACAGTTTGTGGTGCAACCGGAAACCGGGAGAAATGCTCGTGTGGATACGTGAAAGCTAGGCGGAAAAGCCTGGCTTTTTATGTTTTAAGGAATTTGAACAGGACCAAAACCTGCAGCACAAAGATGGCGGGAATGCCAAGCATAAAATACCAGCGCCTGGTCTTGTGCCTGAAAAGCAGAAACCCTGCGTAGACTCCGGGACAGCCTCCCAAAAGCGCAAGCAGGAAGAACAGCCTCTCGGGTATTCTCCAGAGCTTTTTCCTTGACTTGTGCTTGTCCACGGCAACCGTTACAAAGCCTGCAATATTTATCACAACCAGTATTCCTGTAACAGCACCAATCAGCAATCGAACACACCCCTTGCAGTGTAAAAAGCGGCCATCTCGTTTAAACTAGTGTCTTCCCATAGAAATCATAGAATATAAGTGCAAATTATATGGATATCTACTCTAATGATAAGTTACGGAAATTGAAAAAGCAAGAGAGATAATTTTTCAAAAAATAATGTTTTTCCGTATAAATGTGGTATATATATCTACAAGGAGTGATGACGATGTTGAAATGGATTGCGAGCCTCTTTCGAAGGAAAAGGGAACCTGTTTTAATCAGGATTGAAGTATATGACAGAAAATACAAAAGATATGCATGAGCATACCCTTGGGCAACCCGGGGTATTATTTTTGCCCGGAGACGGCTGTGCCCCCAAGCCTGCTTTTATTTCTCAATGCGGCATTCAGGTGGACAATCTGGTGCCGGGTTATGGGCATGAGCAATATGCCGGCAACGTCTTTTCTTCCCCAGAAGTCCAATAAATCTCTGGAGCCTTCCACGACTCCACCCTCGTCAAATACGCGCTGCAAGCGTTCTGGGCCCACCTTTTTTTCAGATCGCCTTGCTTCAAGGACTTGATGACGGTACGCGTTTTCCTACCGACGGCGATGCGGTAATCTCTCAGTGCCTCCATGGGAATTTTTAAGCTGAAAGCCTCGATTTCATAGGGAGTCATTGCATTTCCCGTGTCATGGGTGTCCACCAGGAGTTTGCCTGCCCAGTTGCCGGTATCCATGACCTGAACTTCACCGGCAACAAGGACATTGGCGGTAATATCCTCGATCCGTGTCAAATGCCACAGGTGCCAGGCGATGGAAGCCTCCTCTTCCTTTGGAAGTATCCGGAATACCGCTTCCTCCAGCCCGTCCCAGATAAAATCCTCAAAGGTCTTAAACCCGGCCTGCGACATTTCTCCGGTGTGTACCAGGGAATGCATGTCCAGGCAGAGTTCAATGGCTTCCCCGAACCTTTCCGGGTTGCGGACGAGGGTCTTCAACTGCGCCTGTTTTGGGTTCCAATGCTTTGCCACATCAATCATAAGGACCTTCCCTTTTTATCAGGGTCATATTAATAGTAAATCAGCCTGTAATACAACCCTACTGCTCTACGAGTCTAAAAAACTTATAATATAATCGGCAGCATCGTAAGAATCCCTGCAATGATCAGAAACATATAAGAAGTATCAGGAGCCTTTTGACCAATAAATTCAGGAATAAATTTTATGCATAATGCCAAAAGTATAGTCATTATTCCTGCTGAGAATAAAAAATAATGAATATTTTTAGTTAATATATATGTTATTGCAATTGGTAATAGATAAAGAACTATTGCCAAAACCCTTCATTTTACAATGCTATCCATATAAATCATCCCCTCATTTTTATTATAATGTTTTCACTAATTATAAAGCAGTTTTATAAATTTTTCCATGCATATCTAAATTTTTTACAAAATTGTAAAGCTCTACTTAAAAATTTTATCAAGTAGAGCTTTTTATATTAAATGTTAATTATTTATATAGTTTCATATTTGATTTAATAGTATATTAAATTTGTAGATATCAAAGATCAGGCCTATATTACTCAAAAAAACTTAAATATTTTAAAAGAAAAGATTATTATCATCTAAATTCGCAAATTCCCTTTATACGCTACAGGCATAGACTCTTTATTGAGTAATTTAATATGCTGGATTTAAAAACGCATCCTTTGAATATTCCTCTACGAAAAAAACATTGATTTCCTTTCTAGTTTTGCCTAAATATGGTTTTATAGTAGCAGAAGGTCTCTTTCAATGGGATAAAGGAATTGAAAATATAGTGTTTGAAGCCTGTGCGTCCATGAAGTCCAATAAGCTTGGAATCATTCAGCATTGCCCTGCTAATGCTCTGTCCGATTTTTTTATTAGCACAGTCAAAATGAAAGCCCGTACAAGCTGGACAGTAAACGTTAACTCATAATATTGCATATTACATTCCTCCATTGATCGTATCAAGCTTCAATACGTTATTAAACGATATATAAATATTTTCATGAAACACTGATTGGAGAACCATATAATTTTCACATCAAAATAAACTTTTTAGTAGAAATATAAAAATTCCCTATATTGATGTATTTATATTGGTACAATTCTACTTTGTATAATAAAAGGGTTTTTATGGTCGAATTTACAACTATTATAATTATAACTAAACCCGGTCTGCGACATTTCCCCGGTGTGTACCAGGGAATGCATGTCCAGGCAGAGTTCCATGGCTTCCCCAAACCTTTCCGGTTGCGGATGAGGGTCTTCAACTGCGCCTGTTTTGGGTTCCAATGCTTTGCCACATCAATCATAAGGAACTTCCCTTTCGCCACGTATGTTATACTAATAGTAAATCAGTCTGTAAAGATATATAAATAAAACAATTAGTAAAATTTCCATAAAGTATATGGACAACAGGCGCTGTTGCAAGTATAATAATGGTGTAAACGATTAAATCATTATCAGGTGGATTATGGCAACAATCAAAGAAATAGCAAGAATGGCCAATGTATCTACGGCTACCGTATCCCACGTGCTGAACGGTACGGCCAGAATCAGCGACGAGACCAAAGGCAGGGTGCTGGAAGCCGTAAAAAAGACCAACTACAAACCCAACAGCATCGCAAAGAGTCTCAAAATCAAGAGAACCAATACCATCGGGATTATCACCGAAGACATCACCGTGTTCAATACCCCTGAAATCATCAACGGCATCAATGAATGTGCGGAAAACTACAACTATCATATCCTGCTGAACAACATCCGGCTGTTTCAACGGGTGGGGAACAACTACAAGGATACGAAAAAATTCACAAACGTCATTTCCGACATCGTAAACGATCTGATCAGCAAGCAGGTGGAGGGGATCATTTATGTGGGAGCCCACTGCAGGGACATAAGCGGCTTGATAGAGAACAGCCCCGTTCCCATTGTGTATACCTACTGCTATACGGCCAATGAATCGGAAGTTTCCATTTACTATGATGATGAAGGGGCTGCCTATGAAATAACAAACTATCTGATTAAAAAGGGACACAAAAAAATCGGCATCGTCACGGGTCTGCTTGATTCGGTACAGTGCCAGGACCGGTTAAAGGGGTTCCAGCGGGCGCTGTACGAGGCCAACCTGCTTTTTAATCCCCAGTACATGGGGTGTGGCTCCTGGGAATTTGAAAAAGGGTATCTGGTGGGCAAGGAGCTTTTGTCCCTGCCTGAACCGCCCACAGCCATCTTCTCAATGAACGACGTGATGGCGGGAGGGATTATCGACGCCGCCAACGAATTGGGAATAAATGTGCCCGGGGCACTGTCAGTGGCTGGCTTTGACAACAGGGAATGCAGCAATGCCTATTCCCCGAAGCTCACAACCATGGCGCTGCCTCTGAACGAAATAGGCAAAATAAGCGCTCAGCTACTGATTGATCTGGTGAAAGGGGATCGGGACTACAAGGAGCATGTGATCAAGCTCCAGTGCAAGCTCATAGAGAGGAAATCCGTCAACAGTATATAGGCTGCCGCGCGAGTTGCTCTGCGGTTTTCTGCCGCGTACTTGCGGAGGCTAATTTTTTTTGCCCATTAATTTAAACGATTAAACTATAAATAGAATTAAGGAGAGGTCAACAATGACAAAGAAGTACGACATTACATTTATCGGACACATGTGCTATGACGAGGTCATTCATTTCGGAGGGGAGCGTATCGTTGCGCCCGGCAGCGCGGTTCTGTGCGGCGCCATGGTGGCGGCCAGGGTCGGAAAAAAGGTGGCATCCGTTGTCAAAATGTCACTGGATGAAGAAAAAATAAACCAGCCCATGAGGGACCTG